>NZ_JBBOWX010000001.1:1875000-2184375 GCF_038007285.1 Sporosarcina sp. FSL K6-3457
GGCTGAAGTTTCAAAACTAGATAGCGGCTGCAGGTAGATTAAAATAAACCAGAACATTGAATGAAAAGATTCAATGTTCTGGTTCTTTTTTACGTTGTACGAAGATCAAGCCACCTAATCTCATCTTCTGATAAGGCAATTTCAGTAGCATCTCTACAAGAAAGCATTTCCGTATGATTTTGTGGTCCTATAATTGCAGCTGTTGGAAATGATTGATTTAAGACATAAGCTAGGCTAATTTGAATTGTTTCTACGTTTTTTTCTTTTGCCAATTGCTCTGCTCTACGGTATCGTTCCCAGTTGGCGTCATTATAGAAAACCCGAACTAAATCTTCGTTTGATCGGTCTTCTGGTGTGAAGCGACCAGTGAAAAATCCGCGTGCTTGTGAAGACCATGAAAGAAGAGGGAGATTAGATTTTTCATGCCAGGCGAGAATTGAATCATCAACGGATACACAATCGGGCCAATAAGGTGACTGTGCTTTTGCCAAGCTTAAGTTAGGGCTACTAAAGGAAAAACCTACTAATCCATGGTTTTCCGCATAGTCATTTGCTTCTTGAAGTCGTTTAATAGACCAATTGGAACCTCCGAAAGTGCCAATTCTACCTGCTTCTACATGCTCATTTAATATTTCTAGTATTTCACCTACATGTACAGAAGGGTCATCACGATGAAGGGCATAAAGCTCAACGTAGTCAGTTCGAAGTCTTTCCAAGCTGATTTTTAGTTCTTCGTCGATGGCTTGTTTATTGATTTGTGAACCTTCTTTAGTAGGGTGACCACCTTTTGTTAGCAGCAGGACATCATCACGACGCTTGTTTTCTTCCATCCAGATACCAATTGCTTGTTCACTTTTTCCGCCTGTATAAACGAATGCTGTATCGATAATATTTCCGCCGATATGAATATAATTTTCGAGTACCTCGGTGACTGTATCCATAATTTCTGGTGTAAAGTAATCAGTTCCCATTATTAGTTCAGTTGTTGTTTTCTTTAGGTTTCCGATTTGAATATTTCGCATTGTCATCCCCCAATCTTTTAGCGTAAAAGAACCCTTTCTTGTTTCTCAGCTGAAATAAGAGTCCCTTTTATCGCTTTGATATTACTAATAATATCATCTGTTGGAAATTTAGTTGGTTTTCCGTTACGTATACTCTCTGCGAGATTATCGACTTGTAATGCATAAGGATTACTATTATCCTCGATGATTTTTTTAGTTTGTCCGTCTTTAATAATTTCGTATGATTGGTCTCCAAGGAATGCTTCTTTCAGTACAATTCTACCCTTTGAACCGAGAATTTCGAGCTCATTGCGAAACTCAGCCCACATCCCACAATCAAATGTTAAGGCAACGCCATTGGAAAACTCCATTATTCCAGAAGCCATCATATCGACGTTGCCATGGTCTGGAGAGAAAAAGGCATGAGCAGTTACCGCTGAAGGCTCTTCGCCAAGCAAAAACCTAGCAGCGTTAATAGGGTAACAGCCTACATCATAAATCGAGCCTCCGCCCCATTCTTTTGTAAAACGGATATTACTCATATCTTTAGCGCCATTAAATGTGAAGACGCCATGAATGCCACGGACATCCCCGATTTCACCATTAGCAATCCGAATTTTAATATCTTCATATCTTTTTTGATGAAGATACATATAGGCTTCGGCTAGAATAACACCTGCTTTGTTACAAGTGTCAACCATTTCTGTTGCTTCTGCTTCGTCTAAAGCAATTGGTTTTTCACATAAAATATGTTTGCCAGCCTTAGCAGCTTTAATTGTCCACTCCTTATGTAAGTGATTTGGAAGTGGAATATAGACCGCGTCAATTGCAGGATCATTTAGTAAATCTTCATAACTACCATATGCTTTTGGAATGCCTAATTCATCAGCAAAGGCTTGAGCATTCTCTAAAGAACGGCTTGCGACTGCTTCCACAACATTCCATTTGGACTCTTGTATACCTGGAATTACAGAACGTTTGCCAATACGGGCAGTACTCATAATACCCCAACGAACTTTTTCAGCTGTCATTATGCAGCGCCTCCTCAGATTAAAAAACTATAAATCACCTAGCATATCACTAGCTAAAATCATGACCCCACGAGCTTCCAAGGATATTGTCCCGGTCAGAGTTTTGCGAGTTAATAAATCAATTTTCTTATCTGTACCTAATTCAAACTGGCTTGTTTCATCATTGTGATTCATGACGAATAAGTAAGATTTATTATTTTTTACACGTTCAGATACTTCGATTCCTTTATTAGAATTCAATAGAGATTTAATACCTTTTTCTTCACATAAGTTAGCTACCAATCCTTGTAAAAAATCCTGGTCTGGACTAGAAGCGATGTACCAAGCATTGCCTTCTCCGAATTTATTCTTGGTCACTACGGGCATACCTTCGTAAAAGTCATCTCCGTATACAGCTAATACTTCAGCACCTTCAGAATGAATTAAGTCAAATAATAGGTTACATTCGTATTCCCCCTCTAAGTAACCAACTTTGTCTTTCATAACGATGCGATTTTTGTTATCTGGATGTAATGCATCAATTTCTTCTGCCCAAATACCTAGCATATTTCTTAATTCTCCAGGATAGCCACCTATAGTGACAAGATCATTATCATTTACAATCCCGCTAAAGAAAGTAGTTAAAAATGTTCCGCCACCTTTAACAAATGCTTCTAGTTTATTGGCGTATCCTTCTTTCACCATATATAAGACGGGAGCAATGACGATATCATACTTACTTAGATCCTCTTCAACGCCAATCATGTCTACTTGGATATTATGTTGATAAAAAGCATCATAGTATTTGTGTACTTCTTTTACATAGTCTAAAGCAATGGAGGGACCACTAGATAATTCGATAGCCCATCGATTTTCCCAGTCAAATACAATAGCTACCTTTGCTTCTATGCGTGCATCTATTAGTTGATCAGATAGTTTACCTAATTCTTTACCTAGTTCAGCTACTTCCCGGAATACACGCGTATTCTCGTGTCCGGCATGTTCAATTACAGCACCATGATACTTTTCCGTAGCGCCAGCGGAACGTCGTAATTGAAAAAATAGAACTGTGTCAGCCCCGCGTGATACAGCTTGATAACTCCATAAACGCATGACACCAGGGCGCTTTAAAGAGTTGTAAGCCTGCCAGTTTTGCTGACTCGGCGTTTGTTCCATTAACATGAATGGCTGGCCACCTTTGAGCCCTCTCATTAAATCATGAGTCATAGCAGTCATACTGATTGGCGTATCAATTGATGGGTAGTTATCCCATGAAACGATATCCATTTCTTTACCCCATTTGAAATAATCCAATTCAGGATAAAGCCCCATCAAATTATTTGTAATTGGAATATGAGGTGTATGCTTACGAATTGCATCTCTTTCCAATTTAAAACATTCTAATAGACTGTTAGATTGGAAGCGTCGGTAATCTAGTGATATTCCTTGGAAATTCGTGCGGTTACCTTCCCACTCTTCGCTTAATATATTCGGCGGAACAATTTCATCCCATTCGTAAAAGGTATGGCCCCAAAAGGAGGTGTTCCATGCATGATTAACTGCTTCAATCGTCTCATAACGTTCTTTTAACCATCTACGAAATGCGGTTGCGCATTGATCACAATAACAATACCCACCGTATTCATTAAAGACATGCCAAACTAAAACAGCAGGGTGGTCCTTATATCGCTCTGCTAATTTGTCAGCCATTCGTTGTGCATATGTTCGATACGTTGGACTGTTTGGACAGGAATTATGTCTGCCGCCAAATTTTCTCTTTCTCCCTTGAAAATCAACGCGTAGTACGTCGGGGTATTTCTTGGCCATCCATGCTGGGTGTACGGCTGTGCTAGTTCCTAGGCAAGTGTAAATCCCATTGGCATATAATCGATCAATTGTTGCATCGAGCTCTTTAAAATTATACGTATCTTCGTTTGGTTGGTTGAGTGCCCAGGCAAAAACATTGAGTGTTGCAACATCAATACCAGCAAGTTTAAACATGCGGATATCTTCGTTCCAGATGTCTTCGTCCCATTGTTCTGGATTATAATCTCCTCCATACCAAAACTTTGGTAATCTGTCATTAATCATTGCTTTCTCCACCTTTCCAATATAATATAAAATCATTATAGTCTTAATACTTAGTCTTTTAAATATAAGATTTATGTTTAGGATATAAGAAAACGGCATTTTGGAGAGGAATAGTTGCAATGTTACATGATCGAGTAGTCTTATCTCCGCTACAGAACAAACCAATGCCGATTTATGCAGAAAGCATTGGTTATAATCAAAATCAAGAAAGATTGAACCGCCCACAAGGGTATCCTTCTTACCATTGGCTTCAAACAATAAGTGGGGAGGGGAGTATTTCTATTGCAGGAAATACGATCTCTTTATGTGAAAATAGTGGCGTATTGCTCAGTCCGCATATGCCGCATAGCTATCAAGCAATTACTGATACATGGCGGACTGTATATTTAACATTTGATGGAAGAATGATAGCGGATCTATTGGAATATATAGGATTAAAGACTGATGCTATTTATTGCTGGGAAACAGAAAGTCCGATCAATGTTCATATTATCGATTTAGTAGATAAGGTTAAACGGACAGATGATGCGTTTGGAATAATGACATCTACTTATGTCTATCAATTTTTATTAACCATTAATAATTATGCGGGAGTACAGAGGAATTCGGATGTCTCAGAAAAATTGGAATTCCTGCAACCACTTATTAACTGGATGATGATTAATATTTCAAATCCTAATATTGGGGTTAGCGAATTCGCAAGTTATCTTGGTATATCGCCGCGTCGACTTAATATACTTTTTCAAGAAACATTCCGTATTTCTCCTTACGCTTATTTTCTTAATCTCCGAATTCGAAAAGCAAAGCAAATTTTATTTGATTCTGAAGAAATCACGATTAACTTTGTCTCTAAAAAAGTAGGATTTAGGTCTGTAAGTCACTTTATTGCAACGTTTAAAAGAATAGTTGGATTACCACCAGAGCATTTTCGACGCCTCCACTAAAACCATTCATGGATGCAAGTGGTTTTAGTAGCTTAAATATGCACGTCTGTTCATTAACCGTTTACTTGCCTAAGTCACAGGTTAATAAAGGCTTGGAGATCCAATCATTTTTTGTTAATCAATAGACGTAATAAATATGTTACAAAGCTGAAGTAAAAGTCCCTTTATTTTGAAGGGATTTTTATTATGCACTGTTAACTAGTCAGAAAGGAATGTTTATTCTTTGTTTTCAATAAATTGGGTTGAATTCGAATAGGAAGTTCTTTATAATTAACTAAGTTCATAAGTTAAACTTAGTTTTAGAATGCCGATAGATAGCAGTCTTATTAAATGAAAATCAAACTAATAAAGAAGAGGGTGAAAATAGTGATTACTAATATGTATCCTATTAGAGGTGCTTGGAATAAGGTTCATTCTGAAAATTGGGAAGAAGCAATGGTAAGTGGAAATGGTGAACAGGGTGTAATGGTATTTGGAAACCCTGAAAAAGAAACGATTATTGGTAATCATAGCCGTTTATATTTAGCGCAAGGAACGAATCAGCAACTTCCAAATATGGCCCCATATCTCGAAAAGTTAAGGAATATCATCCACGAACAGGGCTATGAGGCAGCGCAAGCTTTTTTTTATGAAAAAGCGCAGGAATTAGGTTACCAAGGTTTAACGATGAGTGATCCCTTTCATCCGGCTTTTCATCTATATATCGAATCTGACATTAAAGATGTGACGAACTATTCACGTAGTGTGAATTTCGAGACGGGAGAAATTATTGTTAAATTTCAAGATGGAAATGATGTTCTACATAACAGAAATACATTTGTTTCACGAGCCGATAATGTTATTGTTCATACAATCCAAAATGATGCAAGGGACGTGTGCTGCCGTTTAGAAATAGAAGATTACAAACATAGTTTAATAGACCATCAAAGAGAAATTCGACATGATAAAATAAGCTTGAATAATGTGTACGTAAAAACTGGGGACGGGTACCGTGTAGAGATGCGGATTGAGGCTCCCGAGGGTAACGTCAGCATAAATAACAATATTCTTTCCGTCGAGCATGCACAAGAAATAATACTATTAATTAAAATAGATACATGTCAATCGGATGAGGTCGGGGCAGCAATAGAGGGTAGTGACTTTCAATTATTACAGCCATCTTATGAATTACTTCTAATGCGCCATAAGAAGATTCATGCTGAAATATTTAATCGGGTTACACTACAACTAGCAAATGTTGAAGAGCGTAAAAAGTCTATTGAGGAACTGATAGACGAAACAAAGCGAACTCATCAAATACCATTAGCATTAATAGAAAAACTATATGATTCCGGTCGATATATGTTTATTTGCAGTGCAGGTGAATTATCGCCTAACCTTCAAGGGATTTGGACAGGGACATTTGAGCCTGCGTGGAGTGGGGATTATACATTCGATACAAATGTTCAATTATCTATTGCTTCTGCCCTATCATGTAATTTAGTAGAAGGTATACACGGATTTTTTAGGTTAATTAAAGAATTCATCCCTGAATTTAGAGAAAATGCAAAATTGTATTATGGGAGCAGAGGGATTATGGCTTCAGCTCATTCGAGTAATACAGGGAAACACTTTCATTGGAATGAAGAATGGCCATTACAATTTTGGACATGCGGGGCTGGTTGGCTAGGTCATTGGTTCTACCAATATTATTTACATACTGGCGATACAGAGTTTTTAGAAAGTGAAGCCATTCCCTATTTAAAAGAATGTGCACTCTTTTACGAAGACTTTTTAATTGAGGATTCACAAGGGACCTATCATTTTACACCTTCTTATTCAGCGGAAAATGGCTGCGGTGATAATTCAACACAAGATATTGCAGTAGCAAAAGAGGTATTACGAAATTTAATAGAAGGTCATAAGGAACTTGGTATTGATTCTCCCGAAATAGTCAAGTGGACAAAAATGCTAGAAAAACTACCGGATTATATGATCAATGATGAAGGCGTTCTCAAGGAGTGGATAACTGAAGAGAAAGCGGAAAATTACAATCATCGTCACTTCTCTCATCTATATCCTATTTTTCAAAGTCGAGAATTTACGGCTGAGACAAAACCTGAATTATGGGCTGCTTCGAAAAAGGCTTTCGATAAGCGACTTGAAGCTTGGTTGCGGAATCCGGATGCAGATACATCTTCTACCCATGGAAGAATGCATGCTGCCCTATGTGCGACACAATTTAATAAAAAAGAGCTTGTCTATGAAATTCTACAGATGATGATTAAGAATGATTCTATGTACTCAACATTAATGACTTCTCATTATAATAATAAAGATGTCTTTAATGTTGATGGCAATGGAGCGATACCGCAGATTATTAACGAAATGATAGTAGATGGGCGCCCTGGTAGAATTACATTGTTACAAGCATTACCTGTTCAAATACCCCAAGGCATGCTTTCGGGTGTTTCTTTAGCGAAACAGATTAAAGTCGAAGAATTCAAATGGGATATTAATAGGGGAGAAGCCACCATAAAGATTCTTTCAGCTATCCATCAAGAAGTGTTTTTGGATATCCCCTTATTCCCTAAAGCTACTGTAACTTGTCTATCGTCATCTGATGCTTGGCAAGAACAAGGGAAATGGAAGCTACAGCTTTTTGCGAATAACATGACTACAATTACTATTACTCTATAAGATTACTTTTGGTTAGTAAGATTCCAACTACTAGTTGTAAAGGGTATGAATGCAATGAAATTTTTTAATAAAGTGATCCTTTCATTAACGGGTCAAAAAATTAAGATTAAGCTGCTAGGTATTTATTTGATTGCGACTGTCATCCCAATTCTATTAGTCGGATTTTATTTGAACTATAGTATGAGAGATGTCGTCTTAAACAATACAATAAATGAAGTAAATGCCAACGTTGATAAGCTTGAAATGAGATTAAATACGACATTAGATCGAGCGACTAGTATATCAGATCTTATCTATATTAATGGGGATCTTAAGCGATTATTAGGCCAATCATATGAGAATAATCTTGAAATTTATAATGCTTATAAAAAAAATCCGATTTTTGATGAATATTTAAAGTATTACAATGAGGTTGAGAATATCCGATTCTTTATGACGAAAGAAATGATAACTGATTCGCATTTTATTTATGCTGATGAAGATGTTAGAAGTCAGTCTTGGTATAAAAAAGCAGTTGGAAAAGAAGGTCGGATATCCTGGGAGTTTATAACCGATAAATGGACAAATGAAAATTATTTGACTTTAACAAGAGCTGTCTATGGAGAAAAGGACGAATTACTGGGCATTTTAACTATATATATATCGCCAGGAAATCTGACCTCCATCTCAAAAAAGGAATTATTTGATGTGTATATTTCATTAGATTATGAAAAAATAGTTCATAGTAAAAATCCAGACATGATAGGGAGAAGGCCTTATTTCATTCATAATCAAACGTTTTCAAAAGGTGAAGAATCTATTATCTTTGATGCAGATTTCAAAAATGAACAAGTGAAAATTTATTTGCGCTCATTTCAACCAAAAAAGACGTTATTAAATGAAATTCAGATTGCTGCAATAATCCCGGTTAAGGATGTGATTAAAGATTCAAATGATATTTTGATTCGGGGATTTACTATTGTTATTTTGAGTCTGCTTATCTCAATTAGCTTAATTGCTTTGTTTATTAAATCATTTGACCGTCGTATTTATATATTAAGAAATGCTATGGATAATGTCGCAAAGGGAAGTTTCAAAATAGACAAACGAGATTTGGGAGGCGATGAGATTGGTGAGGTTTATAGAGATTTAGACTCGACTGTTGAGAGTATACAACAACTCATTAATGAAGTATATATTCACAAAATCAACGAAGAGCAATGGAAGAGAAAACAAAAAGAATCAGAGTTTAAAATGTTAGCCAGTCAAATTAACCCACATTTCTTATATAACACGTTAGAAATGATTCGAATGAAAGCAGTAATCAATAAAGATCAGGAAGTAGCAACCATCGTTAAAATGATGGGAAAAATGATGCGTTATAGCCTAGAAGTAACGAATCAACCCGTACCATTAAAATCCGAAATAGATCTAATCAAAACATATTTGGATATACAAAAATTAAGATTTGGTAATAAGATTAATTATAAATTTGATATAGCATGTGATATTGAAAAATATGAAATGTTTCCCTTGTTGCTTCAGCCTTTAGTCGAAAACTCCATCATACATGGCATTGTAAATACAACTGAAAATATTTTTGTTCAAGTGATTATTTTGGAAGAGAATAACAATCTCGTCATAAAAGTAATTGATAATGGTGTGGGAATAGCGCAATCAAAAATTGAAGAACTAACAAAAGAACTCGATGAAATAAATGAGATGCAAGAGACTTCGAACCGAATAGGCTTGCATAATGTTAATAAAAGGATAAAGTTATATTACGGAAAAAAATACGGTATAACTATGCAGAGTAAATTAGGAAAAGGGACAACTGTTATTATATATATGCCAATTTCAGAAAGGATTTGATAAGATGCTGAAATTACTAATAATTGATGATGAATCTATTATTAGAGAAGGTTTGAGAAGCATTATTTCCTGGGCTGATTATGGATACAAGGTGTGTGATGTAGGAATAGACGGACCCGATGGTTTAAATAAAATTCGTTCATATCAACCCGATGTAGTATTGTTAGATATTCAGATGCCTGGATTTTCTGGTATTGAGTTAATACACAAAGTAAAGGAAGAAAATATTACTTGTAAATTTATTATTTTAACGGCATATTCAAATTTTTCCTATGCCAAAGAACTAATGGCATTGGGAATTGAATCTTATTTATTAAAACCAATAGACGAAGATGAATTAATACAAAACATTTCCAGAATTGCTCTTGATAGGGCTGAGGAGCAAAAAAGACAGGAGCAATTAGCTTTATATGACCAGATGAATAGGGACAAATCATTCCGTGCTTTATTGGATGGAAATTTAGAAGATGTTTCGGAAAATATAATGAAGGAATTGCACGGGAAAAAGTTTCAAGTTGCTCGAATATCGTCTGAAATTAAACAAGCTAATTATCATTGGCTAATTAGCCAAAATAGTGAGCAAATATATGTAGTTAGAAAAGAAAATTACAATCATGTATTGTTTGTTAACAAAGAAGAAGCGGAAGTGAAAAGGTTTTTAGTGGAAGCGCAAAAAAAATTTAGCTTAAATGACGATGAAAATATTGCAATGTTAGTTGGAAGTTCAGTTTATGGAACGGAGAAAATTAATCAATCTTATTTACAAACTAAAGAGTTGGCTGATGTTTATTTTTGTTTTAGTGAAGAAGCTATGGTGGACTATGAGAAGTTGGAGGAATTAAACAAAGTTGATAATCAGCTTTTTAAAAGTCTAAACAAACAACTACTATATGATTATGTGGAGTTAGGTGATGAAAGGAATATAGAGAAAGAAATAGTAAAGCTAGAACAATACTACAAGGTGACTGGTTATTCGAAAGAACGGATAAGTGCGGAAATGATTGCATCTTTTATTTCGATATTTGACATGATAACAAAAAAATATCCCGATGTAGAAATTATATCTAAAGAAATTTTTGCTACTAATATTAATAAGCAGGCCAATTTACGAGGTATATGTATATATATTCAAGAAGAACTTTCGTCCATTAGTTATTTGTTAAGCGCTTACACAACGATGAAAGGAAACATAATAGATGAAATTAAAAAATATATTAATAATCACTATCATGAGGATATAAGTCTAAAATTAATTGCGGACTTATTTCATTATAATAGTGCATATTTAGGTAAAACTTTTAAGCAACAAACAGGAGAGTTTTTTAATGTTTATTTACATCGAATTAGAATAAAAAATGCTAAAAAGTTAATGAAAAATAAGAGATATAAAATTTATGAAATTTCTGACCTAGTGGGCTACTCAAATAGTGATTATTTTTATAAAAACTTCAGATTGTATGAAGGAATGAGTCCAAAAGAATTTCAAATGCAAAATAATTTAGGGGAGTAATGATAATGAAATCAATTATAGATCGACCGATATATATTATTATGAAGTATGTATATTACTTCCTTGTTACCAATTTCTATTTTGTACTATGTAATAGTCTTTTTTTTCTAGTATTCTATTTAGCGGATTTTACTTTTGAAAATATTCTCTTATTTTTTATAGCCTCCATACCGATGGGGCCTTCTATCACAGCACTTTTCTCTACTATGGGTAAATTGGTTAGGGAAAAGGAGATGAATCCAACTTCTGAATACTTCAAAGCTTATAAAGCTAATTTTTTCATAACAATGAAGTATTGGATGATCCAGTTATCCATTATCTTCATATTGTTAATAGATGTACATTACTCAACTAGTAATGATAATATTCTATCACCTTTCTTTTTGATACTTTTGCTAATCTGTCTATTTATTATGCTCTATGCATTTCCGATTATATCAAGATTCGAAGTGAAAATTAAAAGTCTTTTTATTATTTCTATTTATTCTAATTTCAAATTCCTCAAAGCGTCGCTAGTGAATATAACTAGTTTGATTGCATTTGCAATTATTTCTATTAATTTCCCGAGCATCAGCTCGCTCTTTTCAATAAGTTTGTTAGTCTATTTCATTATGTATAATTTACGTGAACCATTAGAACGATTGAAGGTAGAGCTGTCAGAGAATGGGGCGAATGTTGCATGAAGTTTACGATTAAAGTCGGAGTAGCAATAGTCTTGTTACTTGGCGGAGTAGTAATACTATTTTCAAATGGGAAAAAACAAGATTTACAAGCTGAGGTAAAAGACATACAAACGGATTCCATTACAGTAGACACTAATCAAAACTCACAAGAAACTTTAGTTTTTCAAATAACAACTGAAGAAGTAAATAAAATTATTATTGATAACCGCGGCGAAAGGATTGAATTATTACCAACCTCTCCTTATTCAGAAGAAGAGGTTAGAACAAATCTTAGCGGTTGGTATGTGCATCAACCGTATAAAAACGTCTACAGTGTCAAATATAATAAAATGTCCGATATATTATATGGATTGGCTAATATAAAAAGGGGAGAGATTTTAACTGGAAATGAGAAAAGTTTAGAGGAATATGGTTTGGTAAATGCTAATTTCAAAATAAGTATCGCTTCTAAGGACAAGGAAGAGACTATACTAATTGGTGTGCCAGCAACTAGCGAATCACGTTATGCAAAGTTAGAAACTGACGATAGGGTCTTCACGATACATAGCAGCGCTTTGGAGCCCTATAGTTACCAAGCTTTCGATATTGTTGAGAAGTTTGTGAAAATAGTTGCGATAGATGTTTTAAAGCAGCTAACTATTCAATTCACTGATCAAGAAGTAGCCATTACTGTTGAACATCAAGAAAATCTGGACCTCGGATTTACTATTGATATAAATGGTGATGAAATTGAGGCAAATAAATTTAGACAGTTATACAAGAGTATCGCTGGATTATCGGTGAAGGAAGAAATAGGGGATGCAAAGTATGGCCCACCAGCAGCAACGATGATCTATACGATACTCGATAGTGATAAGGGAGAAAATGAAGTGAAAGTAGAGTTTGTACCTTATAATAACAAGAGTTTTGCGGTATTTATTGATCATAAAGCCGATTTTATTATCGAGAAGAAGGAATTCTTTGAAATGATAAAGCTGATTACTAATCAAAACTAAACGTACTTCTCAGATTAGCAGCCGTGCCCAGGGAGATTTTTAGCCTTAGGAGTGTGAATTATAAAATGACGATGATGAGGAGAATATCATGAAAAAAATGAAGATAAATAATTGGAAAAACAGTATTAAGAAGCGGGGAAAGTTAAAGAAAAGAGCGAAAAAGAGAAATTTTGGGCGCTTGAAATTTCTGAATTGGCGAAATATTAATATTGGAAACAAATATATTATATCTTTTACCCTCGCTGCTTTACTTTTTATAATGGCAAGTGCAATTGTTCTTTATCAATTATCTACTGTGGAAAAAAATACAGACCAGTTTGAAAGAGATAGTCAACTAACATTTGATATGACACAAATGTCTTTACTTGCTCAATTGAAGGATGTACAAATGGCTGATTATATTATTACAAAAAACACTAGCTATATTACCGAATATAATAAACTCCGCGAACAATTCATAGAGTTAGAAAACAAACTAGAACCAATTATGCAAACCGAACGGCAACAAGCACTGTTAAATTATATCAAAGATAATAATGAAAAAATGGATGCTGTGTTAACTGATATTCAGGAGGTTATAGATGGACAAGATATTATTACGGCTATATTCCGTGAAAGGTCTAACTCATTAAGAATTGGTACGGTTGAAGCAATCGATAGATTAATAGAAAATGTCTTAGAAGAACAAAAGGTTACAATGGACAGTGCTAATAATAGTATAGATTCCAGTATTCTAGTTTTGATAATTTCTAATCTAGTCGCAATTTCTTTAGGAATCATGATTATGCTCCTCATTAGTCGTAGTATTTCCAAAAACCTGAATACGGTTGTTGGTATTACAACTGATGTGGCAAACGGTCATTTAGTTGTGCAAGCGATGGACTATGAAGGCAATGATGAAATCGGGAAATTAGCAGCAGCGATTAACCTAATGACAACGAATATTCGAGATATTTTAATGAAGGTGACGGACACTTCACTTGCAGTTTCCTCTAGTAGCGAGGAGTTAACACAAACAGCAAATGAAGTGAATCAGGGGGGAGAACAAATCGCCTCAACAATGGCAGAATTAGCATCGGGTTCCGAAGTACAAGCAAACAGTGCCGAAAATTTATCTGATAATATGAGTAACTTTGTCGAAATGGTTTATAATTCTGAACAAGAAGGAAGGCAAATTGCTACAGAATCTGAGCGTGTACTCCAGTATACTCATGAGGGCACGACATTGATGAAAAATGCAGTTAATCAAATGCAACAAATTGATTTTATTATCGCTGAAGCAGTTGGACAAGTTCAAAACCTGGATAAACAATCAAATGAAATTACCCAATTGGTATCAGTTATTAAAGGTATTGCTGACCAGACCAATTTATTGGCCTTAAATGCTGCTATTGAAGCTGCACGTGCCGGTGAGCATGGATTGGGTTTTGCTGTTGTCGCAGATGAAGTTAGAAAACTTTCTGAGCAAGTTTCAATATCTGTGGCGGAAATCACAAATATTGTCACACATATTCATACAGAGACAGAGCAGGTTGTCACTTCTTTAAATAAGGGATATGAAGAAGTGAAAGAAGGGACAGAACAAATCGAAAAAACGGGAGAAAACTTTGAAGTGATTGATACTGCCATTTCCAATATGGTTGAAAAGGTTATTTTTATCTCAAATAATTTAAAAGACATTGCTCAAAGTAGTGACCAGATGAATGATTTAATACAAGATATTGCCTCAGTGTCTGAAGAGTCTGCTGCCGGTGTTGAACAAGTTGCAGCTACCACTGAAGAAATAGCTGGTTCTATGGATGAAATGTCCCACAGTGCTGAAGAATTAGCAAAGCTAGCTGAACTATTGAATGATGAAATTAGTGTGTTTAAGCTAGAATAATGTACAAAGACCGACCAGCTATCTATTCATGGTAGCTGGTCGGTCTTTGTAGACTTGTCCTATGAAGGCATTGTTTTCAAGGTATGTCACCAAATACTGATTCCTGCTATTGGATGTTTCAGAGTATTCCGGGTAATCACTAATTTTTACATGAAATATAGTATTATTTGAAGGGTATAAATGAAAGCGTAATCATTTAGTATAATAGATAAGCTTATACAGTTACTTCTATATTTTGGAATTTGTTTAGTGGGGGAGTGTTAGTATGGAAAAATCAGATGAACACGTGAAAGTAAAATTACGGAGTTCTAAAAAAAATGACACATGGAAAAAAATCAAAAATCAAAAAGCTTTACTATTAATGTCATTTCCATTTGTAATATGGCTAATTGTATTTAAGTATATCCCGCTTGGAGGGTGGTTAATGGCTTTTCAGGACTACAATCCTGCGAAGGGAGTTTTTGACCAAGAGTGGGTAGGGTTAAAGCATTTTAAAGTATTATTTAGTGAACCACTATTTTATAGTGCATTGAAAAACACCTTAGGTATGGGGATGTTAGGCTTAATTTTTGGTACAATATTTTCCATTGGATTTGCCTTGCTGATAAACGAGGTTAGGCTTTTAAGATATAAAAAGCTTACACAAACTATTTCATATCTTCCGCATTTTGTATCCTGGGTGATTGTGGCGAACATTGTAGTTACGATGTTAGCGCAAGAAGGTCCGGTAAATAAATTTTTGATGTCATTACATATTATTAAAGAGCCGATTGGTTTTATGTCAAATCCTGATTTGTTTTGGGGAATTGTTACAGTGGCGGATGTATGGAAAGAGATGGGATGGGGTGCCATTATTTACTTAGCAGCAATGGCAGGTGTCGATCAACAATTATACGAAGCAGCTAGAGTGGATGGTGCAAGCCGCTGGAAGCAGATGTGGCATATTACATTGCCGAGTATTCGGCCTGTTATTATCGTCTTACTAATTTTGAATATCGGGAATCTTATCAATATTGGTTTTGAGAAACAGATGCTTTTAGGTAATAATATCGTTGCTGAAAAAGCTTTAGTTCTAGATTTATACGCTCTAAATTATGGAATTGGGATGTTTAGATATTCATATGGTACGGCTATTGGTATTTTCAAATCTCTTATAAGTGTAGTCCTTATTGTGATTTTTAATAATATAGCTAAAAAAACAGGTGAGGGTGGACTTTACTAAAAGATGGAGGGGATATAATGAAACGTTTTAAAAAGGTAACCTTGTTTGATGTTATTCTTGCTATTGGCATGTTCATTGTAATTATTTTAACGCTATATCCTTTTCTGAATATACTTGCAATCTCTCTAAACGACGCTGTAGATACTGCAAAAGGCGGTATTCATATATTCCCAAGAGAATTTACATTTGCTAACTATATTCAGATATTTGGTAGTAATGATCGTTTGTTACAGGCATTTTTTATGTCGGTGACAAGAACTGTTGTTGGGACAGTAACTGGAATTATCGCAAGTACAATGCTTGCCTATACGTTAAGCAGAAAAGATTTCGTCTTTAATAAACCTATTGCAATCATGTTAATCCTAACAATGTTTGTAAGTGGAGGGCTTATACCCGATTATATGTTGATTAGACATTTAGGTTTAATGAATGAGTTTACGGTATATATTCTGCCAATGTTATTAAGTGCTTTTAACGTAATTATCATTCGATCGTTTATGGATAATTTACCTATTGCACTAGAAGAATCAGCAAAGATTGACGGCGCTAACGATTTTACAATTTTTTTGCGAATTATTTTACCACTATCGATGCCGGTTATTGCAACAATATCATTATTTCTAGCTGTTGGGCAATGGAATAGTTGGTTCGATACTTACTTGTACGCTAGGTCGAATGCCAATCTGACGACACTTCAATATGAGTTAATGAAAATATTAGATAATGCAAGTACATCTGGTTCAGGTGTTAATACACATTCTGCTAAGTATTTAGTGAACCAAACGAATCCGCAGTCATTGAAAATGGCTATAACAATCATTGCAACCGTACCAATTTTAGTCGTATACCCATTTTTGCAAAGGTATTTTGTTACAGGTATGACGTTAGGAGCTGTTAAATAAGGTATCAATGGTAGTTGATATAAATTAAACAATAGGGGGAAAGAACATGAAGAAGTTGTCATTATATTCATTGGTATTGATGTTTGTTGTCGGAATTGCTGTTCTCTCAGGCTGTACTAATTCTGAAAAAGCCGAGAAAGATTCGCCAGGTGAAGGGACAGCGGATGACCCCGTCACTCTATCGCTCTTTATTGCTGATTTAACAGAAGACAAAGCTTTTGATGATCCAGTCGCAAAGAAAATCACGGAAAAAACAGGAGTTATATTGGAGTTAGAGCACCCTGTTGGTGGAGATGAGCAGGCTATACCACTGATGATTGCTAGTGGAGACTATCCGGATATGATTTATGCGAAGGGCGATATCGGCAAATTAATTGAAGCGGGTGGTGTCATTAAGCTGGATGACTTAATCGAGGAGAAAGGTGCCAATTTAAAAGCGATGTACGGAGAACAATTAGACCGTTTGAAAAATTCTGTTAACGATCCTAGTATTTATACGGTAGGAACATATGGTGTAGAGAGCGCTTATTGGACAACTAGTGGAACTACGTCAATCCAATTGGAGGTTCTACGTGAACTTGGGTATCCTGAAATAAATACGGTTGAAGATTTCGAAAATGCTCTAACGGAATATATTAAAAAGTATCCTGAAATTGATGGGCAAAAAACACTTGGACTTTCGTTGCTTGGTAGTGACTGGAGATGGTTAATTACAGTTGGAAACCCTGCAGGATTTTCATTGGGAATCCCTGATGATGGTCAATGGGCTATAAATGATGAGACAGGCGAAGCGCAATATAAATTTACATTACCTGAAATTAAAGAATACTTCAAGTGGTTAAATCACATGAATGACATTGGTTTACTCGATCCTGAATCATTTACGCATACTCATGAAACGTATATAGCTAAACTATCTTCAGGTAGAGTATTAGGTATAGCTGACCAAGACTGGAACTATGGAGATGCGAAGAAAGCATTGGTTGCTGACGGGAAAGAATGGAGAACTTATGCTCCTCTTCCTGTAACTTTGAATAATAAGTATAAGTCTCAAGGTCTTAAAGATTATGGTTTTGCTGGCGGTTGGGGAATTTCTATTAGTTCCACAAGTAAGCACCCTGATAAGGCATTTGAATTCCTAGATTGGATGGCTTCAGAAGAAGCGCAGATCCTTGTAAACTGGGGCATTGAAGGCGTGAACTATGACGTTGTAGATGGTAAACGTGTACTTAAAGCTGAAGATGTAGTAAGAAAAAATTCAGACACTAACTATGGGAAAGAAACGGGTGTTGGATACTATGTTTATCCATTCCCACAGTGGGGGAATGGCGCGCTAGATTCGGCGGGTAATTCAATTACACCAGATTCACAAGAAGATCTTATTGCGAACTATAATGTTGCAGAAAAAGAAGTAATAAGTGCATATGGTATGGAAAGTTGGATTGACTGGTTCCCTTCAACTAAGGAATTAGGTATATCTAAACATGGTGCAGCAGCAAACTTCGTTATCCCGTCAGGTAGTGATTTAGAAATTATCCAAAAAAAGGCGGACGACTTAACAGAACAAAAAATAACTCAAGCGATACTTGGTAAGCCAGCTGATTTTGATGTCGCTTGGGAAAAATTACAACAAGATCTAGTTAATATGGGAATCGAAGATGCAAATAAAGACATGACAAAAATAACTCAAGATGTAATGAAGCTTTGGGGAACAAACTAGCGGGCACAAAATAAACAGCTTATATATGTTGACATAAAGAATCCTGAAAACTATGTATCGTTGTTTGGGGCGCCAATCATCCAGGCAGAAAATAACTGCTTGGATGGATGGCTCCAGCTACCTTTTGTAAGGCGCTATGGATTTTTTGTTATATAACAGTAACTCGGTTATGATTCAAGAAATTGGAAATGGAAAAAGCTGAAGAACCAAGTGTGCTCGAATAGATGCCAAGTGACGCAAATTTAATATCTACAGATTCCCTATGAAATGTAGAAAGTCTGTTATCTAATGTTTGATAAATTATATTTGTAATCCAATCTTCGAATCGAGCGATATGGTTTCCAAGAATAATAATTTCTGGATTAAATGTGTTGATGATAGTAGTTAAGCCAATTGCAATATATTCACCAAGTATATGAAGCAACTCAATCACTTCATTATTTCCTTGCTTGGCTTCACTTTCTATCATATCTAAGTCAATTATGCTGAAGTCTTTAAAGACTTCAAGTTTTTTAGCCTCTTGCAAAAGAGTACTTTCGGAGGCATAGAGCTCCCAGCATCCGTGATTACCACATCGGCATTTTTTTCCGAAAGAATCTATTGTTTGGTGTCCCATCTCGCCAGAAATACCAGTGGACCCAATGTATAGTTTGCCGTTAATAATAATCCCAGTTCCAATTCCAATCCCAATACTTACATAAACTAAATTGGAAACATTTTTACCGGTACCATAAACTTGTTCGCCATGAGCACCACTGTTCGCTTCATTTACAACAATTGTAGTTATATTAAATTTCTTCTCAATCATTTGTTTAAAATTTATATGTTGAAAGTCAAGGTGAGGTGTAAATAGAATAGTTCCATCTTTATCTACTAAACCTGGTATTCCAATCCCGATGCCTACTATACCATATGGGCTCTTTGGGGCTCTATCAATTAGTCTAGTAATAATAGAATTAATACGGGCTGTTATTTCATCAATTTCTATTACGTTGAAGGCTTCGGAGATTTCTATCAAAATTGATCCTTTGAGGTCGGTGAGTACTGCTAAAATATAGTTAACACCTAAGTCGATGCCTATGGAGTATCCTGCATGCTTATTGAATTTTAGCAGTACCGGTTTTCTTCCACCGCTCGATTGCCCGATGCCTATTTCATTTACAAAGTTTTCTTTAATTAGTTCGCTCACCATCGTTGAGACAGTTGCTTTATTTAATCCAGTGTCTTTGGATATTTGAGCACGTGAAGTAGTGCCGTTATTTTCAATTGAATGTAGTACGATTGATTTATTAATTTGTTTGACAAGGTTTTGATCACCAGTTTGTATTTTATCCATAACTTCACCTTCTTTATTTGTTTATCCATTAAATATAGTTTCTTTATTCTATCATGAAACATAGAAGATGAGAAATGTTTTTAGGTAATATTATCTGTATCATCAACATTTATAAAACTTAGTTTGCTCATTAAACTTTGAGGGTTTGAAGTAATGAATTTACGGAGGAAAAGTTGTATTTTATAGAGAAAGAGGAGTGGTTAAATTGAAATTTACTGATGGCAACTGGATGACACGCGAAGGGTTTAGCATTCATCATCCTAGAGCGGTGCATGATGTAGAAATAGCAACAGATAGCTTACTATTGTATATTCCATGCAAAGAAATAAATCATAGAGGCGCAACACTTGATGGGCCACTATTGACGGTGAAACTATCTACTCCGATGGAAAATGTAATACGCGTACAAGCATGGCATTTTACAGGGGGGCAAGAGAAGTATCCCAACTTTGAAGTTACAGATCAGCAAACAAGACCAAGTATCGAGTCAGATGAAGAGGAATTAACATTAGCAAGTGGAAATTTAAAAGTAAAAGTGAATAGAAAAAATTTCGGATTAGCATTTTATGATGGGAAACGTAGGGTGAATGCTGGAGATGCTAAAGGTTTAGCATGGATTACAGGGCCTGAGGGTACTACGTATATGAGGGCACAGCTCAATTTAAATGTGGGAGAACAAATCTACGGATTGGGAGAACGTTTTACACCGTTTGTTAAGAATGGACAGACTGTAGACATTTGGAATAAAGACGGGGGTACAAGCTCTGATCAGTCATATAAGAATGTTCCCTTTTATTTGAGTAGTGAAGGTTATGGAGTGTTTGTGAATCATCCTGAAGAAGTTAGTTTTGAAATAGGTTCTGAAGTTGTATCTAAATCTCAGTTTAGTGTGAGTGGTGAGTATTTAGATTATTATATTATCAATGGACCGACACCAAAAGATGTCATTAACCGCTATACAGATTTAACTGGCAAGCCTGCATTACCGCCGGCTTGGTCCTTCGGGCTTTGGTTATCTACCTCATTTACAACTGATTATAATGAGGAAACTGTCAATCATTTTATCGATGGAATGGAAGAGCGTGGAATTCCGTTAAGTGTATTTCATTTCGACTGTTTCTGGATGAAGGAGTTTGAATGGTGTAATTTTGAGTGGGATAAAGATAATTTTCCCGATCCCGAATGTATGTTAAAAAGATTGAGAGATAAAGGGTTGAAAATTTGTGTCTGGATTAATCCATACATTGCCCAAAAATCAAAGCTTTTTGAAGAAGCAGCAAGGCAAGGGTTTCTCATTAAAAAACCGAATGGGGATGTGTGGCAGTGGGATCTCTGGCAGGCAGGTATGGGGATAGTAGATTTTACGAACCCGGCTGCATGTGAATGGTATACAGGAAAATTGAAGTCATTGCTTGATATGGGAGTCGACTGTTTTAAGACAGACTTTGGAGAACGGATCCCTACAGACGTCAACTATTTTGATGGCTCAGATCCTCATAAAATGCATAATTATTATTCATATAAGTTTAATGAAGTCGTCTTTAATTTATTAAAAGAAGAAAAAGGTGAACAAGAGGCTGTTTTATTTGCTCGCTCATCAACAGCGGGGGGGCAGAAATTTCCTGTCCATTGGGGAGGAGATTGTGACTCAACATACGAGGCGATGGCAGAAAGTTTACGTGGAGGCTTGTCTTTAACATTGTCCGGATTTGGTTATTGGAGTCACGATATTGGTGGTTTTGAAAGTACAGCAACTCCAGATGTTTTCAAGCGTTGGACTGCTTTTGGTCTCTTATCTAGCCATAGTCGTTTTCATGGTAGTTCTTCATACCGAGTTCCGTGGCTATTTGATGAAGAAGCGGTTGATGTCACAAGACATTTTACAAAACTGAAAAATAGTTTAATGCCTTATTTATTCAATGCCGCGGTTGAGAACAATCAGACTGGAATTCCAGTTATGCGAGCGATGGTGCTTGAATTCCCTGAAGATCCAGCGTGTCAGACACTGGATCGTCAATACATGCTAGGGGATTCCATATTAGTTGCCCCAATATTTAGAGACGATGGGCAGGCCATTTATTATTTACCGAAAGGGAGATGGACACACCTTTTCACTGGTGATGTAGTTGAGGGAGGGGCATGGCAAAAGGAGAAATATGACTATATGAGTCTACCTCTTTTTGTGAAACCAAATACTATTTTATCAATTGGTTCTAATGAAGTGAATCCTGTATATGATTATGCGGAGGATATTACTTTCCGCTTGTATGAAATTGGTGACGGACAACAAGTGGAGGCAACAGTTAACGATTTAGCTGGTCAAGTAGCCGGTTCAATCACGGTTTCTCGTTTAGGTCAAACAATTTCTATTAAAACGGATATGAGAAACAAGCCATATTGCATAAACCTAGTGGGGTATCAGTCTATTCAATCTACAACAAGTGGTGAGTGGTCTAGCGATTTAAGTGGAGTGAAAATAGTACCCGACAAATCAGCTAATAAGTTTTCGATTTTACTTTAACAAGTCAACATCTGGCTGCAATTGAATATAAATATGTCTTAGTAAGCCCTGCTTTGCTAAGGCATGTTTACTTTATAGTTATAGAAAGGAGAAAATATATGACTTATTTTTCTACTATTAAAAAAATTGAATTTGAAGGTTCTTCGTCAACAAATCCATTTGCTTTTAAATTTTATAATCCTGAGGAAAAAATTGGTGATAAAACGATGGAGGAAATCTTGCGCTATGGTGTGTCATACTGGCACACATTTAGGATGGATGGTTCAGATCCATTTGGCGCTGGAACGATGATGCGCCCATGGGATAAATTTAGTGGAATGGATTTGGCTAAAGCGCGTGTAGATGCTTCCTTCGAATTTTATGAAAAATTGGATGTACCATTTTTCTGTTTCCATGATATCGATATTGCACCAGAGGGAGCTAATTTAAGAGAGTCAAACCAAAACCTAGATGTGATTGTTAGTATGATTAAGGATTATATGAAGGATAGTAAAGCGAAGCTGCTTTGGAATACGGCTAATAATTTCACGCATCCACGTTTTGTTCATGGTGCGGCAACATCGAGTCACGCCGATGTCTTTGCTTATTCTGCGGCAAAAGTGAAAAAAGGCTTGGAAATTGGTAAAGAGCTTGGTGCTGAAAACTATGTATTTTGGGGTGGCCGTGAAGGTTATGAAACACTGTTAAATACAAATATGAAGCTTGAATTAGATAATTTAGCTCGTTTTTATACGATGGCGATTGATTATGCAAAAGAGATTGGCTTTGATGCTCAATTCTTAATCGAGCCTAAACCAAAAGAGCCCACGACGCATCAATATGATTATGATGTAGCGACTGCGCATGCATTTTTGCAAAATTATGGTCTTGAAAATCACTTCAAGTTTAATATAGAAGCGAATCACGCAACACTCGCTGGCCATACATTTGAACATGAGCTTCACTATGCCCGCATTCATAATATGTTGGGTTCTGTAGATGCCAACCAAGGTGATCCGTTGATTGGATGGGATACGGATGAGTTCCCGACAGACTTATGGTCAACGACACTTGCGATGTATGAAATTCTTAAAAATGGTGGACTAGGTAGAGGTGGACTAAACTTCGATGCGAAAGTAAGAAGGGGTTCATTTGAGCCGGAAGATTTATTCCATGCGCATATTGCTGGAATGGATGCATTTGCAGTTGGGTTGAGGGTGGCACAAAATTTAATTGATGATAAGGTCTTAGAAAATATAGTAGAAGATCGCTATCAGACATTTACGAGCGGCGTAGGCCTCGATATCGTTCAAGGGAAAACTAATTTCCGTAAACTAGAGGCTTATGCCCTTGGGGTAACTGATATCAAGCAGGTGTCTGGTCGCTTAGAACAAATTAAAGCGACAATCAATCAATATTTATTGAAGGCTTTTGCTGATTAATTGGGTCTGGGGGTATGGCTATGAAGTATGTAATTGGTGTGGATTTAGGCACGAGTGCAGTTAAAATCTTGCTTGTTAATAAAAAAGGTGACGTCGTTCAGGAAGTATCAAAGCCATATCCTTTAATCCAGGAAAAGTCGGGATATAGTGAGCAGAATCCCCATGATTGGGTAGAGCAAACAACTTTAGGACTGGCTGAGCTCATGAGTAATTTCAAGGGAAATCCAGAAGAGATAGAAGGTATTAGTTTTTCTGGGCAAATGCATGGGCTTGTTTTACTGGATGGCAACAATGAAGTGTTACGCCATGCCATTTTGTGGAATGATACCCGAACAACAGCACAGTGTCAGCAAATTTATGATGTGGTTGGTGATGAACGTTTATTAGCGATCACAAAGAATCCGGCATTGGAAGGTTTTACTTTACCGAAAATAGTATGGGTGAAAGAACATGAGCCAGAATTATATAGTCAGGTAAAGACATTTCTTCTCCCAAAAGATTACTTACGCTATAAGCTGACTGGCAAGTTGCATATGGAGTACTCGGACGCAGCAGGGACGCTGTTATTAAATATAAGTGAAAAAGAGTGGAGTACGGAAATCTGTGAGTTACTTGACATTGATCCGAGTATTTGCCCGCCACTTGTTAATTCTGACGAAGAGGTAGGCTTGATTACTGCTGACTTTGCGGTAGCTACGGGGCTTTCAGAGGCTACACGTGTATTCGCCGGTGGGGCTGATAATGCCTGTGGTGCGATTGGTTCGGGCATTTTAGAGGATGGAAAAACACTTTGTAGTATCGGGACCTCTGGCGTTGTTTTGTCCTATGAGGCGAGTGATGACAAAGATTTTGAAGGGAAGGTCCACTATTTTAATCATAGTGCGCCAGATGCTTTTTATACAATGGGTGTTACACTTGCGGCGGGCCATAGTTTAACGTGGTTCAAGGATGTTTTTGCGGCGCATGAATCCTTTGATGATTTATTAGCGGATGTTGGATCTGTTCCTGTAGGATCAAATGGGTTATTGTTTACCCCTTATATAGTTGGTGAAAGGACACCACATGCAGATGCGACGATTCGTGCTAGCTTTATCGGTATGGATAGTGCCCATCAACGAAAAGATTTTGTGCGTGCGGTGCTCGAAGGCATCACATTTTCATTGAATGAATCAATTGAGATTTTCCGAAGTAGTGGGAAAAAAATCGATACAATTGTTTCAATTGGTGGCGGTGCGAAAAATGAAGTGTGGCTTCAAATACAAGCCGATATTTTTGACGCTACAATTGTCAGACTTGAAAGTGAGCAAGGACCTGGTATGGGGGCAGCTATGTTAGCAGCCTATGGATGTGACTGGTTTGATTCACTCCAGCAATGCGCGGATACATTTTTAAAGATTGACAAACAGTTTGTACCAAACCGAGAATATGTGGCGAAATATAAAAAGATGTTTGTTCTTTATCAAGAGATTTACAGTCAAACAAAAGATATTAACAAAAAGATTATGGAGTTTCGTGATTAATAAAAAATTGGCAGAATCTTTATATTTTTTAAGGAGGAAGAAACATGAAGAAAATAGGGTTACAATTCTGGTCAATTCGAGAAGAGATGGAAGAGGATTTATTGGGAATGATTGAAAAGGTAGCGGAAATGGGCTATACAGGTGCACAATTTGCAGGATTCTTCAATCATACGGCTGAAGAGGTTAAGGCGAAGATGGATGAAGTAGGTATTATAGCGGCAGGTGCACATGTTCAGATTACTGATCTCGAAAACAATCTGGATGAGACGTTGAAATACCATGAAACGATTGGCAACGATTTAATTATCGTTCCTTATCTACCAGAAAATATGCGGACAACTGCTGAAGATTATAAACGAACAGCTGCATTATTAAATACTATTGGTGAAAAGGTGCATGCTAAAGGATTTACATTAGGTTATCATAACCATGATTTTGAATTTGACGTGTTTGACGGGAAAACAGGATTAGAAATTCTCTTTGACAATACGGATGAAAATCATTTGAAAATGGAATTAGATTGCTTCTGGGCAGCTTATACGGGAAATAATCCAGTAGAGGTTATTGAAAAATACGGAAACCGATGTGTGTCATTGCATATTAAAGATATGAAGGTTGAAGGAAATCAATCTATATCTACAGAGCTAGGCACTGGAACATTGCCATTAGCGGATTATATTCAAAAGGGGCAAGAGTATAACGTAAGATGGTTTATTGCTGAACAAGAACATTTCACAAAGGGTCCAGTAGAAAGTGCAGCGCAAAATGCTACAGAACTTAGTGCTATTATCGGTAAATGATAATAATTTAGTCCAGGGAGGAAATTGAAGATGAGTCGCTTGAAAATAGGTGTAATTGGGTGTGGAAGTATCGCCAGGCTTAGGCACCTACCTGAATATGCCGCAAATAAGAAGGTAGAAATTGTTGCTGTATGTGACATTGTTGAGAACCGTGCAACAGAAACCGCGGAAATATATAATGCTAAAGCGTATACAAATTATGAAGAGCTACTTGCAGATAGTAGTATTGATGCGATAAGTGTTTGTCTACCAAACTATTTACATGCAGCTGTTTCCATTGCTGCATCAAATGCCGGTATGCATGTGTTATGTGAAAAGCCAATGGCAACTTCACGTGAAGAAGCACAGCAGATGATTGAAGCTGCAAGTGTTGCTAACAAAAAACTAATGATTGGGCATAACCAACGTTTTGTTTCCTCGCATGAAAAGGCAAGGCAGCTCATTGCTAATGGCGAGCTTGGGAAAATTTACAGCTTCCGTACCGCATTTGGTCATCCAGGACCAGAGGCTTGGAGTATTGATGGGCGTAATAGTTGGTTCTTTAATAAGGAACAAGCATTTATTGGCGCAATGGGTGACTTAGGTGTTCACAAAACAGATTTGATGCGCTATTTACTAGGTGAAGAATTTGTTGAGGTCGCTGGATTCGTTGAAACAAATGCCAAAGAAAACACAGATATTGATGACAACGCTGTTTGTATTTTGAAGTCTGAAAGCGGGATTATTGGCACACTTGCGGCAAGCTGGGCCTACACCGCGCAATCTGATAATTCAACGATTATTTACGGGGAAAAAGCAATACTTCGGTTGGAAGACGATCCGCAGTATTCACTAATTGTGCACTATACAAATGGTGAAGTTGTAAAGTATGAATTGGGTGCGATTCAATCAAATGAAGAAGGTGGTCAGCATACCTCACATGTGATTGATCATTTTGTATCAGCAATTATCAATGATACAGATGTGCTTGTATCCGGAGAAGAGGGGATGAAATCACTGGAAGTCGTCCTAGCAGCCTTAAAGTCCCATCAAAATAAAACAATTGAAAAAGTCTAACAGAAGAAGATTCAGTAGGAGGTACTACTTATGAAACTAGGCGTATTCGCGGTGTTATTCGCAGAAAAATCATTTGAAGACATGCTAGATCATGTGAAAAATGCTGGCGTAGAAGCGATTGAAATAGGGACAGGTGGCTATCCAGGGGATGCTCATTGTAATGTTGATGAGCTACTAGCTAGTGAAGACAAGCGTAAGGAGTATTTGGATAAAGTGCAGTCGCGAGGACTGATGATTAGCGCGTTCAGCTGCCACAATAATCCCATTTCACCTGATGAAAAAGTGGCACAAAATGCACATGAAACACTCGTGAAAACGATAAAACTTGCTGGATTACTAGGCGTGCCAGTTGTCAATACATTTTCAGGAATACCAGGTGCTCATGAGGAGTCTAAGCTGCCAAGCTGGCCGGTTTCCCCGTGGCCAACGGAGTACTCGGATATTTACAACTGGCAATGGGAACAAAAACTGATTCCTTATTGGAGAGAGATAGGGAAGTTGGCAGAAGATAGCGGTGTGAAAATTGGTATCGAACTTCACGGTGGTTTTTCCGTGCATACCCCGTATACGCTGTTGAAATTAAGAGAGGCAACTTCACCTGCCATTGGAGCTAATTTAGATCCAAGTCATCTATGGTGGCAGGGGATTGACCCAGTCGCAGCGATTAAAATTTTAGGCAAAGAAAATGCTATACATCACTTTCATGCAAAAGATACCTTCATTGACCAAGATAATGTTAACATGCATGGTCTAACGGATATGCAATCTTATGGAGATGTGCAAACACGTGCCTGGACCTTTAGATCTGTTGGCTGTGGGCATAGTATCCGAGAATGGTCGGATATGATGAGTACTCTGCGCACATATGGCTATGATTATGTGGTCAGTATTGAGCACGAAGATCCATTAATGTCGATTGATGAAGGATTTTCACGGGCGGTGGCGAATTTGAAATCAGTAGTAATAAAAAATCAGCCTGCTGATATGTGGTGGGTGTAACAAAGTAATAATTGTACAGTGCTAAAAAGCGAACGTGTCTACTTGTAAGAGAATCCAACGACTGCATCAGGGCTAGTTACCTAATGCAGTCATTGGATTTTCAAAAGAAATTATGGTTGAACATAATATGCGGGGAGATGACATGATGAAGTCGATTAATATCGGGATGATAGGCTACAAATTTATGGGGAAAGCACATAGTAATGCTTACCGGACGTTACCTATGTTTTTTCCAAAAAGCGCTCAACCTACAATGAAAGTTATTTGTGGGAGAAATGAAGAGGGAGTTTCTCTGGCAGCTAAGCAATTTGGCTGGGAAGAATATACGACAAATTGGAAAGAGCTTTTGATGCGGGATGATATTGATGTAATCGACATAAATGCACCAAGTAACGTACATAAAGAAATGGCAATTGAAGCCGCTAAAGCAGGCAAACATCTTTATTGTGAAAAGCCACTCGCTTTTACATTACAAGATTCTCGTGAAATGCTGCAGGCTGCCGAAGATGCGGGAGTAAAGCATATGGTTGGCTTTAATTATCGTTTTACGCCAGCTGTTATGCTCGCCAAAAAGTTGATTGAAGAAGGTCGTTTAGGCGAAATCTACCATTATCGGGCGTGGTTTTTACAAGATTGGATTACAGATCCGGATTTCCCATTAGTATGGAGGCTGCAAAAAGAGATTGCTGGTTCAGGTGCCCATGGTGATTTAGGTGCGCATCTTATTGATATGGCTCACTATCTTATTGGTGATATATCAGAAGTGATCGGTATGAGCGAAACATTTATTAAAGAACGACCATTTCCTATGGAGATGGATGGATTATCAGCCACAAGTGGAGAGAGTACTGAGAAAGGACCGGTTACAGTTGATGATGCAACGTTATTTTTGGCGAGGTTCACTAACGGTGCACTTGGTAGCTTCGAAGCAACACGCTTTGCGACAGGGCATCGTAGTACGAATTCATTCGAAATTAATGGTAGCAAAGGTAGTGTTATTTTTGATTTTGAACGTATGAATGAATTACAAGTTTATTTCGAAGATGATAAGGAGGATGTTCAAGGGTTTCGTCGTGTGTTGGCAACTGATTCCGCACATGCGTATTCCGAAGCTTGGTGGCCAACTGGTCATACAATAGGCTATGAACACACTTTTACTCATGCGTTTGTTGAATTACTAGATGCCTTGCGTGAAAACCGGCAACCTATTCCTAATTTTGAGGATGGGGTGAAATGCCAGCAAGTTCTTGAGGCTGTTGATTTATCTATAGAACGAAAGCAGTGGATAACAGTATCTGACCTGTAATACATTTGCTGAGAGGAGTATGAATGATGTGAAGAAAAAGGCACTCATTGTATATGGTGGTTGGGAGGGGCATGAACCGGAGGAAGTTGCGAATATTTTTAAAGGAATCCTTGAACAGGAACACTTTGAAGTAGAACTATCTGATACGCTTGATGCATATGCAGATGTTGAAAAACTAAAAGACTTAGATTTGATTGTTCCGCATTGGACGATGGGTGAGATTGAACCGCAATATGTGACTAATATCTCGGAAGCGGTGAAGAGCGGTGTTGGTCTCGCTGGGTGCCACGGTGGGATGTGTGATTCCTTTAGAAAAAACGTAGACTGGCAGTTTATGACTGGTGGTAATTGGGTGGCACATCCTGGAAATGATGGCGTTGAATATACGGTTGCTATTAACTATTCTTCCAGCAGTGTTTTGGAAGGAATTGAAGATTTTAAGGTTGTGAGTGAACAATATTATTTGCATGTGGATCCTGCTGTTGAAGTGCTTGCAACAACTCGCTTCCCAATCGCTGAAGGGCCTCATTCGCTAAATAAAGCAGTGGATATGCCGGTTGTTTGGACAAAACGTTGGGGGATTGGCCGGGTATTTTATAATTCAATAGGCCATTCAGCTAATGTTGTAGCGATGCCGGAAGTATCGAAAATTATGCGAAATGGATTTTTATGGTCGGCAGAAGGAAAAGCGCGATCTAGGAAAACTATGGATGTAAGAAGTAGACCAGCTCACATGTATACCGGCATGGAGGACAATCAATGAAAAATGGGGGAGAACAAATGAAGAAAGTACAAGTAGGAATTATAGGTTGTGGAACGATCAGTTCTATCTATATGGAAAACATCCCGAAGTTTGACAATCTTGAACTTATTGCATGTGCAGATTTAGATATAAATCGGGCGCGTGCTCAGGCGGCAAAATATCAGATTCCGGAAGCATCGACGGTAAAAGAGTTGTTAGAAAATCCTAATGTAGATTTAGTGATCAATTTAACAATTCCTCAGGCGCATGCGGAAGTTGCAATTGAAGCGCTTAAAAATGGCAAGCATGTCTATGGCGAAAAACCTTTAGCGGTGACACGTGAGAAGGCCGAAAATATTTTAGCTGTTGCTAAAGAAACAGGGCTACTCGTAGGAAGTGCGCCAGATACATTTTTAGGTGCAGGTGTTCAAACAGCTATTGATTTAATTGAAAAGGGGGAAATTGGGGTTCCGATTGGTGCTTCGGCCTTTATGATTGGACGTGGTCCTGAACATTGGCATCCAGATCCGATCTTTTTTTATAAGGAAGGTGGCGGGCCGATGTTTGATATGGGGCCCTATTATTTAACAGCGCTAATTGCCTTGTTGGGGCCTATTAAGCGACTGTCAGGTTCAGTTAGAATTAGTTATCCAGAACGTACTATTTTAAGTGAACCAAAAGCAGGCACAAAGATTACAGTGGAAACAGCGACACATATTGCAGGAACGCTTGAATTTGCCTCTGGTGCAATTGGAACAATCACGACCAGTTTTGACGCATTTGGTGGGACAAGCCTTCCTTCCATTGAGATATATGGTAGTGAAGGAACAATGATTGTTCCTAACCCAAATACGTTTGGTGGTCCTGTTCGACTTCGAAAGCGTGGTGAAGAAGAATTTGTTGATATAGAACTCACTCGTAAACACGATGACAACAGTCGTGGAATTGGTGTTGCTGATATGGCAAGGGCAATTTTGAGAGGTGATTCTTATCGAGCGAATGGAGAACTTGCTTACCATGTGCTGGAGGCCATGCATGGTTTCCATGATTCATCTGAACAAGGATCATTTTATCATATGCAAAGCACCTGCAAGAGACCAGAGCCATTGCCTGCTGACGATCAGTTCTCACATGCTTAAGTGTAAAATATTTACTAGTTTTGATGTGTTATTAAAGAGATTTGGTAACTACTTAGGTAAATATATAGTCGGAACTTAACTAATATAATGTTCTTCCAACACCGCTTTGTCGCTTGGTGATGGCCTTACGCAATAAGCCCGTCAGAAGATCACTGTCGGTCTGATTGCTCCGGCTCACACTTGTCGCTCCTTCGCTAGATTGGTTCGTCATAATGGTGAGGTATATCATTTGGTTACTTCCAAATAAGTGGTGCCCGGTCTATAGACATTACTCAAAAGAGAATTGGCCATGCACAACCGAAGTGAGCGAGGAGAATATATCACGGTTCTGTTTTCGAAGCGTAGAAATGAAGCCGCGGATTCGGGCAAACTCTTCAGCCCCTTCTTGTTTTCGGAAGGTGCCCGATACTTTTTGTTTCACTTTCATCATGCGGATGTCCCTTTCAGCCAAATTGTTGTCAAAAGGCACATGCTCATCTCGAATAAACCGCAGAACAGTGGATTTATGAATGCGTAAACGCTCGCCTAGATTAGCTGCTTTACTCTTTTTCTTTCTTCCACGTTTCGTAGGGGCATCTGGTTTGGAATTTGTGATCCATTCCTTTTCTCCCTGCTCCAAAATGCGGTCATAGCGTTGTTCCCAATCGAGAACAATTGCGTTTTCAATTGGCTTCCCATCGTGTCCCCACTTTTTCTTATGATAACAAGCTTCTTGTAAAAGGTTTTTCATATCGGTAGCCCATTGGTGATGATCATAGTCGATAATCCCTTGGCACTCACGGAGAAGGTGGGCTCCACACAAGGCATGGGTAAAAGAATAATCCGCGTGGAAATAGGAAGCCCAACAGTCGTGGACAAGCGTTCCCCGATAGATTGGCAGACAACCACGTTCATCAATCGCTATCTTTCCACGGTTTTTATGTACATGGTAAAGAGTCCATTCTGAATTACTGACCACATGTAGCCACTGGGTTTTCCCTTCGATACGTAGACCTGTTTCATCGGCATGAAGGACTGGGCTTTTTACTAACTGCTCTTGTATGTATATATTTAGGGGTTCGATTTTCTTGGAAACAGAGGCTAAACGGTTGAGAAGGGTCGCTTCGCTAGGGCGATAGCCAGTCAAGTCTTGAAAAAGCTGACTGATTCGTTCGAGGGGGAGGTAATGGAAAACGTTCAAATAGGTACACCAAGCTGTCCATCCATCTCTATACTGAGCTGGTGCTATCACGTTTTCCGGGAATGATGCTTGTTGGTGAGCAGAACAGTGAGGACAGCACTTCTTTTCAACTCGATGCTCCGTAACCACAGTACGAGGAAATGGCAGATCAAAGACTTGTCGACGGGCATACCCTTCTGATCGGACATCAGTAAGAGAAGTCTCACAATGAGGGCAGACTTTCACCTTGTGCCATTTGATTTCATCTGGCTGATCTATCATCTCAAGGGTATGACCGTCATTGCCCTTTGGGGCGCCTTTCTTTCCCCCGGTTTCCCGTAAACTTTTCGGTTTACGTAATCCATCACTGGAGGGTGGTTTACTGCTGTTCGTACTGGTTAGCCCAACTTGCCGTTCTAACACTTTTACACGTGTTTCTAGTGTGACAATGTGATTTTCCAACTTTTCAATATAGAGCAGAAGACCAGTGATAAACGCTGCAATTTCAGATGGTTTTCCATGACTAATCTCATCGATTTGTTTGGGTGTGTATTTCATCAGAGTTTTCAACAAAGTCTGATCCTTTCTATGAGTATCTCCGTTGGACTAATGATTTTATGTCATCTCCAGCGAAGGCGTCAACTGGGGTAGCCGAAGCGATGAGACTGATAGTGGTTTTCTATCAGGCTTATCGCGGGAGGCATCCCCAAGCGCCAAGCGTTGTTGGGAAGAATATGAATTGTATAGTTAGTAAATAGATACCCATATCGAGATTATTGAAACAATTCAGGTACCTAAGTAGTTACGAGATTTGAACCAAAAAGTAGTCCTGTATGAATATTGAATTCATACAGGACTACTTTTTTAGTATCATACTGTCAACAATTTCGCCACACTGCGAGAAATCTCATGTGTATTAATCGTAGATTCAATCTGCTTATTGTTTACACAGGTTATAAATTCCGCTACTTCATAATACATAGACTCATAATCATGTTGTACGGAAATATCCTCTGTTTGCCCATCTCGATATTTGATGATAATCTGACTAGGCTCACTGATTTTATCAATTTCAATAACACCATTCTCGCCTTGGATTTCACTTGGATAATAGGAGTCCGAAATCTTAGAGTACATTAAAATCGCTTCAAACCCATCGTACTGTAAAATCATACTGCCTTGACCAATTGCGCCAGTCGACAACAAATAGTCATTTTTCAGTACAGACTTTGGTTCGCCAACTAAATGGATAAGCGGGGCAATCGTGTAGACGCCTAAATCCATTCTTGCACCATTGCCGAGCTCGGGCTTGAAGGCATTTTCGATAATCCCATCCTTGTATTTATCATAGCGTGAAGAGTATTGGTTGTAATGAAAAACAAATCGACGGAGTGCACCAATCTTATGTAAGTGCTTTTTCACATTGAGAAATGCGGGTGTAACGGTCGACTTCATCGCTTCCATATACATCGTTTGGTGCTGATTCGCAACTTGAATCACTTGATCCATTTCATCTACAGATGTTACTGCAGGCTTCTCGCAAAGAACGTGAATACCATTTTGCATAGCTAAGATACTCTGCTCTGCATGGAAGACATTTGGTGATGCGATATAAACAGCGTCAATATCTCCGCTTTGAAACATCTTTTCCATATCTGTATAGACATTTTTGACCTCGTATTTATCGGCAAAACTTCTGCCTGTTTCCTCAGTTCTAGAATAGATTGCACCAATGCTAAATTCAGGATGTGCGTTAGCTGCTGCAATCAATCGATCTGTAATCCAATTTGTTCCGATGATGCCAAATCTCATAGTGCGATCCCCCTCAGTTAATAACTACCGATTTAGAATTATGAATCGTTATTATTGTGTCATAGTAGCCCCTTATTCGCAACTTAAAAAATTGAATACTCACTCTTTTCCTCTACCTAATGGAAAAAAAGTGTGTGTAGTTGTCGGTACATACAATCTATACTAATAGTACATCCAAAATAATGAAACAACAAGAAATGGAGGAATTGCAGATGAAGAATATATTATTAGCATGTTCAGCAGGGATGTCGACAAGTTTGCTAGTAGGAAAAATGAAGGAGGTTGCGCAAGCAAAAGGAATTGAAGTGAACATTTGGGCAGTTTCACAGGACAAAGCGATGAAGGAAATTGAAAACGCGGATGTTCTGTTAATCGGTCCACAAATGAGATTTTTGAAAAAAAAGTTTTCAAAAGTTGCAGAAGAGGTGGGAATACCTTTAGAGGTCATTGATACGATGGCGTACGGAAGATTAGATGGAGAAGCGGTGTTAAATAGAGCGCTAGAATTAATCGGTAACTAATCTAATAGACAAAGGGGAGAACAAGATGGAGAACAATAAATTTATGAACTTTCTGGAAAGTTTTTTGCTGCCAATTGCAGATAAACTTAATAATAATCGCTATTTAACCTCATTACGTGACGGATTTATGATAGCGCTGCCATTAATTATCTTTGGATCGATATTTGTTGTTATTGCAAATTTGCCGTTTCTTGATAAAGTGATAAGTGCAGAAGCATTAGCAGCCTATCAAAATGCTTTAGGTCCAGCTTCAGCTGCAACATTAAGTTTGATGGGGCTATTTGTTATTGTCGGTATTGGTTATAAATTGACTGAACACTACAAAGGAGAAGCGATTTATGGTGGTGTGATTGCATTAGCATCTGTACTTATTATGACACCACAAGTTTTAGACGGTGTTTCAGGTGTTATCCCGACTGCAAGTTTAGGGGCACAGGGGATGTTTTTGGGGATATTTACCGCTTTTATTTCAGCTGAACTATATCGCTTTTTTGTTAAAAAAGAATGGACAATTAAAATGCCCCCGGGTGTTCCTAGTGCCGTAGCAAAATCATTCAGTGCATTAGTTCCCGTTACGTTAACATTAACTGCCTTTTTAATAATCCGAATTCTATTTAGTTATACTACATTTGAAACGGTACAGAACTTTATCTATACTGTCATTCAAGGGCCATTGACTGTCTTAGGAAGTGGATTACCTGCTACGATTGTTGCAGTGCTGCTCATTCAAGTATTTTGGTTCTTTGGTTTACATGGCCAAATTATTGTTAACTCTGTATTTGACCCAATCTGGTATACATTGAATGAACAAAACTTAGCTGCGTTCCAAGCGGGAACAGAATTGCCTAATATTATAACAAAACAATTCATAGATTCGTTCCTCGTTGGAATGGGCGGATCAGGTATGACATTAGCTGTTATTATTCTAATTTTCATAATCGGAAAAAGTAGACAGCTTAAGGAATTAGCTAAATTAGGAACGCCTTCAGGTATCTTTAATGTAAACGAACCAATTATCTTTGGGCTACCTATCATTTTGAATCCTTTAGTAGTGATTCCATGGCTAATAGCACCCGTTGTTGTTACATTAACTACGTATTTTGCAATGGCAACAGGATTAGTTCCACCACCAGCAGGAATTATTGTCCCTTGGACGACACCACCTATTTTGAATGGATTCTTGGCAACAGGTAATGCATGGCAGGGTGGAGTGTTGCAAGCCTTTAATCTATTTGTTGTCATGATTATTTGGTGGCCGTTCTTACGAATCATGGATAAAAAATACTATGAAACTGAACAAATAGAGAAATAATTACTATATATTGAAATTTGGAATTAAGAAGGAGTAAGCTATGGATAAAATAACAGAAATTGCATTTCAAATTATATTAAATGCTGGGAATGGAAAGTCTAGTGCCATGGAAGCCATACAGGCAGCGAAGGAAAAAAACTTCGCTGAAGCCGATCGGCTCATTGAAGAAGCTGGAGAAGAGCTCGGAAAGGCGCATAGCTATCAAACTAAATTATTACAACAAGAAGCTAGCGGTGAAGAAAATCCTATAACCGTAATGCTCATCCATTCACAGGATCATTTAATGACATCAATGACTGTTAGGGATTTAGCAATTGAAATTGTTGAAATCTATCGCAATAAATAGTCGTTTTAAGCTCTAGATGTTGTCATATAGAATGCTAGTTAGCATTAACACTTGGAGCTAGGTATTACAGAAAAGCGTAAGCGTCTTGATAAAATGTGTAGACATTGGGGAAGGATGCAATTTATCCTTCCTTGATTGACGTATCGAGCAACGACTTAGGTAGCATAATGCATAATCTGGACGCCACTACGCAGAGGCTTATTTGATTCAAAATTTATAGTAGTTGATTTTCTTGGAAAGTGGAGGTATTAGAATGTCTATACAATATAAATTTCCAACAGGCTTTTGGTGGGGAAGTGCAACGTCTGCCACACAAATAGAAGGTGCTGCAAATGAAGGCGGAAAGGGTCAAAATATTTGGGATCATTGGTATAAAACAGAGCCAAATCGTTTTTTCGATAATGTAGGTCCTGAATCGACTTCTAACTTTTATCATCTATATAAAGAAGATATCCGCTTGATGAAAGAAATTGGCCATAACTCATATCGAATGTCTATTTCATGGTCACGCTTAATTCCTGGTGGGCGTGGAAAGGTAAATGCCGAAGCGATAACTTTCTATAATAATGTCATTGATGAATTGATTGCCAATGATATTGAGCCATTTGTTACGCTGTATCACTTTGACATGCCACTAGAACTGCAAGAAGAAGGTGGTTGGGAAAATAGAGCAGTAGTAGAGGCGTATACAGAATATGCGAAAGAATGTTTCCACTTGTTTGGTGACCGCGTGAAGAAATGGTTTACGTTTAATGAGCCGATTGTTCCAGTTGAGGGAGGCTATTTGTACGACTTTCACTATCCGAATGTTGTTGATGCAAGGCGTGCAGTCCAAGTAGCTTATAATACAATGATTGCGCATGCTCAAGCTGTAAAAGCTTATCGCACATTTGCAATGGAGGATGGAAAAATTGGTATTGTTTTAAATCTTACTCCATCTTATCCTCGAAGTGAACATCAAGCTGACTTAAAAGCTTCCCAGGCAGCAGATTTATTCTTCAATCGTAGCTTTTTAGATCCCTCAGTCTTAGGTGAATATCCATTAGAACTTATTAATATATTAAGAGAACACAGTCAATTGCCAGTCACTCAAAAAGGGGATAAAGAATTATTAAAAGAGGGGGTTGTCGATCTTCTTGGTGTAAACTATTATCAGCCACGAAGGGTCAAAGCGAAAGAACACTTACCAAATCCGCACGGTCCATTTATGCCTGATTGGTTCTTTGATAACTATGAAATGCCTGGTAGAAAGATGAATAAGCACCGTGGTTGGGAAATATACGAAAAAGGTATTTATGATATTATGATCAACCTTAAGGAAAACTACGGCAATGTTGAGTCGTTTATTGCTGAAAATGGAATGGGTGTTGAGAACGAGGAACGCTTTTTGATAGATGGTGAAGTCCAAGACGATTACCGAATTGAATTTATTAGTGAACATTTAAAATGGTTGCACAGAGCAGTCGAAGAAGGGTGTAATGTACAAGGCTATCATCTCTGGTCATTCATGGATAATTGGTCATGGATGAATGCCTACAAAAATCGCTATGGTTTCTTCTCAGTAGATATTGAAACGAAGAAAAGGACTCCAAAGAAGAGTGCGCATTGGATAAAGGCCGTCTCCGAAAATAATGGTTTCTAATACTGGGGAAAAGGTTCTAGTTTAGGTTATAGTATAGTGATATAGTAAGTTTTTTGGAAAGGTTTTGACTTACTTGTAGGTCAAAGCCTTTTTACTACATTAGTGATTCGGGCTGCTTTCGCTGGAGAAGAGATGTTTAGCATCTAGTTCATATAAATAAGGAGTAAATGGTAAGGAGAGTTGGTCTTATGTTGACCTTAAGAACAAAAACTATTTTCCGTGAACTAATGGCTGTAGAAACACCAATCACTGGGAAATATTTAGCGACTATAAACCAGGTTACATCAAGAACGATAAGAGAAGACATAAAAACGCTTGATTTGTCACTACTTGGTAATGGGGCCTATATTGATTCAGTGATGGGACAAGGCTATAAATTAAGGATTACAGATGAGCAATTATTTCGTAACTATTTAAAACGAATTTCTGGTGATGAATCTACGGCACAAGCAGTTATTCCTAGATTGCCAGATGAGCGAATAGTTCATGTCATCAAGCGATTCCTGTTAAGCGAAAGCTACATTAAGCTCGATGACTTAGCAGATGAAATGTATGTGAGTAAGTCAACCATTCAAAATGATTTAGTGCATGTTAAAAAAAAGTTAGCATTGTATGATATCTGTTTGGAGGCACGGCCTAATTATGGGTTAAAAGTAACTGGCGATGAGCTAAAGTTACGTTTTTGTATGGCTGAATATATATTTGATCGCAAGGAAGGGATAGGTGGGCAATTATTCAAACCCCAATTTACATTGTTATCTCAAGGGGAGCTAGATTCTATTCTGGAAATTATTGTAAGTCAAATAAATATCCATCGCATTACGGTATCCGATATAGCCATCAATAATCTGGTGATTCACATGGCGATTGCATATAAAAGGATAAAAGCAGGTTATCATGTAACACTCTATCAGACAGATCTAGATGAAATACTTGAACAGAAGGAATATCAAGTTGCCCATGAAATTGTTAGGCAAGTGGAAGAGAAGTTTCATGTTGATTTTCCCCAAGAAGAAACAGCTTATATTGCACTACATTTACTTGGTACGAAAATATTATTACAAATGAATACAAACAATAAAATTATTAAACAAGTGGTGGAAGAAGATATTTCTAAAATAGCAACAAAAATATTGGATAAGATAGAGTCTAAATTAAATCTTGGGGTTAGTGCAGATCAAGAACTTATTATTGCATTATCCTTACATTTAAAGCCCGCAGTTAACCGCTATAAATATGGTATGAATGTCAGGAATCCCATGCTTGAAGACATTAAGAAAAATTACCCACTTGCTTTCGAAGCAGGCATTATAGCTGGATCAATTATAAATGAGCATATTGGTATAGAAGTAGATGAGAATGAAATAGGCTATCTTGCGCTTCATATAGGGGCTGCAATTGAACGAAGAAAACTAAAGGTCGGCCCAAAGAGATGTTTGATTGTTTGTGCCTCTGGATTAGGGACTGCACAATTAATTTATTATAAATTGAAAAACCAGTTTGGAGAAGGTTTAGATCTTGTGGGGACTACTGAGTATTACAAGCTGGATCAATATAATTTAATGGACATTGACTTGATTATTAGCTCTATTCCAATTCAAGAACAATTATCGGTGCCTGTTATTGTGGTGAATGCGATTTTAGGTGATACAGATATAAGAAAAATAGAAAAATTTATAGTGAATACAAAACAAAACTTGCATTCTTATTTTCAAGAAGAGCTGATGTTTTTAACTAAAAGCTTTGGATCTCAAGAAGAAACATTGGAATTTTTGCATACTACATTACTGAACAAAGGGTTAGTAGATCAAACATTTCTTGCTGCAATTTACGAGCGGGAAAAAGTGGCGCCGACCTCCTTCGGAAATTTAGTGGCGATTCCCCATCCGATAACACCCAATTCGGATAAAACCTTTCTAGCTGTATGTACATTAACAAAACCTATTATATGGAATGATAAACCTGTGCAATTTATTTGTTTACTAAGTGTCAAAAAAAATAGTCAGGAAGATTTACAAGTGATGTACGATTTATTGGGGAAGATTATTCATGATAGCTCGATTGTAGAAAAGCTGATTAACGTAAAAACGTATGAGGAGTTTATGAAAGTATTAATTAGCAACTGAATTTTAATTTTGGGGTTCTTGTATTATTTAGAGGGAGCCTGGTTTAAACCTCATTCTGAAATTTTTCTACTATTCTATCAAAAGGAAAAGCGTAAAATAGGCGGGTACTATTTTACGCTTTTGTTACGTCCGTTATTTTTAGACCAAATTATTTCACTACACTAAAAGAGAATACGGTCTGTTTGTCATAAGGTACATGTGCTTCTAGCAGTACTGTTGGAAAATCTTCATGATGCAAGGAAGCAGGGGAGGCTTGTGTTTCAAAACAAACCCCATCATAGCGTTTAGATGTACCTTCTGCCAACTCAAGGCCTTCAGTCAAGTTATTCGACGTATACATCACTACGCCAGGCTGATCGGTCTTGATTGTTATAACACGTCCGCTGACCTCATCTTCAACACGAATTGCTTCTGTCTGCTTAGGGTTCAAAATAAAATAATGATCATAGCCATGACCCGCCACAATATTTTGTGTGAATGTGGAATTAATGCCATCAGCAATCAATCGTCCAGTTCGAAAATCAAAAGGTGTATTCGTGACATCGAGCTTGTTGCCTGTTGGAATCAGTTCATTATCTAGTTCAACAAATTCATCACAAGCGATTGTGACATGATGATTGTGTATCGTCCGTGCCACATTCCCTGTTAAATTAAAGTACGAGTGATTAGTCAGTGTCAGGGCAGTTGTTTTATCAGACGTAGCTGCGTAATCGATAATCAGCTCATTGTTGTTCGTCAAGGTATAGGTAACGGTCATCTCCACTGTCCCTGGATAACCGCCTTCACCATCTGCGCTTGTATGTGTCAATACCACTCCTACTGTATCCTTTGTTTGAAAGGGGCTAGCTGCCCAAATGACCTGATGGAATCCACTGGCACCACCATGTAAATGATGGGTTCCTTCATTGGCTTCTACATCAAACACTTGATTTTCAATAGTAAAAGAAGCGCCTTGAATTCTTCCAGCTACACGCCCAATAAGCGCCCCCAAAAAGTTGGGGTTCTGTGCATAGTCGGCATGGTTTTTGAAGCCTAGTACAACGTTTTCGATGTTGTTATGGCGATCTGGAACGTTGATGGTAGTAATGATGCCACCATAGTTTAACAAGCTAACGCTCATATGATGTTGATTGCTAAGGGTATATAATTTCCAACCATTTACGGTATTTTGTGTTTCTATATTCATTTAATTGTCCGCCTTTTGATTGAGATTTTTGATGAATCGTTTGCTGGTATCGTTATCTTTAAAGACACCTGCATCTCCAAGTACTTTCGCAAATTTAGCCCCCAGTTCTTTTTCTAAAAGAGCATCAATTTGTTCAAGATCCGCTAACACCCCATACTTTTCTTTCAACTGGTCTACCCATTGTTGATGGTAAGGGGCAACATTGCTTGGTTGACCTTGTAAACAGGTCTTAATATCCGCTAATTCATCTTTCAGCCGTGCAGGTAGAACCGCGAGTCCCATCACCTCTATTAGCCCAATATTTTCTTTTTTAATATGATGAACATCGGCATGTGGATGGAAAATACCGAGTGGATGCTCATCAGTTGTCCGATTATTACGTAACACAAGATCAAGTTCAAATTTGCTGCCGCGCATACGGGCAATTGGTGTGATGGTATTATGTGGCGTATCTCCACTGAAAGCATGAATGTTTGCCTGCTCATCATTATAATTTTTCCACGTCGAGAGAACATGATCTGCTGCTTCGATCAATGACTTAGTGTCATCGCCTTGCAGGCGAATGGTCGTTAATGGCCATTCTAAAATAGCCGCTGATACATCTGCAAAATGGTCAAGTTCAAATGACAACGCAGTTGCTGCATTCGTCATAGGAAACTCATATCTACCAGCTTGATAGTGATCGTGACTTAAAATGGATCCACCAACAATCGGTAAGTCAGCATTTGAACCGATAAAATAATGTGGGAATTGTCTGATGAAATCAAGCAAACGCTCAAAAGTCGCTTTCCCAATGTTCATATCACGATGCTCTTCAGCGAGCAAAATACTATGCTCATTATAATAAACATACGGTGAATATTGAAAATACCAGTTTTCATTACCAAGTGATACTTGTACTACGCGATGATTGGCACGTGCGGGATAACCTGTCCGGCCGGCGTAGCCCTCGTTTTCAACGCATAAAAGACATTTTGGATAATGAACGGCATGCTTCAATTGACTTTCACGCTTAATTTGTTCAGGGTCTTTCTCAGGCTTTGATAGATTAATCGTAATATCCATTTCACCATAAATAGTTTCGGCTTTAAATTGAATATTTTTTTGGATGCGATTCATCTGAATATAATTGCTGTTTTTACTTAATTCATAAAAATAATCAGTTGCTCGTTGTGGAGATTGACGATACTTCTCTTGAAAAATGGCATTAATAGCGGAAGGTCTTGCCATAAAACAGTTCATGATGTTTGCGGACAGAATTTCCTTGTCATCAAAAACATTGTCGATGACGTTTTGTTCGACAGTATATGCAACGATTTGTTCAAGTAAATTAGGAATGGTGTCATCTATCGGCTCTTCAATCATTGCCGGCATTGCTTCGAGGTGAAGCAATGCTAGCACTTGGTTGGTGACGTATATTTGGTCAGCGGGTTCAATCAACTCGCACTGTAATGCCTGATGAATAAGTCCTGTAATCTGTTGGAAAATCATTCACTAGTCACGTCCTTTTGATAGCCATTTGGGTGATGGACATGCCAGTTCCAAGCATCTTGAATAATGTTGTCAATCGAAGTGCGTGTCGGCTTCCAGCCTAATAGGGAAGCGGCTTTCGCAGAACTTGCGATTAGAGTACTTGGATCACCTGCACGACGCTCACCGGATTTTGCTGGGATTTCTTTACCTGTCACTGCCCGGGCTGTATCAATCATTTCTTTAACAGAAAAGCCTTGATTGCTCCCGAGATTGAACACATCACTTTTTCCATCATTATTTAAGTACTGAAGGGCTAACAGATGCGCCCCAATCAAATCTTCTACATGTACATAATCACGAATACAGCTACCATCCGGTGTATCGTAATCTTCTCCGAATACAGTAATATGCGTGCGTTGGCCGAGAGCTGCTTGTAGAATGATAGGCACCAGATGTGTCTCGGGATAATGATCTTCCCCGATTTCCCCAGATTCGCGTGCGCCTGCTACATTGAAATAACGTAGGGCGACATATCGAATGTCATGGGCCTGCTCGCACCATTTCATCATTTTTTCCATCGTCAGCTTCGTTTCGCCGTACGTACTTGTCGGGTTCGTAGCCATATTTTCTGTGATTGGAACTACTTCAGGCTCGCCGTAAGTCGCTGCTGTAGATGAAAAGACGATTTTCTTCACATTAAATTCAGTCATCACTTGCAGTAAAACCTGTGTCCCATAGACATTATTATCAAAGTACTCAAGTGGTTTTTCCATTGATTCACCGACAAGTGAATTAGCTGCAAAGTGGACGACGGAGTCAATGGATTCCTTCGCAAAAACGCTGCGCATAAAGGCAATATCACGAATGTCACCTTCGTAAAAGGTTGCATCAGGGTGAACAGCCTCTCTATGTCCCGTTTGAAGATTATCAATGACGACAACATCCGATTGTTGATCGATTAACTGATAGACTGCATGTGATCCAATATAACCCGCTCCGCCTAAAACTAGTACACTCATTTAAAGCACCCCTTCAGTAAGTTCTCTTGCCCCGTCGCCAATTGATGCTGAATAAAATGTTGCTTCGTAGCCTATTATTTGCTGATAGATCGTATTGACGTTGTGCTTAAAGTGTTCGACTTGATCCTTTTCAACAATGGCAATTGCACAACCGCCAAAGCCAGCTCCTGTCATGCGAGCACCGATGACACCGGGTTGCTGCCATGCGGTATGAACGATTGTATCCAGTTCAACACCCGTCACTTCATAATCCTGTTGAAGCGAGTGATGTGATTCATTCATCAATTGGCCAAAAGCTTCTACATGCCCTTGTTGCAATTGCTGAAGAGCCTCTAGTGTCCGTCTGTTTTCATAGACCGCATGCTTGGCACGTTGTCGGTTTGTATCATCCTGAATTAAATGTTTGTATTGTTCGAATTGTTCTTTCGTCAAATCACCTAGACTCATGATAGAAAGTTCTTGTTGTAAGTCTGCCAATGCCTGCTCACATTGTGCGCGACGCTCATTATATTTTGAGCCAGCCAAGGTACGTTGCTTGTTTGTGTTAATAATCATAATCATATAGTCATCCAATTGGATAGGCGCATACTGATAATCTAGCGTTTGACAGTTTAAGAGAATAGCATGATCTTTTTTCCCTTTGCCAATTGCGAATTGATCCATAATGCCGCTATTGACACCGATATAGTTATTTTCTACTTGCTGTCCAAGCTGAATCATCTGAAGACGTTTGATATTCAAATCAAATAGTCCCTCTAGCAAAGCACCAGTGACCATTTCAATAGAAGCTGAAGAGGAAAGTCCAGCACCATTGGGGATGTTTCCATAGAATAGGATATCCATGCCTGATGAAATCGTGTAGCCACTTTCACTCATATATTTGATCATCCCTTTAGGGAAGTTCGCCCAATCATGTGCCTCATTATAAGATAAATCGGCTAGGTCACATTCAATGATTCCTGTATGAGCAAAGTTTAGCGAGTAAAAACGTAACTGCTGATCATCCCGTTTGCGGGCAAGTGCGTAGGTCCCAAATGAGATAGAGGCAGGAAAGACATGGCCGCCATTATAATCTGTATGTTCCCCAATCAAATTGATGCGACCGGGTGCAAAAAATGTACGTGGAACTGTGGGACTGTTGAAGATAAAATGAAATTCATGTAGTAAGTCTGACTTTTTCAAAGCTAATTACCTCCTATGTAATTGGTGTTTAGATACTCAAATAACTTAGTTAATTAAATTTATTAACTTAAGTATACGCTAGTTGAAGTGAATATTCAATACCTTTTAGATAGGACACGCCTGTTGATTTACCAAAAAGTAACTGAATCAAATACTACTAGGCACTCTGTGTCATAGTAGCTTTGGTTTCGCTTTAGATTGAACGACTTCTATACGATTACCGGGCTGTTTTTATGTAAAGGGATGCGACTTCGCCGCATCCCTTTACATTTTTCCGGTAATCTTATAGTGGTCGTTCATCCATCGCTCTCCAAAAACACTTATACATAAAGTGCTACTGCTTTTAGGGAAGAAAGAATAGCTGGCTTTTTACTTGGATAAAAGCCGCCAAAGATACAATTTTGGTGGCTGAAGCTTTTACCATGGTCCTTCCCAGTGTTATTTTAAGAAGTGTTACCTACTTCTACGGTAATCATGTCGTGAATAGTTAGCCGAAAATGAACCGGAAATGCACCAGTGAAAAAGGAGGTTTTCAAGCCTTTACTTACCTGTGATTTATGCAAGTAAATGGTTAATCAACAGACGTGTAGATAGGACATATCTATTTTGTCAGTCTAGTTAATTTACATGAATAGTTAGTCTTCCGAGAATATTGGATGAATTCATAGGATTATAGGATATAAATAAAAAGAAAAAGCGTTAAAATCTATTTAAGCGCTTACATTAAGGAGGAGAAGTTTAGTGAAGAAAGTTGGATTAATAATATTGGGAGTATTTATGGTGTTAAGTTTAGTAGCCTGTAGCAATAGTGGAGATTCCTCTTCAGATGGTGTAATTGAACTGACACTGTGGAATGATTGGACTGAAGATCGTCCGGAAAATACAGTTTATAAAGAAATTATTGCTTCATTTAATGAAGAGCATGAGGACATTCGGATTAAAGTAGAGAGTATACCACACGATCAATATGAAACAAAACTAAGAACTCAAGCTGCCGGAAAGCAACTTCCAGATATGATGAGAGTTTGGCCGGGGGCTCGAACTGCTCCACTTGCAGAAGGCGGTGCATTACTGCCACTTAATTCGATTATTGATCATTGGGAAGGGCTAATTCCAGATGCTATATTACAGGATTATGCATTAGATGGAAATTACTACGCAATACCTTCTAATATTAGTGAAACAAGTTTAATCTTTTATTATAAGGATTTGTTACAAGAGGTTGGATTTGATGAATTCCCATCCACTTATGTAGAGTTGAAAAGACTGATACAAGCATTAAATGACAAAGATATTACTCCAATCGCACTCGGTAACAAATCAATTTGGCCATTGCAATCCGTATATATATCTACTATTGCTGATCGGTATACTGGAAGCAACTTTTTGAAAGAAGCTTTAAATGGAACTGGATCTTTTGAAAATGAACAATTCATTAAGGCACTTTCTGTGATAGATGAATTAACTAAATTAAACGGATTCAATGAAGACATGAATACGATTGATGAAGCACAATCAAGAAGTGAGTTTATCAAGGGAGAAACGGCAATGCACTTTGCTGGCTCATGGGCACTTGGTCCAATTATTGGGAGTGTAGAAAACTTAGATAATATAGGTGTCGCTCCGTTTCCTACATTCGAAGGTGGCGAGGGGGATCCTTCAAAAATTTCGGGTGTTGCAGGCGGTGGAATTGCCGTTAATAGTAATTTAAGCGATGAAGAGCAAGAAGCAGCTTTCACATTTTTAAAATACTATTATAGCGACAATCTGTTTGAGCAACTTGTACAAGCAAATATTATAGTTCCAGCAGATGTTAAAATGGATGATAGTATACCTCAAGTTTTCCGCGATGCAAATAGCTATGCGCAAGGTGGTTTGTCACCAGTGTATGATGCAACCTTGACACCAGAGTTAACAGACATGATTAATAACGGACTCCAATCAATTACATTAGGTGAAAAAACACCAGAGGAATTAGCTAAAGAAATGCAAAAAGAATTAGAAAAAAATAAGTAATAGTAAATGAAAAATTGCGCAGGTTGCCATTTTTGGTGACCTGTGAATTATAGGAGGCGAGACCTTGCACTTAACTAAGAAAAGTAAGGTAGCCATAATTATTGGAATACTACCAGCCTTGTTTCTTTATATTTTGTTTGCAATAGTACCGATTATTCAGTCCTTCTATTACTCTCTAATGGAGTGGAATGGTATCTCTGATATGACTTTTATAGGGTTTGATAATTTTAAAAAGTTATTTCAAGAACCCTTATTTTGGAGTTCAGTTAAGAATAACATTTACGTAGTTATCGCATCTGTTTTGGGCCAAATTCCAATTGCGTTATTCATTGCCCTTCTATTAAATAGAAAACTAAAAGGTGTTAGGATTTTTAGAACAATTGGCTTTTTACCGGTTGTTTTGTCTACAGTTGTTATTTCTTTAACTTGGAGTCTTATTTATAACTCTAAAAATGGGATGCTTAATGAATTATTACGAACTGTTGGGTTGGATGGATTGACTCAAAATTGGTTAGGCGATACGAAATGGACTATGGTTGCAGTTCTAATAACAATCATTTGGCAATTTATTGGGCTTTACTTAATTATATTCCTGGCGGCCTTACAAAACGTTCCAGAGGAAGTATTAGAAGCAGCAAAAATGGATGGTGCCTCAGAATGGGTAACTACATTTAAAATTACAATACCAATGATTTGGAGTACGATTATCGTTGCAGTGATTTTATGTATATCGGGTAGTTTGAAAACATTCGATCTTATTTATGTAATGACGAATGGTGGTCCGGCACATTCTACAGAAGTTATGGCGTTATATATGTTTAATGAGACATTTAGCAAACTAAATTACGGATATGGTAGTGCTGTTTCGGTATTTATATTTTTCTTCAGTCTTATTTTAATATTTATCACTACAAAATTATTAAAAGGTAAAATGATATAAGGGGAGGAGTTATCATGGAAGCGATTGTAAAGTCCGAAAAAGATACAAGGAAAAAGAAATCGACCAATAAGAAAAAATGGACAAAAAACACCATTATTTACTTAATACTAGGTATATTTTCTTTAGTGAATGTTTACCCCATAGTTTGGATGGTCATTAATTCATTCAAATCAGAAAGCGAGTTCATTGTAAATCAATTTGGCTTTCCCAAGGTATTTGTTTTGGAAAATTTCATTAATGCATGGGAAATTGCTAATTTGGGTGTTTTATTTAAAAATAGTATTTTTATTTGCGTTATCGCGACAGGTATAACTGTTTTTCTAGGAGCATTGGCTTCCTATTTTTTGTCTAGATTTACCTTCAAAATGAATAAACTTATTTATACCTTTTTTATTTTTGGATTATTAATACCTATACATGCAACATTAGTGCCGATGTTTATATTAATGAGAAACCTTGGTTTACTTGATACTCCGGTAACATTGATATTTCCATATATCGCGTTTCATTTACCGATTACGATATTTATTTTAACAAGCTTTATGAAGGCGTTTCCAAAGGATATAGAGGAATCAGCAATTATGGATGGTTGTGGAATATTTCGTGTATTCTGGTCAATCATACTTCCTATGTCCCGCCCAGCTCTAGCAACTGTTGTTATACTTAATTTCATTTATAATTGGAATGAGTTTTCATTTGCTTTAGTATTGATTAATGATCCGGGATTACAAACCTTACCATTAGGACTTGCTAATTTTGCGGGCCAATTTACAACCAATTATGGAGCGCAAATGGCAGGATTGACGATGTCGTTAATTCCAATAGTTGTTTTTTACCTGCTCTTAGAAAAAGAAATTGTACAGGGTATGACAGCAGGTGCTGTGAAAGGGTAAACTGAAAGGAGCAAACGGTAAAGGTTGATGTATAATGTTGCGAAATTGGGGTTTGAAGAAGAAGTTTATAGTGCTTTTTTTAGTTTTAATAACACTGCCGACCGCTCTATTTAGCTTATTTATTTATCATCAAACAACAATAGCTTTAAAAAAACAAGCGATAGAAGATATCGTGGAAAGACTTGATAAGAATGAGCAACATATTTCATCAATCATAACAGGAGTTGAAAGCATGACTTCCTATATGATTTATAATGAAAGCTTTCGGACCTTTTTTAGGACACCACAAAACGAGATGTCCGAGATTGATTATAAAAATGCAATCAATGCAATAAAGGGGTATTTCACTTTTCAACTTATGTCATATAACTATATTTCTTCCGTTTCGTTAATGGCGAAAGATGGAAATACAATGACGATAGGTGAGCCGATTACAGAAAAAGGACAGATTTTGAATGAGGCTGCTATCGAAGGGGAAGGTATTCCAGTATGGAGCGATTCTTACGAGGTTATTAGTAACTGGAGTGGTCGAAAACATGTTATTAGTTTGACTAGAGTTATTAATGATCTTCATCACATTAATGACCCTATTGGAGGTGTAAGAATCCGTATTGACCAATCAATCCTATTTAATGATATTAAAGCAAAACAACCCTTACAACAAGGAAACTATTTTGTTCTATCAACAAAAGGCGATGTTGTTCTTCATTATGATCAATCACTTATTGGCAAGCAATATCCAAATGAAGAGCTGAAGGATTGGGTTATTAATGGCGAGGAGTCGGCTTATAGTTATAAAAAAGATAATAATAGCTTTCTCGGTGTTAAAAAGAAGCTAGAAGGTACAAATTGGCTATCCGTAGCAGTTGTAGATGAAGGAGAACTTGTAAAGGAACTTTATGCTGTTCGGGCTTCTATAAAAAATATGATAATCTTACTGTTTGTATTAGGAGTAATTGCTTTTATTGGTTTTTATCGATCTTATATTCAGCGAATAACAGAATTGACGAGGCAAACAATGCAAGTGGAAAAGGGGAACTTTTTAGCTAATGTTGATGTGAAAGCTAAAGATGAAATTGGTATATTGGGAATGCAATTTAATAAGATGGTAAAAACGATCCAAAAATCTATTGATATAGAATATAAACTGAAAATCAAACAAAAAGAATCTGAATTAAAAGCACTTCAAAGTCAAATAGATCCACACTTTCTTTATAATACTTTAGATATGATTCGGTGGACAGCACGCTTGGAAAATGCAATGGACACTGGAAGTTTAATCGAAGGGTTGTCCAAGGTTTTCCGAATGAATCTAAATAACGGAGAAATGTGGATTCCATTGGAAAAGGAGATTGAATATATACAAGCTTATCTCGAGTTGCAAAAAAATCGTCTAGGGGACCGTTTAGCTTTTAGTATATTCATAGATAATCAAATAAAAGAAAAGTTTATTATGAAACAAATACTTCAACCATTAGTAGAAAACAGTATTAAACATGGTTTTAATAATTATTTTAAACAAGGAGTTATAAAAATTCGATGTTATCAAGTAGATAACCAATTATGGATTGATGTAATTGACAATGGTTGGGGATTCCAACCAGCATCCGAGGAATCTACTGGGTATGCTTTAAAAAATCTAAGAGACCGCTTAAATATTGCCTTCGGGGAAGAATATAGATTGACCTTATTAGAAAGCCAAGAAGGGGCAGCGCTTCGGCTAATCCATCCACTTCTTAATGGAGACAATTTAAAAGTAACTCATAAAAAGGATTAGGTGAATAACCCATGACTTTCAAGATGCTAATTGTTGATGATGAGCCCATTATATGTCGAGGTTTAAAAGATACGATTCCATGGGAAAAATATAATATAGAAGTTATTGATACTGCACATGACGGTCAAGACGCAATTCGTAAGGTTCAAGAAAATGAAAATGTTGATTTGATTATAACAGATGTCAGGATGCCAAATATGGATGGCCTGCAGTTGACTTCTTTTATTCACCAACATTACCCTAACATCCGAATGATAATGGTTAGTGGTTATGAAGAATTTTCCTATGCCCAAAAAGCGATTCAACTTGGTGTGAAGGACTACTTATTAAAACCAGTTAATATAGAAGAACTAGTGAGTAGAGTCGTTAAATTAACACACGAAATAGGAAATGAACAGAAGTTAAACCGTATGATTAGTGATTTGCATTTAAAAGATGATGTTAATATTCCCCATTCCGCTGTAGAAAGGAAAAGTCGTAGCGTACAAGTGTATCCCTATAAGTTGGAAGAAAGTTTGATTGATACGATTTTTCAACTTGAGCCCATTAATTTAGAGTATAGAACCGAAGAATTATTCGACTACTTTGAAAAAGAAGAATTTATTTTAGACGAGGTTGTACGGGTAAGTAGTGAAATTTTGAACAGAATCATGAATCACCCTAAATTGATTCAGAGCAACATATTAAATGGGCTAGATATCAATTATAAGCAAGTGATTGACATGGATTTGAAAAATTCCTATCAAATGCTTAAGGAACTGTTCGATGAGGATTTGGCCACAATTGCCGGTAAGTTGAATTTTAAAAATATTGATAAAACTGACTGGCTAATTGGAAAAGCCGAAGAATATATAAAAGAGTACTATAAATCCAATATTAGAGCACATGAAGTAGCGGATATTATTAATATTTCGCCGAATTACTTCAGTTCCTTATTCAATCAACAGACAGGTAAAAGTTTCAATGAATATATAAATGATTTAAGAATAGAGGAAGCAAAAACATTGCTTATTGAAACACCATTTAAAGTGCATGAGATAGCGGAACTTGTTGGTTTCAAGGAGTATAAATACTTTGTTAAAGTATTTAAAGAATTTTCAAATCTGACACCGATGAAATATCGAAAGCTAATGACGACAAAATAAGAAACTGTGGAATAAAAAACATATCAGTATCAAGTTCGACCGAGATAATATCAAGGAGGAAAATAGATATGGGAAATAGTACAGTTAAGATACCAGAAGGCTTTATGATGGGGGCAGCAGTATCCGCTTGGCAAACAGAGGGATGGTCAGGTAAAAAGGAATTTCAAGATTCATATATAGACCTTTGGTATAAAAACAATAAACATGTCTGGCATGAAGGATATGGTCCGGCAGTTGCTACGGATTTCCGTAATCGCTACAAGGAAGATATAGGCTATATGAAAGAAATTGGGCTTACACATTTTAGAACATCGATTAATTGGTCACGTTTTCTAGTCGATTATGAAACTGCAGAAGTCGACGAAGAATACGCTAGTTACATCGATAACGTTATTGATGAGCTAATCGCTAATGGTATTGAGCCAATGATTTGTTTAGAGCACTATGAAACTCCGGGCGTTTTATTTGAAAGTTATGGTGGTTGGGGATCTAAACATGTCGTGGAGTTATTTGTTAAATATGCAAGAAAAGTTTTTGAGCGCTATGGAGATCGTATAAGGCATTGGTTCACATTTAATGAGCCGGTAGTTGTTCAAACTCGTGTATATTTAGACGCAATCCGCTGGCCGTTTGAACAAAACACTAAAAAATGGATGCAGTGGAACTACAACAAAGGCTTAGCTACCGCTAAAGTAGTTCAGTTGTTTAGGGAAATGGGATTAAAAGAAAAGACTGGTTCTAAAATAGGCGTTATTTTAAACCCAGAGGTTACATACGCGCGTTCATCGGCAGAACACGATCAAAAGGCTGCAAGAATCCATGACTTATTTTACAATCGAGTATTTTTGGATCCATCTATCAAGGGGGAGTACCCTGAAGAACTATTTGAACTAATGGAAAAGCACGATATTACATTTGAATCTACTAAAGAGGAATTGGAACTCATAAAGGAAAATACTGTGGATTATGTTGGCATAAATTTATATTTTCCAGCTCGTGTAAAGTCCCGTTCTTCATCCTGGAATGAAGATACGCCATTTCATCCCGAATATTACTATGATAAGTTCGATCTTCCAGGTAAAAAAATGAATCCATATCGCGGATGGGAAATATACCCGAAAATCATGTTTGATATGGCAATGCGAATGAAGGAAGAATACGGTAATATCGAATGGTTTATCGCAGAAAATGGCATGGGGGTAGAAGATGAATATAAGTATAAAAATAAAGAGAATGTGATTCAAGATGACTATAGAATTGAATTTATCAGTGACCATTTAAAGTGGCTATTGAAATCAATTGAAGCTGGATCAAATTGTGTCGGCTACATGCTTTGGGCTTTTTCAGATAACGTTTCACCAATGAATGCATTTAAAAATAGGTATGGATTAGTTGAAATCGATTTGGAGAATAATAGAAACCGTACTATGAAAAAGTCTGCTTACTGGTATAAGGAGTTAATAGAAACGAAACAGTTTGAGGTAGTTGATGATAATTTGATCAAATAATCTCCAAGGTATGAATGACATTCCAGACCATATAGCGATTAATAAAAGGTAAGATTTACAAATATTTCGTTGTCATCTCGTAGAGGCAACGAAATATTTTTGTATTATATATATTGAATTTATTAAAGAATAATTAAAATTGTGGGGTGAAAACATTGAGGAAATACTTGTCTTTTGATATTGGTGGAACATTTATAAAGTATGGGGTAATTGGAGAGGATGCGGTAATTCTAGAATCAAATAAAGTGAAAACACCAGATAGCCTTGATGGTTTATTAAGTATCATTAAGGAATTTTGTTTACCTCATCAAGAAGTGAGTGGAGTAGCAGTGAGTTGCCCTGGAGCTGTATCAGATGAGGGAATTATTTATGGATCCAGCTCAATTCCCTATATACATGGACCCAATATGAAAGAGTTAATTAGAAAAAGTTTGGAATTACCAGTTTTTATTGAAAACGATGCTAATTGTGCTGCTTATGCAGAGGTATGGGATGGTTCGGCTAAAGGTAAAAAAGATGTTCTTGTAATAGTAATTGGTACAGGGATAGGGGGCTCCATCATAAAAAATGGCCAATTGCATAAAGGATCTAACTTACATGGTGGAGAATTTGGTTATATGCTATTAACATCTGACGTTAAAGGGAGCGACGATGTTTGGAGCAGGGTAGCATCTACAAAGGCACTTGTGAAAAAAGTTGCAAAGAAAAAAAAGCTAGATATGAATTCACTTTCTGGCGAAAAAATCTTTATGCTGGCAGATTCAGGGGATGAGGATTGTAGACAGGCAATAGACGAATTTTACCGTTTATTGGCGATAGGAATTTATAATTTACAGTATATTTATGATCCTGAGGTTATTTTAATTGGCGGTGGAATAAGTGCGCGAGAAGAATTAATAGATAAAATAGATGAAAAACTTGATGACATAATAACTACTATTGGCCTTGCAAGGATTAAACCGAAAATTAAAACTTGTAAATTTCGTCAACATGCAAATCTTTTGGGAGCTGTTTATGGATTTATTAGGGAGGATAGTTAAAGGTATATCATTCACAAAACATAGTGTTGGTACGCTCTAAAATGTGCAATTCACCGTCTAAAACCAAATATGATGATGATTTTATGAAATTGTAGCAAGAATAGTTCAAAGGTTTGAATAAATACTTGTAAAACAAAACGTTTACATCTATTATATATGGTAGGTGTTATTCAGTTTGTTTGCCAGACAAACTAATAAGAGTGGAAGGATGATTCCGTTGAAAACGTTTATTACAGATGACTTTTTATTATTCAATGAAACAGCCAAAGTCTTGTTCCATGGTACGGCCAAAGATTTACCGATTATCGATTATCATAACCATTTAAATCAAAATGAAATTTTACAAGATAAGAATTTTACAAGCCTATCTGACATTTGGCTAGGTGGAGATCACTATAAATGGAGAGCTATGCGTGCTAACGGTATTGATGAAGCTTACATTACAGGTGACAAAAGTGGCTATGATAAATTTTTAGCATGGTCTAAAACGGTTCCAAATACGTTTGGGAACCCATTATATCACTGGACTCATTTAGAACTACTTCGTTATTTTGAGATTGATGAGGTTTTGGACGAGAAGTCAGCACCTGCTATTTGGGAAGAAGCGAATCGCAAGCTTGCCACAAAGGAAATGTCCATTCGATCGCTACTAAAAAAAGATAAGGTTGAATTTGTGGGAACAACAGATGATCCGACAGATGATTTAGCAAGTCATATCGCATTACATAATGAAGGATTCGAAATTACTGTATCCCCTTCATTCCGACCGGATAAAGGATTAAATATTGAAAAAGAAGAGTTCTTGTCATGGATAGGGAAGTTAGAGCAGGCAACAAATTCTTCAATTGAAAACTATGATGCCTTATTAGATGCTTTAATAAGCCGAGTAGATTATTTTGATGAGCATGGTTGTCGAAGTTCTGACCATGGTATAGATGTTATGTTTTATGAACAGGCAACGAAAGAACAAGCAGCAGTAGTTTTCCAGAAACGCTTACAAGGCGAGAAACTGACTGCACAAGAAATTGAGCAATATAAAACGTATACATTACTAACTTTAGGTGAATTATACGCTGACAAGGGCTGGGTAATGCAACTTCACTTAAGTGCATTAAGAAATAATAATACAAGAATGCTCGGTTTACTTGGTCCAGACACTGGTTTTGATTCTATAGGCGATCTTCTTATCGCAAACAAACTATCTAACTTCTTAAATGCGTTAGAAAGCAAAGACAAATTGCCTAAAACTGTTTTGTATAGTCTAAATGCCAATGATAATGCTGTGTTAGCTTCAATGGCAGGCAATTATCAAAGCGCTGAAATTGCCGGGAAAGTACAGTTTGGAACTGCTTGGTGGTTTAATGATGTCATCGATGGCATGGAAGACCAAATGAAAACATTAGCTAATATCGGGTTGATTAGTAACTTTATTGGGATGCTAACGGATTCAAGAAGTTTTCTGTCGTTCCCAAGACATGAATATTTCAGAAGAATTTTGTGTAATTTACTTGGAACTTGGGTGGAAGAAGGCAAGGTGCCGAAAGACATGGTATTATTAGAGAAGTACGTAACAAATATTTGTTATGACAATGCAAAACGTTATTTTAGACTTTAAGAATTGGCTACTTGAATAACAAAATTGTAAATCCGGAGTGTAGAAAGGAAGAAAAAAATGTCGAAACAACAAATCGGTGTCATTGGTTTAGCGGTTATGGGGAAAAATTTGGCGTTGAATATTGAAAGTAGAGGGAATTCTGTTTCTGTCTATAATCGTACAACTTCAAAAACAGAGGAATTTTTAGCAAATGAAGCACAGGGTAAAAACTTCTTTGGTGCTACTAGCATTGAGGAGTTTGTTAACTCTTTGGAAGTCCCACGTAAAATTATGCTCATGGTTCAGGCGGGAGCGGCAACAGATGCTACGATTGCATCACTGCAGCCGTATCTTGAAAAGGGCGATATTTTAATTGATGGTGGAAATACATTATTCGAAGATACGATTCGTCGTAACAAAGAGCTAGAGAAAACAGGTATCCATTTCATTGGAACAGGGGTTTCAGGTGGAGAAGAAGGTGCGCTAAATGGTCCTTCTATTATGCCAGGTGGTCAAAAAGAAGCTTATGATTTAGTAGCACCTATTTTTGATGCAATTGCGGCAAGGGTAGATGGAGAATCTTGTAGTGCATATATCGGTCCTGATGGTGCGGGGCATTATGTGAAAATGGTTCATAATGGGATAGAGTACGGCGATATGCAACTAATTGGAGAAGCCTACTTTATATTGAAGCATGTCCTTGGCTTAGAGGCACAAGAACTTCATGAAGTATTTGCAGAGTGGAATAAAGGCGAATTGGATAGTTATCTAATTGAAATTACTGCTGAAATCTTCACTAAAATAGATGAAGAAACAGGTCAACCACTTGTCGATATTATTTTAGATAAAGCAGGCCAAAAAGGGACGGGCATGTGGACAAGTAAAAATGCATTAGACTTAGGCGTTCCGCTACCATTAATCACAGAGTCTGTCTTTGCGCGCTGTATTTCTTCGATGAAAGACGAGCGTGTTCGTGCAAGCAAGGTGTTAGCAGGGCCGACAGTGAATAACTACGAAGGTAATAAAGAAGAGCTGATTGAAGCAGTTAGAAAAGCTTTATATATGAGTAAAATTTGTTCTTATGCACAAGGATTTGCACAAATGCGTGCTCAATCAGCCGAAAGTAATTGGAATTTGAACTATGGTGAAATTTCTATGATTTGGCGTGGGGGTTGTATCATTCGTGCGCAATTCCTACAAAATATTAAAGATGCTTATGATCGAGAGCCTGGCCTCGAAAACTTATTGCTGGATTCTTACTTTAAGGAAATTGTAGAAGGCTACCAATCTGCTTTACGTGAAGTCGTATCCGTAGCAATTAAGCATGGAATTCCTGTACCATCGTTCGCAAGTGCGATTGCTTACTATGACAGCTACCGTGCGGAAAATTTGCCTGCCAATCTAATTCAAGCACAGCGTGATTATTTTGGTGCCCACACGTATGAGCGTAAAGACAAAGAAGGTTCTTTCCATACGAACTGGTTTTAAATAGAAAGTAGTAAAGCAATAAAAAAAAGATCTCTCTTTCCCATGGATAGGGAGATCTTTTTTTATACCTATTTGACTAAAACAGTATCCTCTGTCAGTGTTAAGATGAGCTCCGGTACCTCTAAAAAACGCTGAATCGCTAGTGCACATGCACCAAGGGTACAGGAACTATTCCCAAAATCGGAAATTACTAATTCACCATATTGACTTACTGCGGAATTCAAATTATTTTTAATTTCTTCGATTGCATTTGGGTACATTTTTAACAGTTCGCTCGTCAACACCAATGTTTCTGGATTGTAGATATTGATAATATTATTTAAACCGATTGAAAGGTCGATAATATATTGTTTCATTAGTTGGAGAGTAGTGGGATCTTGCTTGGCTAGTAGGGATTGTACATCATCATGAGTTACTTTTGGAACACCTAACTGCATTGCCAAACGAGCAAGTAGGCTAGGCTCAGATGAGTAGAGCTCCCAGCAACCTTTGTTACCGCATCGGCAGGCTTCTCCATCCTTGGAAATAATCATATGGCCCATTTCTCCGGCATATCCGTGAAATCCTTTATGCAGTTTCCCATCAATCATTATTCCCGATCCTATCCCAGAAGAGAAGAGAAGGCAAAGTAAATGATTACTCTCATGGTACTTATAGACACGTTCGGAATAAGCCGATAGGTTTGCGTTATTTTGAATGGATATGTCCATATCTAGCTCTTTCATAAGATCGGTTTTTAAGGATTTGTTTTGCCATTGATAACTAGGCACAAAATAGATGCTCTCATCTTTATTTACTGTCCCGTGAATACCAATCATTACACTAACTAATCCGTAATGTTTTTTTGAATAATCATTTTTATATTTTTTAATTTGCTTAATCAGTAATTGAACTAACTCCTCATAACTATCGATTTCTAGGTTTATGGAGTCGTGTTGAACAGGATTACCACCCAAATCGGATACCATATACTGGATGTGGTTATAATCTAGGTCGATGCCTAACACGTAGCCTGCATCTTTATTAATCGAAAGCATGATAGGTCTTCTACCTACGACATTATGCTCCAGTCGTGTTTCACAAATTAAGTTTTCATTGAGTAAATCGGCAACTTGAATAGAAATTGTAGCTTTGTTTAATCCGGTAATTTTGGACAGTTCAGCTCTTGAAATCATGTCATGTTCAACTATTTTACTTAAAATAATACTTCTATTGATTTTTTTTATGTAAGCACCGTCGCCAGTAATCATCTATTTCCCCCCGAATTAATTTTTATTATACTAATGCAAAAGTATTTTATTTAGTGTAATAAAAATTACTTTGTTGTGTAGCCAAAGTAATTCTACAGTTAGTCTATTATAGCATAGAAAGGAATGATAAATATGAGAACATTATATTTCGATTGTTTTTCAGGAATTAGTGGCGATATGGTTATTGGAGCCCTTATTGATGCAGGAGGGGACCCTGTTCATTTAGAAACTGAGTTAAAAAAATTGAATATGGAAAATGAGTATGAATTAACATTCAATAAAGTCGTGAAAAATGGCATTACAAGTACAAAGTTTGATGTTTTATTAACGAGTGACGTTCATAGCCACGACCACGGGCATAGTCATGACCACAGCCACGACCACGAGCATAGTCACGATCACGACCACGAGCATAGTCACAGTCATGACCACGGGCATAGTCACGATCATGGCCATGAGCATAGCGACAATCATCATCACACCCATAATCATGATCATCGTTCTTATAAAAAAATTGTTGAGCTTATTCAATCGGCGGGTTATTCTAATCGAGTGGAAGGACATGCACTAAGCATATTCAAAAAGATAGGACAAGCCGAAGGGAAAATCCACGGTGTAGCACTCGAAGACGTTCATTTTCATGAGGTAGGAGCTGTAGATTCAATTATCGATATTGTCGGTGCAGCTATACTTCTTGAACAACTGCAAATAGATCGTATTAAATCATCTGCGATTCCAGTTGGTTCAGGAAAAATTCATATTGATCATGGTATTTATCCAGTTCCAGCACCTGCTACATTGGAGATTTTACTCGGTATCCCTATTGCAGAAAGCCAAGTCAAAGGGGAGCTGGCAACACCTACAGGCGCAGCTATTGTAGCGGTGCTTGTCGAAGCATTTTGTACATTACCCGCTATGAAGGTTCAATCCATTGGCTACGGAGCAGGTACTAAAACATTTCCAAAGCATCCAAATGTGCTACGGGTTATTATCGGAGAAGAATGACTACCACCATCGAATAATTGAAAAAATAGGAATGGCGTTTTTGGAGGTAAAGATGAAACTGCATTCGGTATTTCAGTATGTATATATTTTTTACACATTCGTATTTGTCCTCCACATCTCCAATGTATTTATCGCTAGCGACCGTTTGAATTATGTGATTGGCTTATTAGCTTTAGTCATGTTAGTAATTTCTTTTGCGAGTGCATCGAAATTATTTAGGATACTAAGTGCCTCCTTCATTGTGATAGGAGGCTGCTTATATGCTACATCAGGACAATCAATTCTTGCTATACCCAGTGCTTTAACAGCCAATATAGCCTTACTCACACTTTTAGCGATGTTACCGTGGATGAATAGTGTTGTCAGAAGTGGTCGATTTGACCGAAGTTTAAATAGCTTAATGAAGGCGAATGTATCAGATGTAGGCAAAATGTATATGCGTGGCTCAGCGACAACGCTTACGCTAGCAGCATTTTTAAATTTGTCGGCGGTTACGATTTCACAGGATGTACTGAAAGATAATTTAGCACATTTCAATAAAAAAGTGCGGGATTCATTCATCAGTACGTCAACATTAAGAGGGTTTTCTTTAGCATTACTATGGAGCCCACTTGAAATATTAGTCGTCTTATCGATTTTTGTAACGGGCGTTTCTTATGTAGCTATACTTCCTTGGTTGTTATTAATTGCAGTGCTAGCATTTATACTTGACGCTTTGTGGGGCCGCTATCATTTCAGAAAGTATGCGTATGTAAACCCAAGCGGTGAACAGCCGAGGGAAATGAATGTCAAAGAGCTAGCAAAAAAAATTGCTCACTTGGCAGGCGCGCTAGCGTTATTTTTAACCCTAGTTATTGTCTGTGGTATATTTTTTGAAATCGATTTCATATTGACTGTGACACTTCTCATCTTCCCCTTTACGTTATTATGGTCTACAATCATAAAGAGAGGGAGAAGTTTTTGGGTCATCGGTTGGCATAATTGGAAAATGAAAGCGAATACAATGCAAAACTTTATTATCTTATTTATTTCACTATCCTTTTTCTCAAATAGTATTAGCAACTCTACGTTCTTAGAAGTCATTGAGAAGCCGATTCTACTTGTAGCACAGTACCCATTATTGGTCTTTCTGATGATTCAAGTTATCTTTATCTTCCTTAGTCTATTTGGGATTCACCCGATTGCAACAATTGGGATATTAACGGGTTTAATCGGAAGTTTGCTTGATATCTATAATCCACTCAGTCTCGCAATCGTCATGGTAACAAGTGCGATTGCCACATTGACGGTCGGGACATATGGATTAGTTGTTACAATGACGGCAATGGATACCAATCAAAGTCCCTATCGAATCACTTTGAATAATTTACCGTTTGCGCTCCTGCTCGGTGGGATAGGAACGATTATTGCCTACATTCTTTTATGATCTATTGCTATATTTGGTGAACTGACGAATTCAATTAATCTCCGGTGAAGGCATTCCCTAATGCCAGACATTGTTGGTAGAATTATTTAGTTCATCTTAATATATACAAAAAATTTAAGGAGAGATGTTAATCATGACACAGAATAATCCATTATTTATTGCAGAAAAAGCTTGTCAGACAATTATGAACACATATAGTCCAGCAGAGTTACCACCTGCTAATAGGTGGCATTACCACCAAAGTGTCTTTTTGTACGGTATGTTGCGTGTTTGGGAAGCAACAGGGAAGCAGGAGTATTTTGATTACACAAAGGCCTATGTTGATAACTTACTAGATGATGAAGGGAATTTCTTGTTTGCAAGGGACGAGCTGGACTCGATTCAAGTAGGTATTTTACTATTTCCTTTGTATGAGGAAACGAAAGATCGAAAATATATGATTGCAGCGAAAAAATTGAGAAATCTACTGCATACAATTAATAAAACATCTGAGGGCGGTTTTTGGCATAAAGATAAATACCCTTATCAAATGTGGTTAGATGGATTGTTTATGGCGGGTCCATTCATGCTCATGTATGATAAACAATTCCAAGAACCAGAGCTTATTCAATCTGTATTGCTACAAGAGAAATTAATGAGAACACATATGAGGGATCCACAATCTGGCCTTCCGTATCATGCGTGGGATGAGAAGAAAATTCAACCTTGGGCAAACAAAGAAACAGGGTGCTCGCCAGAATTTTGGGGGCGGTCAGTCGGTTGGTATGGAACAGCACTCATTGATTTATTAGAACAGATAGAAGGGCAAAAACATGGTCAGGAAGTGTGGATTGAAGAATTACAACGCTTCATCCCTGCGATTGTTTCGCATCAAGATGTAGACTCGGGTTTATGGTATCAAATTGTAGATAAAGGAGACCATGAGGATAACTGGTTAGAGTCTTCTTGTTCGGCATTATTTATCTATACGATTGCGAAAGCGTTAAAAGCGGGTTATGTGGAGGATACTTATCAAGAAGTTGTGAAAAAAGCATATAATGGCTTGCTGGAGCATATGGTGAAAATTGATGATCAAAGGCTGGAATTAAGTGGCATTTGCATTGGGACTTCTGCTGGAGAATACGAGTATTATGTATCGCGTCCGACTTCAGAGAATGATTTGCATGGGATGGGAGCTTTTATTTTAGCTTGTATGGCTGTACATGATATTTCATGATAGAACGACATACTAAAATGAATAACCGTATAATCATTTCATTAGGATTGACTCAATTATTCACTATTAAGAGCAAACTAGAATGATATACCTTGAAAACGCTTACTATAATCTATACAATAAGGTTGAAAGTTTTGAAATTACAATCACTGAATTATTTCAAACGAAGGAAGTATATATCGGGAGGTTTGTTATGAATAAACTGAAAGTATTGAATAATATTACGAGCTGTGGCGTCGTTGCTGTCGTTCGAGCGACTTCAAAAGAAGAAGCGATGAACACCACGGAAGCGTGTATAGAAGGCGGAATTACGGGAATTGAAATCACTTTCACCGTGCAAGGTGCAGATCAAATCATTAGCGAATTAGCGATTCTTTACCAACAAAATAACAACGTTGTTATTGGGGCGGGTACAGTTTTAGATGCAATTACAGCACGAATTGCTATTTTAGCTGGAGCTGAGTTCATCGTCAGTCCTACTTTCGATCAAGAAACTGCCGAATTATGTAATCTGTACCAAATTCCTTATATGCCAGGGTGTATGACGATTACTGAAATGAAGCAGGCACTTAAATCAGGCGTTGATATTATTAAATTATTTCCTGGAAACACATTTGGCCCGGAATGGGTCAAAAGCGTGAAGGCTCCACTCCCACAAGTAAATATCATGCCAACGGGTGGAGTAGACCTGGAGAATGTAGCGCAGTGGATTAAAAATGGCTGCGTTGCTGTAGGTGTAGGTGGTAGTTTAGTAGCGCATGCAAAAACGGGTGAATTTGAAAAAATGACAATAGACGCAAGAAAGTTTGTTGAAAAAGTACAACAAGCTAGAGAGGCGTAAGGATGAAAAAAATAATTACGTTTGGAGAAATATTATTACGTCTTTCTACTAGAATTGGAGTACGGACAGTTCAAGCGAATGAGCTAACGTTGCACTATGGTGGTGCGGAAGCGAATGTAGCAGTATCGTTAGCCAATTTTGGTCATGATGTTCGTTTTGTGAGTAAAGTACCGGATAATTCACTTGGCACTGCAGCGGAAAGCCATTTGAGGTTGTACGGTGTTGATACAAGTCATTTATTGCGCGGCGGAGAACGCTTAGGGACATATTATTTGGAAACTGGCGTAGGAGAAAGAAGTGCGAAGGTCATCTATGACAGGAAATATTCTAGTATTTCTGAACTGACAGAAGAGGAAATTGACTTCGATGAAATCTTCCAAGGGGCAAGCCTTTTTCATGTTTCCGGTATTACACCTGCTTTATCTCCTATCTTACAAGCGTTAACGCTACTTGCGTTACAAAAGGCAAAAGATCATGGTGTGATGACAAGCTTTGATTTTAATTATCGTTCAAAGCTGTGGAGTCAAAAAGATGCAGCAAATGCTATTGCACCACTATTACCTTATGTAGATATATGCTCATGCGGAGAATTGGATGCCATTCATCTACTTAATATTGAAGAGGCACCTAGCTCGCTAGATAAAGAAATGAAACTTCAATACTATTACGACAAAATACAAGAAATGTATCCCAACATTACTTATATGAGCTCGACTTTCCGACAAGTGATTTCTGCCTCTGCAAATACATTACAAGGTAATTTGTATACGGATGGGGTGTTATATCATTCCAAAGTGCATCATATTGAGCCAATTGTCGATCGTGTTGGTGGGGGAGATGCCTTTGCAGCAGGAATTTTACATGGCATCATAGATGGGCAGACCCCGGAACAAATTGTTTCATTTGCAACAGCTGCATCCGCTTTAAAGCATACTGTGCACGGAGATTGTAATGTCTTTTCGGTAGATGAAATTAAAGGGTTTATTGACAATGGCTCAGGCCGTATTATTCGTTAGGTTGTATGATTGAAAGGATTTATAAAATATACGAGGAGGATGGACAATGGAAACACGTTATGCAAACCACCCAGAAGAAATTAAGAGATACAATACAGATGAGTTGAGAAAGCACTTTCTTGTTGAAACACTTTTTGAAGCAGGAAAGGTTCACTTAACGTATACGCATGTAGACAGAATGATTTTTGGTGGCGTGACGCCAACAACTGAAGAGTTAACAATCAAGCTAGATAAAGAATTGGGTGTTACTTATTTCTTGGAACGCCGCGAGCTAGGCATTATTAATATCGGTGGAGAAGGCTCTATCATCCTAGATGGTGAGGAGTACCAAATGGTTGGTCGAGACGGATTATATGTGGGGAGAGGAACAAAAGAAGTGTTGTTCCGTTCAAAGGATGCGAGCAATCCTGCAAAGTTTTACATTAACTCGGCTCCGGCACATCATACGTATCCAACGGTGAAAATTGATATTAATAATATTAAACCGCTTGAAATGGGTGAACCAGGTACGTTAAACGTTCGTAAAATTTATCAATACGTTCACCCGAATAACTGTGAGAGCTGCCAGCTACAAATGGGCTTAACGATGCTGCAAGCCGGAAGTGTTTGGAATACAATGCCTTGCCATACGCATGAGCGTCGAATGGAAGTTTATTTATACTTCGATATGGAGCCGGAAACAAGAGTATTCCACTTTATGGGTGAACCAAATGAAACGAGACATTTAGTGATGAAGAATGAACAAGCAGCTATTTCTCCAAGCTGGTCGATTCATACAGGGACGGCAACGAGTAACTATACATTTATTTGGGGCATGTGCGGAGAGAATATCACATATGACGATATGGATCACGTCGCGATGGCAGATTTGAGATAAAACAGGGTAATTGGGAGGGCTATAAATATGACAAATCAGTTAAATGAATTCTCACTAGATTTTTTCTCGTTGGCAGGAAAAGTTGCAATTGTGACAGGTGGTAACAAAGGGTTAGGCCAAGGTTACGCAGTGGCACTTGCTAAGGCGGGGGCAGATCTCTTTGTTGTGACACATGGCGATGAGTGGGATGAAACACGAGCGTTAATCGAACAACAAGGACGCCGGGTTGAGTTTTTCCAGGCGGACTTGACAGATAGGAAGAAAGTGAAAGAGCTTGTTGCGAAATGTCAAGAAGTTTACGGACAAGTTGATATTTTAGTCAACAACGCCGGAACGATTCGACGCGCCCCACTACTTGAATACAAGGGTGAAGATTGGGATGCAGTAATGGAACTCAATCTCAATTCAATGTTTTTCTTAAGTCAGGAAGTTGCTCACTTAATGGTTAAACAAAAGAGTGGTAAAATCATTAATATTGCTTCTATGCTATCATTCCAAGGTGGGAAATTTGTTCCTCCATATACAGCGAGTAAGCATGGTGTTGTAGGCTTAACGAAAGCATTTACGAATGAGTTAGCAGAACACGGCATTCAAGTAAATGCGATTGCACCCGGCTATGTAAAAACAGCAAATACGGCTCCTATTCGTGCGGATGAGAAACGCAATAGTGAAATATTAGCACGCATACCAGCAGGACGCTGGGCGGATCCAGCAGACTTAATGGGCACGGTCGTGTTCTTAGCAAGTAAGGCATCTGACTATATGAATGGTTCCATTATTGCTATAGATGGTGGATGGTTATCTAGATAACACGTTTAATACGCCGTATCACAGTCCGTGATACGGCGTATTTGATATATGACGAGGAGGATTACAATGGAATTGAATTTAGGGATACGTGCACATGATATTGAAAATCAGACGACAGTAGAGGGGTTAGTAGAAGAAATCTCAAATAAGGGATTAACATCTGTGCAGCTAGCGCTAGGAAAATCTTTTACAAATATGAATACGGGTGTTGGCAGTTTAAGCCCTGGTTTTGCTCGCTATATTGGGGATGCATTCCGGAAGAAAGATGTTCAAATTGCAGTGTTAGGCTGCTATATTCATATGATTCATCCTGATAAAGAGAAGAGAAAACAGGAATTGGATCGATTTAAAGAGCATATTCGCTTTGCAAGAGATTTTGGTTGTAGTATCGTTGGTACTGAAACAGGTAACGTCTATGAAAAGACAGGATATACGGTAGATAATTATGAGGAGCAACCTTTTTTAGATGTAGTAGAGAGCGTGAGTGAATTAGTAGTAGAAGCAGAAAAATTCGGTGTCATTGTTGCCATAGAAGGAGGCATCAATCATCCGGTTTATTCCCCACAAGTATTAAAAAGGCTATTGGATAGTATTGATTCGCCGAACCTCCAAGTCATCTTTGATCCGGCAAACTTTTTGAATCCTACGAACTATCAAAGACAAGAGGAAGTTTTTCAAGAAGCAATGGACCTTTTTGGAGATAGAATGGTCATCATGCACGCTAAAGATTTTATCATTGAAGACGGTTGGATTAAGATGGTGCCAGTAGGTACAGGATTATTAAACTATGATGCAGTCTTTAAATTGATAAAGCCAAGGAAACCATATATCAATGTTCTCTTAGAGAACACAAGAGAGCCCTTCATCAATGATAGCATTGCGTTTTTAAAGGAGAAATACAAACAAGCTTAACGAGGAGGAGGAGAGTTATATGGATAAAAATCTGCGTGATGACATTTTTCAGTATGCAAAAGAATGGGTCCTACAAGCTGGCGAAACGATTCGTGCAAAAATTAATGATCCACTCATTATTGATACGAAATCTAACCCAAAAGATCTTGTCACGACGATGGATAAGGAAACCGAGTATTTCTTAGCTGCAAATATTAAAAAAACATATCCTCATCACTTATTGTTTAGTGAGGAAGGCTATGGAGATGATGTCACATCATTGGATGGGATTGTATGGATAGTTGATCCTATAGATGGCACTATGAACTTCGTACAGCAGAAGAGGAATTTTGCGATTTCCGTAGGTATCTTTTCTGAAGGAATTGGTGAAATTGGCTTTGTTTACGATGTCATGGCTGATATTTTGTATAGCGCTAAAAGAAATGAAGGGGCTTATAAAAATGATGTGAAGTTACCACTCCTAAAGCCACAACTTGTGCTCGACGAAGCGATGCTCGGATTTAATCACCATTGGTTATGTGAAAATAGTGTCATGGATGAGCGAGTTATGCAACAACTTGTTAAGAAAATAAGGGGCTCAAGATCTTACGGTTCTGCTGCTTTAAAGCTTGCTTATGTCGCAGAAGGCATTATAGATGGTTATTTAACAATGAATCTTGCTCCATGGGATATAGCAGGCGGTATTATTCTTGTGAAAGAGGTCGGGGGGATCACCACTGATTTAGATGGGGCTCCCGTGACTCTGTTGACAAACGAATCTACTCTAACCTGTCATCCAGCCATTCAACAGGAGATTATTCATGAATATTTACAACAAGGGAAAAAATAATCTTGTATAGGGAGGCGACTTGGCCGCATCCCTATACATTTTTTTTAGCTGCGCAGCTGGCTCTTTCAGTTAGAATAGGGGTTAGTTTTTTTACAGTAGGGTGTACATCTTTTTCTTCAATGAACTTAATAATGGTTGTAACTATTTCTGTCGCTAGTCTATCGACCGGTACACCAATACATGTTAATGGAATTTCTATATCGGCCATTTGGGGGATATTGTCGTAACTAATAATGGAAACGTCTTCAGGAATAGCGAGGTTTTTTTCCTTAATACCTCGAATAATTCCTCCACTAATATCAAAGCTCCCTCCAACAATTGCTGTAGGATGAGTAGGGGAGTTCGGGATTTTTTTGGTTGCCAAATATCCATCGTATGAATTCAGCCCAGCTGTATCGATTAACTGATTATCGTCAGAGGATAAACCAAAGAGAGTCATCGCCTTTTTAAATCCTTTGTGTTTCTCGATTTGCATGTGATCAGTAGATGAGAGGTCTCCAATATAAATAATATCTGTATGGCCTAAATGATATAAATATCTTACAGCTTCATACATTGCTAACTCGTGGTTGGCATCGATAATAGGATATGGAGGATTCTCTTTTTCTGCAACCCCATAGGAAAGTAGAGGAATTGTATTCGCATCGATGGATAAATCCATATTTTCTTCAAATAAAATGATTCCATCCGTTTGAAATCTTTTAAAAGTATCTACAGCTATTTGTACGGGGTCAACGGAAAGAATCATTGAATAGGGTGTTGTGTTAATTTCATCACTAATTTTTGTTACTAGTGTCGACAGGACAACTCGCTCGATTGTCGGCCAAATGAGCCCGATAATCCTAGTTTGCTTAGAGGCAAGTCTTTGGGCAGCAAAATTAGGCTCATAACCTAATTCCTTAGCAATTTCAATAATCCTTTTTTTGGTGTCCTCTTTAACCAAAGGGCTATTATTTAATGCTTTTGATACAGTGGAGTAACTCACTTGGGCAACTTTCGCAATGTCTTTTATCGTTATGTTCATCATTGATCACCTGTTTCAGTATTTGCTATTTATTCTAATGTAACATAAAGTAACAACGTTTTCATTGTTGAGACGATTCAAGCTGAAAAGAATAGAAGTATATCAATAAATGGTGGTATAACTGTAGAAAGAATAATCAGTATGTTGTCATGGAAGCGTTTTCACCTTGGTGTGACTGGGTTTGTAGGAGTATAAGAAATTGATTATATACGATATAGGTACTTATAACTTATGCTAAATGTGCAGTACAAAAAGAAGAAGGGGTGTTTGATAATATGAACTGGAAAAAAGGGGTAACGGCTTTATTTTCGATGCTGGTAGTTTTAATGGTGTTAGTGGCATGTAGTAATGATAAACCGAAAGATGAAAGCGCTTCACCGTCTACAACGAGCGACACAAGTAAAGGGGAGTCGGCTGGGAAGGAAAAAGAAAAAACGAAACTTTCTATAATGACGAAGCTCCACACTGCGGAAGTGCCGGATGAAAAACTACTTAGATTAGTAGAAGAAGCTGCAAATGTAGAAATCAAAATGGAATGGGTTCCTGACAATAACTATAGTGATAAGTTAAATACTGCATTCGCAACTGGAACATTTGCACAAGCTGTAACAATGGGAGCAGATCAGGTAGACCAATTCAAAGGTGCAATTCGTGATGGTCAGTTCTGGGAAATCGGTCCTTACCTTTCTGAGTTTTCAAATTTAGGGAAGTTAAAAGATGAAGTGGTTAACAATACAATGGTTGATGGGAAAGTTTACTCTCTTTATCAAGGTAGACCACTATCTCGACAAGGCATGATTTATCGAAAAGACTGGGCTGATAACTTAGGTTTGGAAGCACCAAAAACAGTAGAAGAGTTCTATGAAATGGCAAGAGCATTTACGGAAGACGATCCAGATGGTAATGGTAAACATGACACAATCGGCTTAACAGATAGAAGTGATTTAATCTATGGTGCATTTAAAACGATTGCATCTTGGTATGGAACACCAAATAACTGGGGCGAACAAGGTGGAGAGTTGCAGCCTGAATTCATGTTCCCAGAGTATATGAATGCAATGAACTTCATGAAAGATTTACGTGATGATAAGTTTATGAACCAAGATTTCCCTGTTACAAGTAAAGAAGATCAGCAGGCATTGTTGAAAAATGGGACAGCTGGTATTTATATCGGTGCAATGGTTGATATTTTAGGGTTGTATAATGATGCAGTTGAGCTTAACCCGGATTTAGTATTTGATGTACACAACTATGTTGCAGGCCCAACTGGTGAATTTACAGTATGGTCGAATCCAGGGTATAACAATGAAATCCTGTTTCCTAAATCTGCAATCAAAACAGAAGAAGAGTTGAAAGATATTTTAGCTTTTTACGACTTAATGATGACACCAGAACTTTCTAACCTTGTTCAATGGGGAGTAGAAGGAGAACATTATTCTGTTGTAGATGGATATGCAGTAATTGATAGCGATCAAGATAAAATTCAAAGAGAAGTATTTGCGTACAATATGCTAGGCATTGGTGAAGCAGAAACAAACGGCAGATACGAATCACGTTTCGATTATGAACCGCGTCAAAAAGCTGAGGCATTAATTTTAGAAAATGATAGTCACTTAATACAAGATCCTACACTTACACTAGATTCAGAAACTTATATTCAAGATGGAGATCGTTTACAAGCAATCATCAACGATGCAACGTACAACTATATCCTAGGCGGAATTGACGAAGCTGGATTTAACAAAGAAATTGAAAAGTGGAAATCTGAAGGCGGAAGTAAAATTATTGAAGAGTTTAATGCATCTAGATAATTAATAAAGTAGAAGATCCTATTCAATTGTTCTAACAAATTGACTTTGACATGCAGTCCATTGAATCGCACAGGAGGGGATTCCCCTCCTTGTTGCGATAAGGAGCAATTATTAGACACGAAAGAAATCCTTTTCAAGGCATATGTATAAAATGTTTTTGATTAGGTAGATATATGAGATTAAAGTGGTTTAGAATTCTACCTCCTAAGAAAGGGTGATAACAATGACTCAGCAGATTACTTTTCCGAAATCGGACAGTACGCAGAAAGCAAAAAACAGCTTGCTAAAAAGGCTTGCAAAGCATAAAATGCTTTACTTAATGATTGCTCCCGGTCTGTTATATTTATTTATTTATAAATATATTCCTATGTTCGGGATGATCATATCTTTTCAAGATTATAAACCTTACTTAGGAATAGCCGGAAGTGAATGGGTAGGGCTTAAGCATTTTGAGAGATTATTTACATCATCAGATTTTTGGATGATTTTAAAAAATACGCTAGTCCTATTTGGATTACAAATACTAATTTATTTCCCAATACCTATCGTTTTAGCATTAATGTTGAATGAATTAAGAAACGAAAAGTATAAAAAAATGGTTCAAACGTTTATTTATTTACCGCACTTCATGTCGTGGGTTGTTGTTGTTTCCATCAGTTATGTATTGTTCACAATGGACGGTGGAATCATAAACGGCTTGCTGAAGAGTGCAGGATCAGAACAAATCAATTTCTTATTGGATGCTAACTGGTTCCGTCCTATGTACATTGGGCAAGTCATTTGGCGTGAGGCTGGTTGGGGAACAATTATTTTCCTTGCAGCAGTTGCTTCAGTGGATCCGCAGTTATACGAAGCGGCGAAGATGGATGGTGCTAATCGATTTAGACAAATGTGGCATATTACGCTACCTGCCATTAAAAGTGTCATTGTCATACTGTTAATACTTAAAATTGGTGATGTATTAGAGCTCGGATTTGAACATGTATTCTTATTATTAAATTCAACAAATCGTCATGTAGCTGAAATTTTTGATACATACGTTTATGTAGCAGGGCTACGACAGGGGCAATTCAGCTATGCAACCGCAGTTGGATTATTTAAGGGCTTTGTAGGTCTTGTACTTGTTATTCTCGCCAACTGGTTGGCAAAAAAGAATGGCGAAGAAGGTATTTATTAATGCTTTAAGGAGGTGTTGTACAAATGATTCAAGACAAATCGGTTGGAAGTCGCTTATTTACTTTTATTAACACATCACTACTAACAATCGTAGCGCTAGTAACGATATTACCCTTTATTCACGTTTTAGGGAGTTCCTTTGCAACGGGTGCTGAAATTGCGAGTAAAAACTTTCTATTGTTTCCGACGAAATTCACATTAAGTGCATATAAATATATATTTTCAACGGATACAGTCTTAAAATCTATTCTCATATCTATATTTGTAACCGTTGTTGGTACGACTTGGAGTATGCTACTCTCTACCATGACAGCGTATGGATTATCGCGCAAAGACCTGCCTGGTAGAAGATATATTATGTTTTTCATCGTCTTTACAATGCTTTTTAATGGTGGAATTATTCCGACATTTATCATTGTACAAAAGACGGGGTTATTGGATTCGTTAGCAGCTTTAATTATTCCAGTGTCCATTAACGTATTTAATATGATTATCTTAAAAACATTTTTCCAAAACTTACCTTCCGGCTTGGAAGAGTCAGCTAAAATTGATGGGGCTGGTGATTTCGCTGTACTATTTAAAATTGTAATCCCATGCTCATTGCCGGCGATTGCAACGATTTCACTATTTTATGGAGTAACCTATTGGAATACCTATATGCATGCCATTTTATATTTAAGTGATGCTGCAAAATGGCCCGTCCAAGTGCTACTACGTCAAATTGTTGTTTTAGCAACGGGTATTTCATACGATAGTGCTGCATACTCAGATGTACCACCTCCATCCCAATCAGTAAAAATGGCGGTTATCGTTGTTGCAACGGTTCCAATCCTACTTGTATATCCTTTCCTACAAAAGCATTTTGCAAAAGGTGCTTTACTAGGATCCGTAAAAGAATAAATAGGCTTCTCATTATTTTTGAGGGGGATATAAGATGTGGTCTGCTGATGGTTATTTGAATAGTTTGTATACTGAAAGTGTGAAGTCACATATAAATGTGTTCGATGAAGCTGGAAAGATTGATTTGAAAAATAAATTCCAACAATTATTAGGGAACTTTGAAGGAGAGGAGGAAGAGCTGGCCCCTCTACTACTTGAGCGGTCAGATATGGGCTCTTATCTCCGATTACGTGTTGAAATATCGACAATTCAGCAATTAAGAATGCCTGTCTATCTATTAATCCCTAAAAATAGAGAGGGCACTAAATTGCCTGCTGTCCTCGCTATTCATGGACATGGCTATGGCAGTAAAGAGGCTGTTGGATTACATCCAGATGGTTCACAGAGAACAGACGTCGGGTACCATAAAGAGTTTGCAATTGAGCTTGTAAAAAAGGGAGTTGTTGTTATTGTCCCAGAATTAATAGGGTTTGGCGATCGGAAATTACAGTCAGATCCTGGAGGGAATTCACCTACAGACAACTCCTGCTTTATGATTGCTAGTCAATTACTTTTAGTAGGGAAGACGTTGGCGGGCCTGCGAGTACAAGAATGTAGACGTGTCATTGACTACTTGCAATCGCTCGAGGAAGTAGATGAAAGTAAAATTGGTTGCATCGGGATATCAGGAGGAGGTTTAGTTGCTTCCTTCACTGCAATCCTAGACGATAGAATAAAGGCGACGGTTGTAAGCGGATATACAAGTACGTTTAAAGGCAGCATTATGGATAGAAGGCATTGCTTGGATAACTATGTACCAAGCATATTGGAATATACTGAAATGCCAAATTTAATCGGCTTAATAGCTCCAAGGGCTCTTTTTATCGAAGCAGGCACAGCCGATCATCTTTTTCCGCTTAAAGAATCATTAGTTGCGATAGAGAGGCTAGCAAAAATCTATCAAACATTTGATGCTGAAGAGTCGTTTTCATCTCATATATTTGAGGGAGGACATGAAATAAATGGGGAAAAATCATTCGAATGGTTGATACATCACATCTCCTTTGTCCTATAATGAATCATTAAAAAATCCACCAAATGACTGTTGTCAATGGTGGATTTTTTGTATTATTCTTGTTTACTTTGCCTATACTTTCCGGGCGTGATACCTTCGACTTTTTTAAACGATCGAATAAAGTTTTGTGAATTTTGATAGTTGAGCTTTTCAGCTATATCTTTAACTGTAATATTGGTTTCCTCTAGCCACTTTTTCGCAACATTAATGCGATAGAGCGCTAAATAATCACTAAATGATGTATTGGTTTCTTTTCTGAAAATACTGCTCAAATAATTTGCATTGTAATGCAGCTTGTCAGCAATATAATTCAATGTTAAGTCAGAATCAAACTCTTGTTGGACAATATGAATGATCTCGTCTGAAATATTTTTGTATTGCGACTGTGTCCGTTCCTCAGACTCATCCATCATCGGATAAATGATTAGTTTTTTAAACCAATTGACAACTTCAGGAAGTGTTCTAAATTCATATAGTTGGTTAAATAAAGATTTATGGCCATCATATTTTAAGACGTTGACACCAAGTGTTTCGGTTAATTTGATTAAATTAGTGAGTAAGCGTACAATGGCAATTTCGTGTTGCGTATTACTTAACTCTTCATTGAACAAAGACTCTAACAGTTTGTCGAGGTTATGGTCCACTTCAAGTTTATCACCCGTTTTAATGGCGTTAAATAGATCATTTTCAATATGCTTCGGATAAAATGTGAAGAAACTAGAATCACTTTGTAGGTTTTCATAAAAGATGATTGAGCCTGGACCGAATTTAAGTATGTGTCTGAGTGCCTCACGACTTTCCTTAAATGCTTCATGCGCATTCGTTAATGTTTGGTATGTTTGACTAATTCCTACGCTTATGGAAATCCCCAACTCATTCTGCACTGCTGATTTAATTCTTTTGATCATCGTTGTAAGTGACTCTGTATAGTGTTTGTCTTCCACTTCATTATCAAAAAAGAGTGTGATTTGTGTGTTGTTTATGACAATAGGCGTCATTCGATTGTTGGAAGGAATCAATTCCTCAATCAACGTATTCACTGTGAATAACAATAATTCTTCGTTTTCGACACGATATTCTGTATCTTCATCCGAATCAATTTGAAGTGCAAGTACTGAAAATCTTCTCCAATTTTGTGTATAGCCAAAGGATAGTAGCTTACTTTCCAATTCCTCATTATGAATATTCCCTTGAAGCAGGCGGGCCATAAAAAATTGCTTAAGTTGCACAATTTGTCCTTGAAGTCTAGATTCTAACTCGTCATTCTGTTCGAGTACATGTTGAATCTGACTTTCTATCATACTAAACTCATCAACCTTTTTCCCGCTTTGACTGATACCTGATAACGAATTCGATAGTGTAGTCGTTATTCGATTGATAGGTGCGTAAAGCCTATGTGATGCAATGAATGAAATGATCAGGGCACCTAGTAAAATGACTGTGCTAATGACTAGTGTAAACCAGCCAATTGAATTTGATTGCTTATTTAATTCACTTATTTTAATAACTGAAATATATGTCCAGTTATTATAGGCAGATTTTCGATAGGTAACCTTGTAATCGCTTCCATTCAGAGCTACGTCATATTGCCCTTTATCGCTAGGAAGTGTATTTAGTTCAGAGATAAATGATTGACTTGAAAAATTTTCCCCGATTTTTTCATGATCATTATGTGTGATTACATTATAATTTTCATCTAAAACCATTAGAGATTCTGAATCTAAATGACTAGTTAACATATCTGTAAAATCACAGACAGGCACATAGGCAATAGCGATTCCCGTTTTTTGATTTGAATTGAGTGGTAATTTTTTAACAAGGTTTATGTAGTGATTACAGGAATTGCCCTCGCTTGAGTCGAACAAAACTTGATCCTCTTGCTCAATTATCCAGGAGGATTTAAAAGGTAGATTAGCATACTTTTGAAGTATGTCATCGGCCTGTCCTTCTTCTAATCTTCTAAGCCCATTGTTATTGATACGCCATCCTTGTTCAAGGCTGACTAATAAAAAGTTGGAGACACCACTGTCAGAACGTTGAAGTTGGTTGATTTCCTTTTTTGTTTGATGATAGAGCTGGAATTGATAGGTTGTTAATGGTTCTTTTAATGTTTTAATAAGCTGGTGAGAGGTTACAAATGTTGTAACTGACAGATCGACTGTTTGCAAGATTTGCTCAAAGTTGGTTTGAATCTGATAGATGCTTTGTTGTTTTTCTTCGGCAACATTCGATTGAATAATTTCTGCTGATTTTAAATAGGAAAACAACCCTACTATAATTACTGGAAGTGTCGCCAAAATTGTAATAATCGTTAATAGTTTGATATAAATTTTCTTTCTGTTTCTCATTAACTAGTCCCCTTTTATTCGAAAACATCTGTAAGCTTGGCTTTGCTTTTAAATACGTGAGAATTGGTTTACCGCATCAACTTAATTATAACATAATGCTTTCTGGAATACAGTTTGAATTTATAGTTTTCTTAATAATCATTTAATAACATTGCATTAAAACGCTGAAAAACGGACTACATAAGGCTAAACAGTTTATATGATTATAGATGTGATGGTCTAGTTAGGCTAAAATAAAGTCCAACAATGAAAATAGGAGCGTTGAGTATGACTAGAAAAAATAACTTGAAGGCTGTAGTTGTATTTCTAATGCTTGCTTGTTCATTTCTTTTGGCAAGTTGTCAGCAGCAGACAAATGATGGAGAGTTTCAAATTCTCGTCTTCTCAACTATTTCAGAAGATACATTGACGGAGATGAAGGAGGATATAAAACTCGATCAAGAAAGCGCTGACATTTTGTTGTATCCATCGGTTGCTGAAAGGCTCATGATAGAAATTGTTCGACATTCTGGAGATATTATCATAATGGACCGTGAATTGCTGGCGACAGCATATGATTCTAAAGAGATTTATCCATTAGATGAATTTAGGGATGACAACAACACAGTTGCATTAACTGATTTTGAGTTAGCGGCAAAACAAGCAGCTGGTGAAGAGGTGGAAATAGGTCAAATTTATCCTAACGCAATCCGCGTCAGTTATATAGATAAATATGATTTTGGTTCTACCCCACTGGAATTAGTTGCAATTATTCCTAAGTATACAAAGAATAAAGAAATGGCCTTTTCAATTTTGGAGCGGCTCGTTCACTAATTGAGATGAGAAAGGGTGATTGAAGTGGAGTTAGAAGGGCTAACCGGACGTTTTTTGAGAATTTGTGAACTTATTTCTAAATTAGCTTATGCAAATTTGTTGTGGATTTTATTTACACTACTAGGATTAGGGATCTTTGGTTTTATGCCTGCCACAGTTGCATTGTTTACGGTTACCCGTAAATGGGTGATGGGGGATAGGGATATACCTGTATTTAAAACATTTTGGACTACTTATCGTCAAGAGTTTTTCAAGTCCACATTTTTTGGTGTAGTGCTTTTTGCAATCGGTTACATTATTTATATTGATTTGGCCTTTTCACCAACAGGCGGTCTGTTCACGTTACTGAGAGCTGCTTTATTTATTTGTGGTGTGATGTATGTTGTTTTGTTACTCTATATTTTTCCGATTTATGTACATTATGATTGGAATAAGAGACTGTACATCAAATATGCATTGTTAATTGGGATATCGCATCCTCATTATACATTTGTTCTACTGGCTGGGATTGCAGCTCTGTATTATCTCTGCATCTCAATACCAGGAATTATTCCATTTTTCAGTGTTAGTCTTTTATCATATATGATGATGTGGTTTGTGTATAAGGTGATTCAAAAGATGGAGCTGGCACAATCAATAGGAAAGGACAAAGAAGTAGAGGCGCAATCAGTAGAAGTAGTAGAAGCGTAAGGACAAAAAATGAGTATGGGAGCTGGGGAAATGAGTAAGAAATATGTATTAATTGGTACAGGTGGAAGAGCGGAGTTTTTTTACGGTGCAATGGTTAGAGATTTTAAAGATACTTGTCAGTTAGTTGCTTTTTGTGATGTCAATCAAACAAGAATGGATTATTCAAACCGCTTATTAGAAGAAAAGTATGATCATCCTCAAATTTCGACCTATTTGGCAAGTGAATTTGAAATGATGATTGCGCAAGAGAAACCAGATATCGTCATTGTGACAACAGTGGATCGCACGCATCATACATATATTGTTAGGGCATTGGAGTTAGGTTGTGATGTTATTACTGAAAAGCCAATGACAATAGATGCTGAGAAGACACAGGAAATCATTGATGCGATTAAGCGAACGGGGCAAGAAGTACGTGTCACATTTAACTATCGCTATGCGCCGCATAATACAAAAATTAGAGAACTTATTCGTGATGGTGTCATAGGAGATGTTTATTCCATTAATTTTGAATGGGCACTAGATACGCAGCACGGTGCAGATTACTTCCGTAGATGGCATCGCAATAAAGCGAATAGCGGCGGCCTGCTCGTTCATAAATCCACACATCATTTTGATTTGGTGAATTTTTGGTTAAATTCAACGCCTGAAACAGTTTATGCTACGGGTGGCTTACGTTTTTATGGCAAAGAAAATGCCGAAAAACGTGGAGAAACAAAGTTCTATCAGCGTGCACACGGCAGTGAAAATGCCAAAAATGATCCTTTCGCTATTCAATTGGAGGATAATCCCCATTTGAAGTCGCTTTACTTAGATGCGGAAAAAGATGATGGTTATCAGCGTGATCAGAGTGTGTTTGGTGATGGCATTGATATTGAAGACACTCTAGGTGTGATGGTTACGTATAAAAACAAAGCAGTTTTAACGTATTCACTCAATGCTTATTTACCGTGGGAAGGATTTATCGTGTCCTTTAATGGTAGTAAGGGAAGAATCGAAGTACAAGTCCGTGAACAATCCTATATAAATTCTGGTGGTTCAAAAGAGGATGAAGGGAAGCTGAAAGAGAAGTCGGTGAAAGTATTACCGATGTTCGGTGAACCTTATGAAGTTGAAGTTGTAGAAGGAGAAGGTGGTCACGGTGGCGGCGATCCAATTCTATTACAAGATCTTTTCGGAGTACCTTCCGAAGATGAGTTCAACCGAGCGGCCTCACATATTGACGGCGCAACATCCATTTTAACCGGAATCGCTGGGAACATCTCACTGAAAACAGGTCAAGCTGTTAAAGTTGAGGACTTGGTTAAATTTTAACTTGATTCAGCAGAAGTCCCCCACTTCTATAGGGGAGAAATTTAGTTCCATTTCTCCTTAGTGGTGGGATGCATGCCAGAAAAGCATTTCAATCAGAGGGAGTTCAAACTCCCTGCTGATTAAGGAGGAATGAAGTTCAATTCCTCCCTGTTAAGCCTCCGACGTACAGGACGTACTAGTGCCGACAATGACACAGGACGTGGCGTTTTTGTCGGCCGGCGGATGTTAGGGATTTTGAGGGGAGTGAATTGTGCTGTGCACAATTCAAAATCCCAACGCAATTACGCCGAGGCGCAATTGATCTACCTAAAGGGAGGGATTTTAAGCTTCAATTTTAAGCAGTAAAAGCATTGCCATTAATGAGAATCATGTTTTAAGATTCTCATTTCTTTTCGCTAATAATATTTTCAATATTGGGAAAGTAAAATCCTTAGGAGGCTCTAAATGAAGAAACATAGACGATTATTTATGTTATTTATGGTATTTATTTTGTTAACCCCTAATTTAAACGTTGCTAAAGTGGCAGCGGAATTGGATAATCCTTTTGATGAGATGACTGATATTTCGAGTGATTTAGAAGGAAATCTACTGACTAATGATAGTGATCAATCTGAGATAATTAATGACGATTCCGGAATTACAGAAATTATGGAAGTTGCAGAAGCTAATAAGGAGATTGCAACGATTTATAGTGACTGGTCTGGTACTGTTTTTGGTGATGTCGGTGGACAAGACAAAATAACGACAGATAACTTTGAAATAACGGAAGATGAAGAAGAGCGCAATAAGGTTTTAGTAAGAAGCTCAGGGAATCGTGGTAAAATTTCCTCGAGCTCTGATGGCATTGCGTATTACTTTAAGCAAGTACCTACAGCTGCGAATTTTGAATTGAAAGCAACCGTAACAGTAGAACATTTTGATGCCAATAACCAAGTCTCATTTGGAGTTATGCTACGTGATGATGTACATGCTTATTTACATGGAACTGAATATGGTGCAGGTGACTATGTTGCGGTAGGTGCACTCGATCAAACAATGAAAACATTTACCAGATTGGACGGAGTGCTATCAAAAATCGATTTTGAAAATACGATAACGCCTCCAACGAATGGTGAAGTATATGAGTTAAGTGTGAAGAAGAGCGGGAACTTAGTGTCAGTTAAAATTGGTGATGAAGTGAGTGTCATAGATGGGTTCACAGGAGATATCAATTATGCAGGTTTATTCACAGCACGAAATGCAAAAGTTAACTATACCAATGTAAATTTAACGATTGAGGATGAAGTTGAACTAGGGGATTGGGGGTTTAGTGTATTCGGTGATAATACGAATGATGACAGAAACCCAGATCCGACTGTGCATGAAGATGGTTCAGTTACGTTAGCGGCAGCAGGTGGAAAAATCTCTAGTTCTGTCGATGGTATTTCTTTTTATCATAAAGAATTACCGTCACAAGCGAATTTTGAAATGCATGCAAAAGCTACTATTCATAAATTTGGCGCGAATAACCAAGTATCTTTTGGGTTAATGGTTCGTGACGAAATTGGTGAGCATAGGAATTCGAGCGGACATCAATCGAATTATGTTGCAGTAGGTGGTTTAGATCAATCCGTAAAAGGATTTTATAAACAGGAAACACAAACAAAACTTCAACCATTCGATAGTAATATCCCGACGCCTGGGAATGAATATGATTTAATGATAAAAAAATCGGGTGATACGTATGTTGTATCTGTTAATGGGGAAGATAGCGAGCCAATAATTTTGACAGACTTATTAGCTGACAACGTTTTTGCCGGTATTTATGTAGCAAGAGATGCTGAAGTTACTTTTAGCGATACGGAAATCAAAATAGATACAAGAGTAGTAGAAAATTTGTTTGTTGATTCAACGAATATGAAAATAGAGTACTTAGTTGGGGAAGCTTTAGATGTGACAGGGCTTGTTGTTACAGCGGAGTTTACAGATGGAAGCTCGGAAATGATTTCGGCCAACGATTACATCGTCACAGGATTCGATAATAGTGAAGCCGGTACAAACACAATTACGATTAATTACAATGGAGTGTCTACAACAGTTAACTTAGAAATCCAAACATTAGCTGTTACAGATCTTGCGATTAAATATTACCCAGCGAAGCTGGAGTATTACAAAGGTGATTCATTTGATCCACAAGGCTTGGTAGTTGTAGCAACATATAATGATGGCTACAAAACAGCCGTGTTGTCGGATGATCAATTTAGTTTCTCTCTAAGTGGAACTGATTTCCCTGTAGATGGCTATATATTTGAGGAAGCTGGTAGTATACCAATCACAATTAGCTCATTAGAAACACCAGAGCAATCGATTGTTTTACATGTCGATGTGAAAGACGCAAATCTAAACACTGTGGAAATTAAGGATTTACCGGAAAAACTGATTTACTTCATTGGTGATGAATTGGATTTAGCTGGTTTATCCGTCTACGCAAAGTATAGTGATGGTAAAGAAGTTCGATTAGTCCCCGCTGATTATGTTGTGGGTGGATTTGATTCGACTTCTGCTGGAAGTAAAACAGTTTCAATTATGCACAAAGGGAAAGAAGTAGCCTTTGAGGTTACTGTAAAAGTTAAAGAAGTTGAAGGAATCGAAGTTACGAACTATCCTAAAACGACCTATTATATCGGTGATGACTTTGATAGTAGTGGATTAGTCGTTTCAAAAGTCTATGATAATGCGGACCGTGATGTCTTAGGGGAAGCAGATTATACGATTAATACGACCGGTTTTGACAATCAGACAGTTGGAACTTACACCATTCAATTAATCCCAGCCGATTCAAATTTGGCGACGATTGATTTCAAAGTTACTGTAAGAGAACAAATAGTACCTGAATGGAAACAAATTCGATTTGGTCAATCATCCTCCACATCTAGTAATTATATTGAAGTGTTAGAAGATGGCGTTATTAAACTTGTTGCACTTGAAGGCGGCGGAAAAGTTACGGGTGACCATGACGGCATTACATTCTACTATACGGAAATTGATGCAGAAGAGGATAACTTTGTTTTATCCGCAGACATTAAAATCGAAGCATTTGCAAAAACACCGTATGATGGCCAGGAATCTTTCGGAATTATGGCGAGAGATGTGAATGGAGCAGCAGATGATTCAAGTGTCTTTGCTTCAAACATGGCAGCGATTGGCGGGTTTAGTGGAGGAACCCGTGAACCGATAGGGACACAATTATTTGCAAGAACTGGCGTGGTCGCTCCTGACGGGGAAGGTAGCCAAGGCATTCAGAAAATCATGTTAGATTCAATAAGACCTGATGCCCATAATACTGCAGATAATTACCGTTTGACGCTTGCGAAAACAAATAGTGGTTTTACAGGTAAAATAAATGATGGCCAAGAAGAAACCATTTACGAACCTGAAATTTTAAAAATACAAGATGGAAAAATGTATGTCGGTTTTTACACAGCTCGTCTAGCTACAATTAAAGTTCAAAATATCGATTTAACGATTACAGCTGCAGCTACAGATACACCAAAAGTTTCACCCCCAGCTGAAGCAGTTGCACCTAAATTGGAGATTCAATCATTAGATAAAGTATCTAAAACTGATTACCAATTGGTGTTAAAATCGAATGTCAGTGGAACGGTTACGGTTAAAAAAGAGCAAGTGATTATCGCAGACAATATGACTATTGAAGCAGGAGAAGTCGTTAACATACCTGCAGTCCTTGCGGATAATACAGATACGAACTTTACTGTTTCTTTTTTACCGGATGATACACAGTTTTTAACAGATTACAATCGATTCGTACAAAACTTTACTGTTACGATGAAAACATATGTAGATGATGGCGATATTTATGTGTCGCCTGAAGGGACGAGTGTAGGGGATGGTACGAAAGCATCGCCACTTGATTTGGATACAGCAATTGAATTTGTTAGGGAAGGCCAAAAAATTATAGTACTTGAAGGCCATTACATCCGTTCATCGCCATTGGTGATTGGAAAATCTAACGATGGAACAAAAAATGCGATGAAGTATTTAATCGCCGATTCTAATGCAACAGAACGACCGCTCATTGATTTTGATAAAAAATCAGAAGGAGCCGTGCATAGTGGGAATTACTGGCATGTTGAAGGGATTGACTTTGCACGTTCCGCTGGAAATACAAAAGGTTATACAGTAGGTGGAAGCCATAACACGATTGAAAATATAAGAACATTTGAAAATGGAGATACAGGACTTCAAATTAGCCGTACAGATGTTTATGAGGAAGATAAGACGAAATGGCCGTCTCATAACCTTATATTAAACAGCATCTCGTTTGATAATAGCGACCCATCAGAAAATAATGCCGATGGTTTTGCGGCAAAATTAACATCCGGTGAAGGGAATATCTTCAGGGGAACGGTAGCTTACAACAATATCGATGATGGATGGGATTTGTATACAAAAGTTGGAACAGGCGCGATTGGTGCAGTGCTAATCGAAAATAGTATTGCGTTTAACAACGGAACATTGTCAAATGGCCATGAAGGTAGTGGTGACAAAAACGGCTTCAAACTTGGTGGGGAAGGGGTCCACGTACCTCACGTTATTAAAAATAGTCTAGCATTTGATAATGGTACGTACGGTTTTACTAGTAACAGCAACCCAGGTGTTATTGCTCAAAATAATATTAGTGTAGATAATGGCACGAACTTGGGCTTTACAACTTACAATGGAATCACAACGGATTTCACAATCGATGGGTTTATCTCAATCAAAACAGAAGGTGCATCGAAAGATAGTTATCCTTCAGCGTTGGAATCGGATCATAACTTTATGTTTAATGGAAGTAAATCAATTAATAAATCAGGCCAAGAAATTTCAGCAGAATATACAGATGCTATTTTTGCAAGCATAACGGAAATGTTCAATTTCGATGATAAAGGAAAAATTCTTTCGGTAAATAGGGAGCAATGGAATAATCTCTGGAGTGCATTTGAGGATGGTATTGATAAGGAAGAACCGGTTGACAATACGCCAACACCACCAACTGGTCCATCAGCTCCAGTGCCAACTAATCCAACACCATCAACTGGGTCAACAACTTCAATAAAACCAGTACCAACTGATCCAACACCAGTTGAACCGGTTGAACCAGTTGTTACTACACCGATAACACCGGTACTATTTATAGATGTAGCAGGTCATTGGGCAGAGAGTTATATCCAACGAGCTACTGCACTGGGTATCTTTAAAGGGTATCCGGATGGTGAATTTAAACCAAATAATTATCTAACGCGTGCTCAGGCTACATCTTTGATTGTTCGTGCTTTAGGATTGCATACTGACGAAGGGACACCATTTAATGATATCTTCGAATATGCCGACGAAACGCAAGCAGAAATTGCAGCTGCTTATAAATATGGTATTGTCAAAGGGAGCAATAATAACTTTAATCCTTCTGCTAAAGTCACTCGTGCACAAATTGCATTGATGATTCAACGTGCATATGAATACAAAACAGGAAATATCTACTCTGCATCAAAAGAAGCACCGTTTTCCGATTTTGGAAAATACGATATAGAAACAGTCAATGCGATTTCAATGCTTTTTGATTTTGAAATTGCATCTGGGTTTGAAGGTAAATTCATGCCGAATAATCCAATAACTCGCGCACAAGCAGCAAAGATAATTGTTAACTTCATCGACGTACTGAATAATTAAGAATAGGCTGCTCGAGTATTCAAATAATAGCCTTCTATTAGCTTTTAGAAGGCTCTATTTGATAGTACTAAGACTACTGCTACGTAAGTGTAAATTCAGCTGATCTATGAAACAGTCGGAATGAAATTAAAAGTAACGTATTTTTAGAAAAGGGTGATATTCATGCAGGGAGAAAAAATCAGTATCTATTTGGCGGCAGATTCAACAGTCCGGAATTATGATTCAACAGAATACCCGCAAGCCGGCTGGGGGCAGTTTATAGCGGATTATTTAACACCTGAAGTAGCGGTTAAAAATCATGCAGTAGGGGGAAAAAGCTCTAAATCATTCATTACGGAAGGATTGTTTGATCCGATAATAGATGCAATCGAAGAGAATGACTATTTATTTATTCAATTTGGACATAATGATTCAACAAAGGATCGCCCAGAACGTTATACGGAAGCATATGATGATTATAAACATTACTTGCAGCAATATATTGACGAGGCTCGAGCCAAAAAGGCTATCCCGGTGTTAGTAACTCCTGTTGGAAGGCTTCATCATGTCAGTGGGGAATTTTTAACGGACTTTGGGGATTACTGTAATGCGATGAAAGAGGTTGCGGAAGCCAATGATGTATTTATCATTGATTTGATGAAAAAAAGTATTGAATATCTGTCTTCGATTGGTTATGATCGCGCCAAGGAGCTCTATATGATAACTGTGAATGGAACAGATTGTACACATTCGACTGAAAAAGGAGCACAAGAAATGGCAAGACTAGTTAGCCAGGAAATCAAAGAGTTGAATTGCAGTTTATCGAGCTATATTAAGTAATGAAAAAGGGTATCCATTCAGTTGGATACCCTTAAAATATCACGTCTGTTGATTAACATTTAATTGCATAAATCATGGGTAAGTAAAGGCTTGAAAACCACCTTTTCACTAGATCATTTCCGGTTCGCTTTCGGCGAACTATTTAAGACATAATTTTACCAAGGAGGAATTGCAGTTCATTCCTCCCCCGAGGAGCAAGGGCGGCTAGAAACGACTTCGTCATTTCTAGCCAGCCTTTAGGGAGGAATTGGGGTTCATTCCTCCTTGGTCATCTTGTTATGAATACTTGCCTGTCGCATACCTACAACGTTCAAGTGAAAAATGCAGTTGCTTGGAAAGAAAAGAATAGATGACTTTCTATAGGGTGTAAGTGCCCGAAGATGCAATTTCGGGCACTCTTGCACGTTGTATAAGGTACTCGCACTTTACTTTTAGCAAATTTTATAAGAATGTGACACTACCTAAAATAACAGTGAGTAGGACCATGGTAAAAGCTTCAGCTGCCAAAATTGTATCTTTGGCGGCTTTTATCCAAGTAAAAAGCCAGCTATTCTTTCTTCCCTAAAAGCATTAGCGCTTTATGTACTTATATCTTTGGAGAGCGACGGATGAACGACCAAAATACGATTACCGGAAAAATGTATAGGGATGCGGCGAAGTCGCATCCCTATACATAAAAAAACAGCCGGTAATAGTATAGAAGTCGTTCAATCCACAGCGAACCAAAGCTACTATACACAGAGTGCCTAGTGTTTAATTAAGTTGCTTTTTGGTAAATCAACAGGCGTGTTAAAATATATTCTATTTATCGAAGTGAACCCTTATTAAATAAGTTTTTATTTTTATAACGGTCAGTCGTTCTGTAAATGATGATACTGACAATAACTAATCCAGCTAACTCACCTAATGATGCAGCAATCGCACCGTTCACTCCGTTTAACTGAGGTGATAGTTGGATTAACAATAACATAGTTACAACTACAACAATCAAATTTGCAAGTTGGGCAAAAAGCATTTTGTTAGTTTGTCGTCTGAGCATTAAAAATCCATTTAGAAAGTCAACCCAAGGAAAAACAAGTGTTTTAATAATGAAAAATTTCAATACCGTAATTGTTGCTAAAGATAAGGGTTCATCAGCACCCATAACACGCTGCATAAATGCCATTCCAAGAGGAGTGTAGCATAACAGGCATAATAATAGCGTTGGAATGATACTAGCAAAAATCACAAATTTAACGACCTTTTTTTTGTCATCAGCATAAAATTGTAACACTAATTGATGGGTATACATGAAAAATCCTAAAATCAAATTTGTAATACTAAAAGCTAAGGCGAAGGAAGCGATACTCATCTCGATATTAGTCGACTTCGCCAATAAAATATAAATAACTGGAGTAAGAATCGTTTGCAAGAGAAAATAGTACATCAAAGGGAAATAAAACCTTGATACATCTGTTTTTACTAAAGGAGGAGAATCGACCGGATGTAAACCGTTTCTTAACAGCGAGTCCCCTTTGTAAACACTAACAAGACATTCAATCAGCATACCGACCAGAAAAATAATCGCTCCACTGACACTTGTAATAAAGTTGAAATTCACCATTAAATAGGCAGTTATAAACATCGCAATCAGTCGAGCAACGACACCAATTGTTAACCAATTAGTTGCTAACTGTGTAATGATAATACCCTGATACAATCCACGAATTCCTGAAAAAATAATAACCAAAATAACAACTTTAAACGCTAGTGAAATCGCTTCGACCATGTTGGCAGTTGCACCGAAAATATTAATATAAAACCAGTGTCCTAATGGGCTAAATGCAATTACTGTACTGATTATCATTGTAACTACCAAGACATAGATAAAAAATCTACCTACTAATTTGAATGTGCTTTTATCGGTAACCAATGCCGAGGACGTTTGTCGAAAGACAATCATAGGTCTTTCGAGGATGCTGAATAATGACATCGCTATGGCATAACAAGCGATAATAAAAGCAGCATGCTCTCCTCTACTTAATGTACCGTTAATAATCACATGTGTAATTGAGGTTAAACTTGCCGAGATACCTAGTGGAATAAAAAAAGCACTAAGCTGTCTATAAGATAACCGACCTGATGAATGCAAGATACAAACCCCATCTCTATTAACAACGTTGTTAATTAGAAGTGTAAAGAACTTTGATTGTTATTTCAACTAGAAAGATTAATAGTTTAGAATCTATCGAATAAAGCACAGGAATCACTTGCTCTTTTCCTATAAATCATATATTATGTAAATAACAACGTTGTTATTTGGTTGTTGGCGGTATCATATTTCTGATAATAGTAATGAAAACGCTCTCTTCGTGAAGGTGTGTATTGTAAATTATAAAGATGGAATCAGTAGTCTAGTAAAAAAGTCCAAATAAAAAACAAAGGATTGATTATGATGAAGATATTATTGCCAATTATTGAGTTACTAGAACAAGGGAAAGTAGCACCTCAAACGGAACAAGTTACTGTCTATCAAGAGTCTTATACAGTTCATGACAATGTACATTTATTAATGGTAAAGGTGAATGCTGAAAAATTTATTTTAGCAACAGGAGCTAGTTCAATCTATGATGAGCTAGCTGGAACAAGCGTTGAAGGAAAAGGGAAAGCATGCCCATTAACACACGAAAACCGTCTAGTATTGAATCGCTATTTCCCTTATACAGCTCCACAAGCATTTGGTACAAAAATTGCAACAATCGGCTTAGGAGATCGTTTGGGATTAGCATCACCTGGACATATTGAAACAATCAAGGGGAAAAAGATTAAACCAGTCCTTGCTCAACAAAGTATTCGTGAATTGACACTTACTAATCGCTCGATGAACGATATGCTTGATGCAGCTGCATATGCTGTTTTCCAAGAAGGTTATACAGGTGGATACGGTGCAGACGGCGATCACATTAAGCTAGAATCTGACATTAAATATGCATTATCACTGGGTGTATCCATGATTACATTGGATTGTTCAGATCAGATTGACAAAACAATTGAAGAAGCGTCCGATGAAGTGATTGTCAAGGAATTTGCTAAAGTTCCTGAGGAAGTTAAGCAAGTGTACTTCGAGAAGTATTTAAACAAAATTTTTGAGGTGAATGGTTTATCTCTATCATTCGATGAAACGTCATTAATGAGAAATATCTTACTGTATGATGAGGCTATTACGTACACAACGCATGTTTATAATGAATATATCAGCAAAGAAGACCGTGCGATTGACTTTGAAATTTCGATTGATGAAACAGAAACAGTTACAGCACCGATTTCTCATTTCTTCGTTGCGAATGAACTGATCGAAAGAGGTGTGACGGTCGTCAGTCTTGCTCCAAGATTCTGTGGAGAATTCCAAAAAGGAATTGACTATATCGGGGATGTAGTGCAATTTGAAGTTGAATTACGTGAACACGCGTTAATTGCGGAGCATTTCGGGTATAAGTTAAGTATCCACTCCGGCAGTGATAAGTTTAAAGTTTTCCCGATTATTGCGAAATATACAAAAGGTGTTTTCCACGTGAAAACGGCTGGAACAAACTGGTTAGAAGCAGTTCGCGTCATTGCGAAAACAAATCCAAGTTTGTATCGTAACATGCATGTATTTGCTTTAGAAAACTTTGAAGAAGCATTGAAGTATTATCATGTTACACCAGACTTAGTGAGTATTAAGGAACTAGACAATGTAGCAGATGAACAGCTTGCTGAGTATATGGAAGATGATGCAGCAAGACAATTATTCCATGTCACATACGGTTTGATTTTGACTGCGAAAGATGAAACAGGTCAGCACGTATTTAGAGATGAGTTCTTCAAAACACTTGATGTACATGAAACAGATTATCGTAAGGCACTTGTTAGCCATATCGGAAAACATATTGAATTACTAGGTCTGTGAGATAGAGAATAAAATTGTACTAGCTACTCCATAGTGTGGAGTAGCTAGTTGAAATGAAAACCACTTTTGATTGACAATTTGCATTTTGAAAAGTAAGGTTACGGTAGAATCTTATAAAAATGAAGAAAAGTGAGGCGAAAGAGCATGAGTGAAGTAATGAATGATAAGAATCGCCGTCTAGGCGAAACACTTACAGAGATGGGACGCGTTATCGTCGCTTTTTCCGGCGGTGTTGATAGTACCTTAGTACTGAAACGTGCGCAGGAAGAGCTTGGAGATCAGGTTCTAGCTGTTGTTGTTGCATCAGAATTGTTCCGCAAACAGGAATTTGAGGATGCAGTTAAATTAGCTGAAGATATGGGTGTTCAAGTATACAAAACAGAAATTAAAGAACTAGAAAATGCAAATATTGCAGCGAACACGCCTGATAGCTGGTATTATAGTAAGAAAATGCTCTATTCTCATCTCAATGATTTAGCCGAGGAATTAGGTTATCCGCATGTGCTTGATGGCATGATTATGGATGATTTAGACGATTTTCGCCCTGGAATGAGGGCGCGAACAGAGGCAGGAGCACGTAGTGTACTTCAAGAAGTTGGACTATTTAAGCATGAAGTTCGAGAACTTGCAAGTCAGCTAGGGCTCCCTGTTTGGGATAAACCTGCATCATGCAGCCTAGCATCAAGAATTCCTTATGGCATCAAGCTTGATAAGCAGAAAATTGAACAAGTTGATCAAGCAGAGATTTTTTTAGCGAAACTTGGATTTGCTCAAGTACGTGTCCGTCATCATGGTAATGTCGCTCGTATTGAAGTAACACCGGAAGAAATCACTGAATTAGTGAAGCATCGCGATCAAATCCAACTGAAACTTACATCACTTGGCTTTGCATACGTTTCACTAGATTTACGTGGATACCGCACGGGAAGCATGAACGAAGAGTTATCTGAAGAAGTGCTAGAATCAAAATTAGCGCAATAATTTTTGGAAATAGAAAATATGCCCTGCTACTTAATTGTAGTGGGGTATATTTGTGTGTCGAGTCAGTAACTGGTCATCGAATAAAAAAAACTTGAAAAGTAGAGCGTTTACATATAATCTAACTATAGATAAATAATTAATTTGTCGGACGAACAAATTAATTAGTTGACGAAATATTCGATTTCAATCAAAAATAAGGGAGTAGATGAATCATGAGTAAGGATGGAATGACGTATGCACCAAAGGGTAAGCCAAATCCAGTTGTAAAAGAGGGAGAATTTGCGATTGCTGTTGCCGCGCTTGATCACGGCCATATTTATGGGATGTGCAATGGTTTAGTGGAGGCGGGTGCCGCATTGAAGTATGTCTATGATCCAGATGAGAAAAAAGTGGCGGACTTCGTCGAGAAATATCCCGACGTCCAGGTAGCAGAAACGCTCGAACAAATTTTGACTGATGAAACGATTAAATTAGTAGCAGCAGCAGCAATTCCATCTGAGAGAAGTGCACTTGGAAATCGAGTAATGGAAGCTGGGAAGGACTACTTCACAGATAAAACACCATTTACAACGATGGCGCAATTGGAAGAAACGAAGCAGGTTGTTAAACGAACTGGACAAAAATATATGGTCTATTTCAGTGAACGCCTCCATGTTGAAGGTGCTGTATTCGCCGGAGATTTAATTAAAGAAGGTGCAATTGGGCGCGTGCTTCAAGTAACTGGTTTTGGTCCACATCGCCTAAATGCCCCAAGTCGACCAGATTGGTTCTTTACGAAAGAACAATATGGTGGAATTCTATGCGATATTGGGAGCCACCAAATTGAACAGTTCTTATATTACGCAGATTGTAAGGACGCTGAAATTTTGCATAGTAAAGTAGCAAACTATGATAACCCTGATTATCCGGAGTTAGAAGATTACGGTGATGCAACATTAGTGGGTGACAATGGTGCAACACAATATTTCAAAGTCGACTGGTTTACACCAGATGGTTTAAGTACGTGGGGAGATGGACGTACTTTCATTACGGGAACAGAAGGAACGATTGAAATCCGTAAATACGTCGATGTGGCAAGAGAAGAAACGGGAGATCATCTATTCTTGGTGAATAAAGAGGGCGAAAAACACTATAAGTTAGCAGGTGAAGTTGGATTTCCTTTCTTTGGAGAACTAATTTTAGATTGTATTCATCGTACAGAAAAAGCCATGTCGCAGGTTCATGCATTTAAAGCAGCCGAACTATGCTTACTAGCACAAGAACAAGCAATAGTTGTATCTAAGTAAAAACCCTGAAAAAACTGGTCACTCCTCAATCGTATTGAGCTGTGACCAGTTTTTTTGAGAAAGAATGCACTTATTCACGGTTAAAATTGGAGATTTTAGATTAAAAATTTTCAAGTTTGACCGAAAAAGATATCTCAATTAGGTAAAGATTTTGTCAATTAGGTAAAGATAGTACATTGTTGAAAGCGATTACACTGCCTATAATTAAGCCTAACATAAAGAAACTGAGGTGAACGCAATGCAGAGCGTATCAAATGCGCAATCAGTAGAAGTGAAGAAGCAACCGACTAAAGTGCGTAAAAAATCTAAAAGGCGTAATAAAACTCCTTTTGGTGGTTGGAAAGAAAATGTAGCAGGTTATTTATTTATAGCACCGATGTTTATCGGTACATCTGTATTAGTCCTATTTCCAATTATTTCATCACTCGTATTAAGTTTTACAAACTGGAACTTTGTATCAGGTTTTGAGGGTGCTAGTTTTGTTGGGATAGAAAACTTCAAGAAATTATTTACAACTAACTTGTTCCATAAGGCATTAATTAACAACTTTATTTTGTTACTTGCCGTACCCGTAACACTCATCATTTCATTAGCATTAGCGGTCATCATTAATAAGCATGTTTATCTGAAAGATTTGTTCAAGGTAATTTACTTCATGCCATTTATATCTAGTGTCGTGGCAGTCGCAGTCGTATTCCAAGTGTTATTTCATCCATCCAAAGGGCCGATTAACCAATTACTGATGTCATTAGGTGTTGAAAACCCTCCAGGGTGGATTGCAGATATTTCATTTTCGTTACCTTCCGTTATGCTCATCATGATCTGGACAGGTATCGGTTTTAACTTAATCATTTATTTGGCAGGACTGCAAAATATTCCGAAAGAATTGTATGAAGCAGCACAGATGGACGGAGCGTCATCTTGGTATCAATTTACTAAAATAACAGTTCCGTTAGTATCGCCAACAACATTTTTACTCTTGATTACAGGTGTTATTTCGAGCTTTAAGGTATTTGACTTAATTATTGTCTTAACAAATGGTGGGCCAGCGAATTCAACGCTGACGCCAGTCGTTTATCTTTACCAACAAGCGTTCCTTGAGTTGAAAACAGGTTATGCATCAGCAATCTCGCTTGTATTGTTTATCCTAATACTCATTATTACGTATATTCAATTTATCGTTCAGAAGAAATGGGTAAACTATTAATTCAAAGGGGGCAGTATGATGACTACAACAAAAGGAATAGATATAAAAAAATTAGTGGTAACAATCATCATGGCGATAATAGGTGTTATTTTCCTAATGCCGTTTATCTGGATGATTTCTGCATCCTTTAAGGTAGAAACGGACGTTCTGACTTATCCTATTCAATGGATTCCGGAAACATGGAATGCTGTTGAGAACTATAAGGGAGTCTGGACAGGAACGATGCCATTCTTATTACTCTATTGGAACTCGATCAAAGTAACGGTGTTAACAACAATCACTTCAGTTACCGTATCATCTTTAGCGGCATACGGCTTTGCAAAAATTAATTTTAGAGGTTCAAACTTCTTGTTCCTGATTATATTAGCTACATTCATGATTCCACCACAAACATTACTTGTTACACAGTTCCTGTTATTCAGATGGTTAGGACTCTACGATACACATATGGGTCTGATTTTACTAAATAGTTTCAGTGTATTCGGTACATTTATGTTGCGCCAATTCTACCTAGGCATTAGTAATGAGCTCATTGAATCCGCAAGAATGGATGGGGCAGGGCATTTCCGTATTTTTGCATCGATTGCGCTACCACTTGTCCGACCAGCTATTGCAACTTATGCTATTTTGCGTTTCATTTGGACATGGAATGATTTCCAAAATCCATTAATTTTCTTGAGGTCAAAAGAACTCTATACGATCCAACTTGGAGTGCAAAGTTTTGCGGATCAGCACGGCAGCATTTACTCATTGATGATGGCAGCATCTGTATCCGCGATCATCCCATTGTTAATCATTTTTATCATTGGACAGAAACATGTTATTGAAGGCATTCAGCTTGGTGGCGTAAAAGGGTAAAACAGGGGTATCAAATCTCTCGGGCAATAAGGGAGATTTCATATAGTAATCAACCAACAGAGGGGGCAATTGTAATGAAGAAAAAACGGGGTTTGGTATGGTTAGTTACACTTATTGCGATGCTTGTTTTAGCGGCATGTTCGGGTGACAAAGCAGGTGATGGCGCCTCAGGAGAAAAATCTAGTGATGGTGCTAGTAAGTCAGGTGAAGAGGAAATCACCTTAAAATTTGTGCACTGGATTAATGAAGATGTAGGAAAGTGGCAGCCTGTCATTGATAAATATGAGGCTGAACATCCAGGGATCAAGATTGAATCGATTCCACTAGTAGATAATATGACTGCTCTAGATTATTTTAAACAATTAGATTTGATGGCGTCTGCAGGAGAAAAGCTTGATATTATCATGTTTAATAATCCAAATGATCTCGTAAAAAGAATTGACGCTGGACTAGTTACACCAATTGATGAATTTTTAGCTGCGGAAGGTATTGACATTAATGAAGTTTATAATAATAGTTATGGACCAGTAAATGGTGAATATTATGGTTTACCGATGAAAAATGTTACTGGCCTAGTTATGATGAATAAAGGTCATTTAGATGAAGCGGGATTAGAAATCCCGACAGAATGGACATGGGATGACTATCGTGACTATGCAAAGAAAATGACGACTGATCAACATTATGGCTCTTATTTACACACATGGCACGAGACATATTCAGCGTTGAAATTAGTCAGTAAATCAGAAGAGACATTACTTCTAAAAGAAGATGGTTCATCGAATGTGGATGACCCACTGCTACGGGATTCACTGGAACTTCGTTATCAACTAGAACAAGTAGACAAATCATCTGTTCCATACTTTGAAACATTCTCACAAAAATTAAATTACCGTCAGCAATTTTTCTCACAAGAAGCAAGTATGATTCCGACTTTTAGTTTCATGATTACGGAGTGGGGAGAATTCACACCAGACTTTGAAATCGCATGGGCGCCATGGCCACAAAACGAAAAAGGAGAAAATTTCACAGTTATGTCAGGTGATTTACTCAGTGTTTCCAAGACTTCTGCCCATAAACAAGAAGCCTATGACTTTATGCGTTGGATGTCAACAGAAGGGATTGTGGAACAAGGTGTGTGGACACCTTCTTGGAAAGATGCTGACTTAGACACTGTGTTAGATATTTTAGTAAGTGGAACTCCAAATCCAGAAGCTATCCATTTACCGTCATTAAAACATTCGTTGACTTCTGTTCAGCCAAATAAAACATTTGCACCAGCACCGTATATTACGGAAGTGCACACAGAATATGGCGCGGAAGCTGAGATGTATTTACTAGGTGAACAGGATCTAGATAAGACGATAGAAAATGTCAAGAAAAGGATTCAAGCGGTCGTTGATGCAAATCAATAAATAGAATAAGATGAGGAGGGAGGGGACAATACAGTTCCCTCTCTATTTTACCTTTGGAAAGGAGGGAGTGATAAGAATGAAGAGAATTGTAGGAATATTAAAAGAAATGACGCTGCGCAGTCGACTATTGGTTGCCATAATTCTTTGTATTTTATTACCGTGGATAAGCACTTATATTGTTTCTAATTATTTCACGAAAGATGTTTTGGAAGTACGTGCAGTAAAGCAATCGAAGGATACGTTAAGCATGATTGAAATGAGTATGAAGAGAATTCTTGATGATGTGATGTATACATCAAATTTCATTCAATTCGATACAAACTTTAATCGCCTATTAAAATCTAACCAGTCGATTGATTCGGGTTCATCGCAAGCTACTGAGGTGGGGAGCCTACTACACTATATGCAAGTATCTAAGTCGTTGACAGACATTACCGACATGTTTTCTAATACATATATTACACTTCTTTACGAAGATGGCTTGTACTATACGAATTATTCAACATACGAAAAGGATCCATTAACCTTTCGAAATGAACCTTGGTTTTCGGAACTAAATGATTTGCAGTTTTATCAGACGAATTGGATTGGCGTACATCCGACTTATATTCAATCAGAAAAAGAGTCAAATCCTTATTTAATAAGTATGGCAAGAACGATTAAAGGGGCCAATAAATCGAATATCTATCAAATTATTAGTTTTGAAGAAAAAGAAGTCCGAAAGTTTTTCCACAATTTTCAAAACGCTACGAAAGTAGTATTCTTTTTGACTGATAATAAAGGTGAAATTTATTCCAGTATGGATACCGAGAAAATCCGTAGTCGTTTGTCATATGATATTACGAATAAAGAGCATCAAATTGTTGAATACAATGATGAGGATCATTTACTCGTTTCTTATCCTGTTTCCTATACAAATTGGCGATTAGTCAGCCTAGTGCCCTACAAAGAAACGATTGGTACAATCAATACAGTGACAAGAACAACCATTATCATTCAAGGTGCTTTTTTGTTGTTGTTTCTATTGGCCCTCATTATTTTAATCCGTGAATTAACAAAACCTGTAACGAAGTTAAGTTTTGTTACTAAATCAGTTGAGCAGGGGCATCTGGATGTACGCGCAAATATATCCGGGAATAGTGATTTGGCAAAATTAGCGAATTCTTTCGATCATATGCTTGACCGAATTGAAGAAATGATTGAGCAAGTAAAGGATCGGGAAGAAGAAAAGCGTATGGCAGAACTCGAAATGCTACAAGCGCAAATCAACCCTCACTTTCTTTTCAATGTATTAAATTCGATTCGATTAAAAATTCGATTAAGTGGAGATAAAGACAGTGCTCAATTGATTTACTCTTTGTCTGCGTTACTTAGAATGACGATTAATCGGAACAATGCTTTTATCCCATTAAGTGAAGAACTAACCATTGTTAGACATTATCTACAGCTAATGAATTTCCGGCATCAAGATGATTTTAAATTAGAATTCATTACCAATAGAGAAGTTGAACAAATCGAAATACCTAGATTTTTCTTGCAACCAATCGTTGAAAATGCTTTCATACATGGATATAATCAAGGAAATGGAACCATCGTCATTGTAGCGGCTTTAAAAGACAATAATCTATTAGAGTTAAGTGTGACGGATGATGGAAGTGGCATGGATGAAACAACATTACAATCTTTAAAACGAGAAGTTTTTGCCCCGAAAAATCAAGAGAAAATAAAAAATACACGCTCCTTTAATGGCATTGGTGTACAAAATGTATTCCAGAGAATGCAAATGATTTATGGTGATGATTTCAAATTGGAGATTGAAAGTATGGTAGGCGTTGGAACAACCTTCACCTTTTATATCCCGATTGAGAAGGAGTGATAAACGATGTATCAAGTAGTTTTGCTTGATGATGATGTATTAGTAACAGAGTTTATGGAAAAAATAATTCCGTGGCAGCAATACGGATTTCATGTGGCAGCGGCTTTTAATGATAGTTTACAGGCGTATGAGCATTTAAAAGAAAATAAGTGTGATGTTCTCATTACGGATATTGGAATGCCAAGATTAAATGGGATAGAACTCATTTCCAAACTGAAGGAAGAGGAAATTAGCTCGTATAATATTATTTTGTCTTGTCATGATGAATTTCATTTCGCACAAAAAGCATTAAAATTAGAAGTGTTTGACTATATTTTAAAAGAGTCGATAGAGGAAGAAAAAGTCGTCGAGCTACTCGAAAGACTAAAAATTGCGATGGATCACCAATTTCAAGTAAAGCATCGTCATGTGAAAATTACAAATTTTTTAAAACAAAATAATATGTCATTAAAAACAACCTTTATTGAAAAGTTGATGGAAGATCAATATATTGAAGATGATAATTGGTGGAGTGAGCAAGAGGATTTATTGGACATGGACTTTTCATGTGAACGATATACGGTGGTGCTATGCTTTATTGATCAATATCAGGACGCAATTGGCCGTTATGGAAAAGAAGTATTACTTCAATTTAGCTTTAATAATGTGATTGAAGAAGTGTTAGCAGAGTTTCATAAAGGTATTCAAGTGTTCTTTTTAAATGGGAAATTCCTCCTCCTATTTCCGCTGATGAATACAAAACAAGTGGACATGCAGTACCTTGTTGAGCGAGCGGTAAAAGAAATGCAAAGTAAAGTTAGTATGTTTTTAAAAATTAGTGTTACCTCCGTTATTGGGGGAGAAAATCAGTTGCGTCAAGGGTTAGTCGAATCGATGAAGTCGTTGTTGAATAATAAAGGGCAGCGTTTTTATTACCCACATGGAACGAGTCAATACTTTCAAGCGATAGTGTATACAAAAGAGTCGATCTTTCAAGATTATATCGATGCCCTCCAAGAATTAAGGCATATGATTATGAATAAAGAGGAGGCACGAGTTAAGGAATATATTCAGAACTATATTGAAAGAATAAAAACAGAACATTTTGCGCCAGCAGCAGTGAAAGATTGGGCAATTAAACTCGTTCTAGATATTAAAATGTTTTTAAATACGCAGGTTTATAGTGAAGAAGAAAATTTTATGACAATGACAGACCAGCTTGTGCAAAATGTTGAGACCTTTGAACATTTACAATCATTGGTGACAGATATATTGATAAAATTAATGGATCGTGTTGAGCAAATTGATGCAACGCCTAAAAATGAATATATTCTTCAGGCACAAATATATATTCGAAACCATTTAAATGAAAAAATATCTTTAAAAGATGTTGCAGACCTCCTTCATTTGAATGCCAGCTACTTTAGTCGGCTGTTTAAGAAGGAGACTGGCGAGAGTTTTGTTGAGTTTGTGACGCGAATAAAAATGGAGAAGGCGAAGGAGTTACTGGACAATTCAACTAGATCAGTTGAGCAGATTGCATTAGAGGTCGGTTTTGATAGTAAAGGCTATTTTTTAAAAACATTTAAGCAGCAATTTGGTATGTCGCCTAAATCGTATAAATATAAGGAAACAGTAAAGTAAAAGAGGAATGTGGTTAATTATTTTGCAAATCAGACAATAAAGTGGAGAATAGGAAGAATTTACTTTCTAGTGAGAGTGAATTCTTCCTATTGCTACTGTATAAAGAGGTTATGTCCAGTAGTGTAAAGAACTAAGCTGTTTTTTCTTGTGTTCCTAAATTCACTTGTTTACGCTCGATTTTCCGATAAGTAAGTGAAGTAGAGGATAGGATAACTAGTCCGAACAGGCTGCCACTGAAAAAGAAACCTAGTCCAGATAAAGTGGTGACAGCATAATAGACAATTGCAAAACCAAAAATAATAAACAGACTTGATAGCGGATTGTAGACCATTATCAATAACGAGTTTTTGATGTGTGTCTTTAAACTTTGTTCGAATTCGACATAGGATGCGAGCAGATAACAAATTGCCAGCAAGTAAATGCAACTCAATACAATGGTTGGATAATAAAGCATTTCTGATAGCTTACTATCCATCGATTGTAAAAAGGTAATGTTTGCGAAGAGAACAAGGCCGATGACTACAATAAGTGCCCCCAGCTTATTACTAGCGAAAAATTCTGCTTTATAATATTTCCAAAATGTTTTAAATACTGGCGGATCATTTTTTTGTAAAAACTGCCTGAGTGTTGCAAGCATAGCAATTGTTGCAGGGAAAAACCCAAAAACAACCAATCCCATTAGACTAAATAAAATCCATAATATGTTGATATAGGCAAGTCTTACGAACCAATTACAAATTGAAAGTATGCCACCAGAAAATCCACCTAATTGCATGATCATTCCTCCTATTTTTCGTTTTAGCTAATCTAAGGCGAGGGTATCGTCATAAATAGAACGACATGGCTAACTAATACGAAGTCTTCTGTCTGAAATATAGCACGATTCTGTATTAAATACCGTTGTTTATTAGAGATAGTAAAAAAAATATCGATTAAGTAAATATCGTATATGATTTGCAAAGGTGATTATTTAGTTTGTTGACGAAACCAACTATCGAATTTACAATAGAAATTGTAAGTGTTTTATAAACTTTGTTATTAGAGTCCTTGATATGCAATTTTAGTCCTGTTAATTTGTTCTGAATTTCACTAAAATTAAAAATGTAAGCACTTGCAATTTAAATTATTTATTGAAGAGTACATTTATTGTTGAAAGATAATTTCAGTTTCAACCACAAAAAAATATGCGAGGAGAATGGATTATGAAAAAGGTAAGATTAGGTATTATTGGTTTAGGTCAACAAGGCGGTACTTACGCTGGTTTCATTTCAGAAGGAAAAGTAAAAGGCATAGATATCGGTGCGATTTGCGACATTGATCCAGAGAAAAAGGCATTGGCAGAAGAGAAATATCCAGGTGTTCCATTCTATGATAACTATATAGATATGTTGGAAAGTGGAGATGTTGATTCGATCATTACATGTGTACCGCATAACTTACACCCTGAAATGGGAATTGAAGCACTTAAAAGAGACATCCATGCATTACTAGAAAAGCCCGCGGGTGTTTATACAAAACAGGTTAGAGAATTAAACGAATTTGCTGCTACGAAACCAGAGTTGACGTTTAGTATTATGTTTAACCAAAGGGCAAACGAACTTTACCAAAAAGTAAAAGAAATTATTGATAATGGTGAAATCGGTGAGATTCGACGGACGAACTGGATTATTACAACATGGTGGAGACCACAAGGTTACTATGATGCCGGTTCTTGGAGAGCAACTTGGGAAGGTGAAGGTGGCGGTGTTCTTGTCAACCAAGCTCCACATCAGCTTGACTTGCTGCAATGGATTGCAGGTATGCCGAAGAAAGTTTACTCTAATGTAAAATATGGGTATCAAAGAAATATCGCTGTAGAAGACGAAGTGACGACAATTCTTGACTATGGTAATGGTGCAACTGGCGTATTTGTAACATGTACACATGACATTATGGGAACAGATCGCTTCGAGATTTTAGGGGATAAAGGGAAAATCGTTGTAGATGATAGTAAGAAAGTAACGATTAAACGACTAAAAACACCTGAAGCTGACATGAGTGCTTCCATGGATATGGGAGATGTCATGAGAATCTTCATGGGCCAAGACCAATCTGATATATACAGCGAAGAAGTTCTAGAATTCGAAAGTGTATGGGGTGGCCAACATATTGCTGTACTTGAAAACTTTGCAGCAAATGTTTTAGATGGAACACCTTTACTAGCACCTGGTAGTGATGGCATCCATGGTGTTGCATTAGCAAATGCAATCCATCTCTCAAGCTGGTTAGGAAAAGAAGTAGAACTACCGTTGGACGAAGAATTATACTTAAATGAGCTGAACAAAAAGATCGAACATGAAAAGCTTAATCCGATAAAAAAATAAATTGAATATAGGAACTTATAATTACTTGAATAATAAGTTCCTATTTCTAAAGGAGTAAGGCTAATGCTGAAAATAGCGGTTATTGGATTGGGTGATATTTCGAACATTCATATTCCGGTTATTCAAGCCAATCCCAATGTTGACTTAGTGGCAGTGTGCGATATCGACGAATCATTAAAAGATGCTGTACCCGGCGTAAATTTTTATACGAATTATCATGCAATGCTTGAACATGAGACGTTGGATTGTGTCCATATTTGTTTACCGCATGATCTTCATTATAGTGCGACAAAGGCTTGCGTTGAAAAAGGTGTACATGTATTTCAGGAGAAACCATTAGCACGAAACGCTGAAGAGGGTAGGTCTTTAGTTAAATTAGAAGAAGCACATCAAGATGTTAAAATCTGTGTGTCCTTTCAAAATCGCTTCAACGAGACGGTTGAGAAACTTCAAGAGATGATTGACAGTGGTGCATATGGAAAGGTTATTGGCTTAAAAGGGTTGGTCACTTGGTTTAGACCAAAAGCTTATTATGACACTAAGCCTTGGAGAGGAACGATGGCGAGGGCTGGTGGCGGCGTCATGATTAACCAGGCTATTCACACGTTGGATTTGATGCAGCTAATCGGCGGGGAAGTAGAGACTATTAGAGGCTCAATTGATAATTTATTTGATTATGGCTATGACGTAGAGGATACAGCTACAGCCAATATTCGATTTAAGAATGGTGCAACAGGATTATTTTTTGCAACCGTTACAAATGCAACAAATTCTTCCGTAGAGTTTCAGGTTATTTTAGAAAAAGGCAAGTTAACCATTAAAGATAGTATATTGACAAAGGAAAACGAAGAAGGTAAGAAAGTGGAAATAATCGAGGATACAAAACTTCCAGGATCGAAGTTTTACTACGGTGCAAGCCATGCAAAGCTCATCAATCACTTTTATGCATGTATAGAAAATGATACAGATGATTATATCCATGTAAAGGATGCACAAGTATCAATGGAAATGATTGGTGCAATCCGTAAATCATCTGAAAAAAAGGCGGAGGTATATCAATGACAAAAGGTAAAATTGGCGTCCAAATGATGATGCTTAAAGATAAAGTAGCAGAGCTCGGGGCATATGAAACAATGAAGAAGTTGCATGAGCTAGGCTATGGTGCTGTAGAAGTATCGCAAATTCCGATGACAACAGAAAATGTAGCGGAGCTAAAAAGGGCTAGCGAAGATTTTAATATAGAAATTGCAGCCATTTCAGCTGGTTTAGATCCAATGTTGCCGGGTGCACCAGGTGAAACATTAACGAATGACTTTGATAAGATTGTTAGCGATTGCAAAACACTAAATTGTAACTTTATTCGCATCGGTATGCTTCCGCTTAATGTAATGGGTGATAAAGAGAAAATTATGGAGTTTATTACAAGAGCGGAGGCAATGGCGGTAAGGCTTGCTGAGCAAGGAATTGAATTATATTATCATACACATCATATTGAATTCCAAAAGTATGATGGTGAATATTTATTAGATTTGATAAAACATAATACGTCTACACTTGGTTTTGAATTAGATGTTCACTGGATTCAAAGGGCCGGTGTAAACCCTGTGGAGTTTATCAAAGAATATGAAGGGCGCGTCGCTCTTTTACATTTGAAGGATTATCGGATCGGACAACTGGATATAAATGAAGATGATTTAAAAGATATGGGTAAATTCTTTGCTAAATTTACAAATCTGATTGAATTTGCCGAAGTCGGCGAAGGAAACTTAGATATACCAGCGATTATAGCAGCAGGTCTTGAAAGTGGCGCACAGTATTTCTTAATTGAACAAGATGATACGTATGGACGTGATCCGTTTGACTGCTTGAAAACATCAGCTGCTAATTTGAGAGAACTTGGATATGCAGACTGGTTCTAGACTAAACTAGAAAAATATAATTCCTACTCTGTGTAATAGACACAGCTTCATGAGTAGGCAGACTGATAAAGCAGGCTTCCTATTCATGAGGAGGGATGATAATAGTATATGGTTTTTTCGAACCTTGATTGGAAGCGCACTCATCATATGGGAGTATTTTTCGATAACGTTAAATAATCTTATAATGGTTACTTACTTCTAAGAGAATTTGCTAAATTCCAATTTTAAAGTAATGGAGGAAAAAATGATGAAACAATCTGCGCAATTAAATAAAACAGCTACAAATTCCGGATTTAGAAAATTTGGAATGAGAGATAAAATGGGCTATATGTTTGGTGATTTTGGCAATGATTTCTTCTTTATTCTAGTCGCATCATTTTTAATGATTTACTATACGGATGTTTTACACATTAATCCGGCGACTGTAGGGGTATTATTTTTAATCGCCAGATTATGGGATGCCGTTGCGGATGTTACTTGGGGACGCTTTATAGATACAAGGAATCCTGGTAAAGCAGGTAAATTTAAACCGTGGATTTTCAGAATGTCTTTTCCACTCGTTATTTCAGGTGTATTAATGTTCGTGTATATTCCAGGAATGACTGATGGATTTTATTTGGCCTATGCTTTTGTCACATATATTTTATGGGGAACATTATATAGTACAGTTAATATACCTTATGGCTCCATGGCTTCCGTCATCACGTCTGATCCTGTTGAACGGACAACGTTATCCACGTATAGAACTTTGGGCGCCAATTTAGCAGGTTTAATTATTAATGTAGCTGGGCCATTGATTTTGTTTGTAGATAATAAAGCGGATGCAAATCACTTTCTATTAGGAGCCATTATTTTCGGTGTTCTCTCTATTTCTTGTTATATGGCTTGTTATAAAATGACGACTGAACGCGTTGTCGCGCCAGTAAGAGTAAAAGAAAAAGGGAATTTTGGTAAAACTGTAAGAGGTCTTTTGAAAAATAAACCATTAATTTGGATCCTTATCATTTCGCTTATGTTCATGATTTGCTTTATGTTGATTGGTGCAGTGAATGTTTTCTTATTTAAAGACTATTTTAGTAATGCAAAAGCATTAAGTATAGTTGGGTTTCTCCAAACGGGTACTGTATTTGTTGCTATGCCGATGGTGCGCTCACTAGTTGCTAAATTCGGTAAGAAAGAGATTGCGGCAGCAGGAGCAGCACTTTCAGCTGTTATCTATTTGTTGTTATATTTCTTGCCCAACCTGTCGACGACTCAATTTATTAGCTTATTGACAATAGCGATGTTTGGCTATGCATTCTTCAATTTAGTCATTTGGGCATTTGTAACAGATGTTATCGATTACCATGAATATTTAACAGGTTTACGAGAGGATGGAACCGTTTATTCGATTTATTCATTTGCTCGTAAAGTGGGTCAAGCTATTGCTGGTGGGCTTGGTGGTTTTGCTATTGCAGCAGTGGGATATACATCCGCTTTAGATGTGCAAACACAAGATACACTAAATGGGATTCATACGCTAGCCACTTTGGTGCCAGCGATTACATTTGCCGCGATGTTCTTCATGTTAGTATTTTTCTATCCGTTGAATAAGAAACGCACACTTCAACTTGCTATTGATTTAGCGGGAAGAAGAGCAGGACGAAATTGAATAATATCGATTGAGGTAAGAAGGGGCTGTCCAGTAAGTCAATGAAAACTGATTTCCTGGAACAGCGCTTTTTATTTAGGTTACTCTATACTGTGATGGTGTATAGCCTGTTTCCTGTTTGAAAACTCTTGAAAAATAGGAAGAGTCTTCATAACCGACTGTCCAAGCAATTTCTTCAATGGGTAAGCTTTCATTTTTAAGTAAGTGCTTTGCTTGATGCATCCTAATTTGTTGCTGATATGCTGTAATTGTTAAATTTGTTTCTTGTTTGAATTTACGAGAAAGGTGACTAGGATGTGTGAAATTAAGCGCTGCTAATTCATTAATATCTATTCGTTTATTGTAATAAGTCATAATATAGGTGATGACTTCTTGTGTAATTTTTGAATAATGTATAAATGAATTTGAAACAATTAAATCGCAGTATTCTTCAATCATTGCAGTTTGTAATTGTTTTAATTCTATTAACCGGGTTTTATTTTCGATTTGTACTGCAAACTTTTCGGATGTTCGGTGAATTAGAATGGGTGGGACCTTCCTTTTCACGGCAACTGTACGTAATAAAGTGTTAATCACAATGACTAGGTTTTTAAGTCTGCGTAAAGGTTGATTGGGAAATCGTTCAGAAAACGAGAATAACAAATTGTCTGGACCAATTAATTCAAGGGCTTTAGTCTTGTCGCCTTGTTCAACAGCATGCAAGAAGTCTGCTTCTATTTTATATCTCAAAGCGACGACTTTACTGACATCCTCAATGATATTATATTGCTGATTTGAACTATTGCTTTCAGCATGATTTTTCTCTTGTTCAATTTGTTTAGGGAGTACATCTTTCTCTACAATCATATTGAAAAGTTGAAGTAGGCTAGCAAAACTTAACGCTTTTTCTATTCCTACTAGTTGGATTTGATTGTAAAAAATAGTTAAATCCTCACTGGTGTCATGATCTAGTTGATATATTTTCATTAAATGTTTTAGATTAAGGGTTAGCTGAAGATAGGGACCAATAATGATGCTGTAATCTGTATCTAGTGTAAAGGTATAGCCTAAATAATATAATCCCCAATCGTTTGTAAAAACATACAATTGATTATTTTGTGTCATTTCTTTATAAAAATTGAATATATCTTCATCCTTGGACCCAGGCATGAAAACAGGTATAGAAATCGTTTCATGATGAAAAACAAATTCTTTGTTTTGATCTAAGATATATGTATTTAAATTAGTAAGATGATGTATTTTAAAACCTGCAGAAAAAATGTCCAGTTGATTCATCTTCATTCACCCCTAGTTCAAAATGTGTGGCACAACCTATAATCCAAACTGAGATTTAATTATAGTATGATTTTAAAAACTGTACCAATTAAACGAAAAGTGGAAGTTAAATAATCATAGAAGAAATGATTATTGACGAAAATTCAGTTAAATGATATTCTATAATTAGTTATTAGTTTGGTCATTAAACAAATTAAAGGTTGGAAGGGCTTTCAACCAACAGAATTGTACTATTCGAAAAGTGAAATTCATCCGGCCTCGTTTTTTATCATAATAAATAGGAGTGAATTGAATGGATATTATTCAGCAATTGTTAAGAGATATTCCATTGCCGAAAATGGTGAAAGTTCGGCAAACTTTTGATGACAAGCAATTGGACAACGCCGGTGAAGAACTGCAAGCATTGTTAGAGGAAGAACGAATTCGACAAACGGTTAAACCTGGTATGGAAATTGCAGTAGCTGTTGGAAGCAGGGGAGTCGACCAGATTGTTGAGATTACGGCACGTACGGTGAAATTTTTGCAAGAGCTAGGTGCAAAGCCATTTATCGTACCGAGTATGGGGAGTCATGGTGGAGCATCGGCAGAAGGGCAAAAAGCCGTGTTGGCACATTTGGGTGTCACAGAAGAAACCGTTCATGCGGAAATTCGTTCCTCAATGGAAGTCATTGAGATTGGGAAATTACCAAATGGCTTACCTGTTTACATTGATAAACTTGCTTCACAAGCCGATGGAATTGTCGTTATCAATCGCATCAAACCGCATACTGCTTTCAGAGGAACGGTTGAAAGTGGCATTATGAAAATGATTGCGATTGGTCTAGGAAAGCAAAAAGGTGCGGAAGCCTGCCACCAATTGGGCTTTGAGCATATGGGGAAACATATTATTGAAATGTCTACTATGATTATTGAAAAAATGCCCATTCTTTTTGGTGTCGGAACCATTGAAAATGCTTTTGATAAAGTCGCAAGGGTTGAAGTGTTGTTACCCCATGAAATTGAAGAAAAAGAAACAGAATTACAAAAGTTGGCTAAAAAGTTATTACCCAAAATTGATTTTGCCAATATTGACGTGCTTGTGATCGACGAAATCGGTAAAAACATTAGTGGAGATGGCATGGATCCAAACATCACGGGACGTTACCCAACACCGTATGCGCATGGTGGACCTGCCGTGAATAAGATGGTCGTGCTAGATTTGACACATGAAACAGAAGGAAATGCGAACGGTGTAGGGACAGCTGACTTTACGACACGACGCTTAATTGATAAAACGGACTGGGCGGCTACGTATGCGAATGGGCTTACTTCTACTGTGGTTGCCCCAACAAAGGCTGCAACGACATTAGAAAATGATCAGCAGGCACTGAAAGCAGCCGTTAAAACATGTAATATTTTAGATTTCACAAAAGTGAAAATGGTTCGCATTAAGAATACATTGGAACTTAGTGAAATTGAAGTATCTGAAGCCTTGTTACCTGAGGTAGAAAGCAATGATTATTTAACACCGATTACAGATTTATATGAATTAAAGTTTGATGAAAATGGAAATTTAGTCTGAAATATTTAGGGGGAAATGTATATGAAAAACTTATTTGATTTAACGGGAAAAACGGCGGTTGCAGTTGGTGGAAATGGTGTACTTGGATCAGCAATGGCTAATGGATTAGCAGATCAAGGTGCACAAGTAGCCATTGTTGGTCGTAATCTCGAGACAGCTGAAAAAGTTGCACAGGGTATTGTAGAACGTGGTGGAGTTGCGAAAGCCTTTCAGGCAGATGTTATTTCAAAAGAATCACTAGAAAACGTTGCGAAGGAAATCGAGGCATGGTCAGGCGGCTGGGATATTTTATTGAATGCTCCAGGTACCAATAGCCCGACACCATTTTTCGATATTGCAGAAGAAGAGTGGGATCATATTATGGATGTGAACCTAAAGGGAATTGTCTTGACAACGCAAGTATTTGCAAAAAGAATGATTGAACAAGAAAGAACAGGAAGTATTATTAATATATCATCTGTTTCTTCTACGACACCACTGTCAAAAGTATTCACGTATTCGGTGTCCAAAGCAGGCATTAACAATATGACACAATTTTTAGCGCGTGAATTTGCACCTCACGGCATTCGTGTTAATGCAATTATTCCAGGATTTTTCCCAGCAGAGCAAAATCGTAAAATTTTAAGTGAAGATAGAGTTGCATCCATTATGGGCCATACGCCTATGAACCGATTTGGTAATCCAGAAGAATTAAGTGGAACGGTTGTGTGGCTAGCTTCGGAACAGGCATCAAGTTTTGTAACAGGGACACTCATTCGTGTGGATGGTGGATTTGGAAGTATGACGATTTAAGTAGAAAAGCTTTGGAGAATAATCCAAAGCTTTTTCTGTTATTATACTGTTTTATCTTCATTCAGCAGAAGACCCCGACCTCCATAGGTTGAGAGATGAATGCTGTTTTGTTTCCCTGTTCGGCGGGTGTCCAAACTCCCGCTGAATGAAGATAAAGCCTCCGGCGGATGTCACAGATTTTGAAGGGAGTTAATTGAGCAAGCTCAATTCAAAATCTGGAATCAATCACGCTGAGGCGCGATTGATTTAACAAAGAGAGGAAGATTGCGTGTGTCAAAGGAACTAGTAATTGCACTTGATATTGGTACTACAAGCGCTAAGGCGGTTATTTTTGAATTGAACGGCAAATTAGTAGCTGAAGCAGAAAGAATGATTACATCTTACTATCCACATTCCGGCTGGGTTGAACAAGATCCAGTAGAAATAGAACGATCATCTGTCGGGGCGATTAAGGATGTCATTAGCAAGGCGAATATCAAGCAAGAAGATCTTTTAACGCTTGGAATTTCTTGTGCCATGCATTCACTTATTTGTGTAGACGCTAATTATCTACCTTTATCACAAGCTATTATTTGGGCAGATGGCAGAAGTAATTTGCAAGCGAAAGCATTAAAGCAGACAAATGGTAATGAAGTTTATGCGAAAACGGGGTTGCCGAATCATCCGATGTCACCATTAAGTAAATTGCTGTGGATGAAAGAAACAGCTTATGCGCCGTATGAGCGTGCAGCCTATTTTATGTCGGCAAAAGAATTTGTGATTCAAAAGTGGTTTGGTCGCAGGCTCATTGACTATTCGATGGCATCTGCTACAGGTTTATTTAATATGACTACGTTTGACTGGGATGAACAGGCATTAACACTTACCGGAGTCGTCAAAAACCAGCTATCTGAAATCGTTCCACCAACGGAAATACTAACAGGAATCGACATCGCTATTGCGGAGGAGATGGGAATTTCAAGTGATATGCCGTTTGTCATTGGCTCTGCTGATGGTCAGTTGGCGAATCTTGGAAGTGGGGCTATTTCACCTGGAGAGGTCGCAATATCTGCCGGTACGAGTGGAGCTATTCGTCAAATGATTCATGGCTTTGAAGTAAGTGAACAGCAAGAAACTTTTTGTTATGCATTTACAAGAGAACTATCTATCCTAGGTGGTCCAACTAATAATGGTGGAATCGCCTTACAATGGTTAAAAGAATTAATTGATTATAAAGGGACTTTTGATGAATTAACTGCTGAGGCAGAGCAAGTTGCTCCTGGTGCAGAAGGCTTGTTATTCCTACCTTATATAAATGGAGAACGGGCTCCACTATGGAACCAGGAGGCAAAGGGGAACTTCTTTGGACTTTCTATTACGCATAAGAAAGAGCACTTAGTTCGTGCTGTTTTGGAAGGAATTACGTATAATCTATACCATATTGGAAAAGCGCTTGAACGCCAAGCTGGAGAGCCCGATAAACTATTTGTCAACGGTGGTCTAGCTAGGTCTCCATTATGGGTACAAATGCTAGCAGACGTTTTTGGTAAAGAAGTGTACCTATCAGAAAGTCATCATAGCGCAGCGTGGGGAGCTGCGTGGACGGCATTAGTTGCTGTTGGGAAAGTAGATTCATTTGAAGAAATCAAGAAAAACATTCCAATCGAAGCGATTATTAAGCCTAATCAACATAACCACAGGATCTATGCAGAAGCATTTGAGAAATATAAGAATATTTCTAGAGATTTGGTGAAGTATTTTTGACTGGATTTAGCAGATGTCTCCATTTGCTTCAATGGTGGGCTGAATACAGTGAGGCGTAATAGGTCAAAAATCATAATAGAGTAAGGTGTGTAGGGCAAATGGAAGAAATATTGAAACAAGTTCAGCAAGGTATGCTTAGCATAGAAGAGGCCAAGGAAAAGTTAGCCACATACGAAAATTTGGGTTTTGCTAAAGTCGACCATCATCGTGAGAAGCGTCAAGGTTTTCCAGAAACGATTTATGGTGAAGGGAAATCTGCTGAGCAGATCATTGCGATTATTACAGCGATTAGAGCGAACGATAATGCTGTATTAGTCACACGTATGTCAAAAGAAAAATCGATAGAGGTGCTTGAGAAACATTCGGACTTACTATACGACGAGCAATCACAAATTATTTATTCTGAACGAAAAGTAAAAAAAGAGTTTCAAACAGGATACATTGCAGTAGTGTGTGCTGGGACATCTGATTTACGAGTAGCAGAAGAAGCCGCTGTTACAGCAGAGGCCTTCGGTTGTGAAGTCCGACGGTTTTACGATGTAGGTGTGGCGGGCATTCATCGGCTCTTTGATAATATAGAGGAAATTCAACAGGCAACCGTTTCGATTGTTGTCGCTGGGATGGATGGTGCGCTTCCGAGTGTTGTAGGTGGGCTTGTTTCACACCCAGTTATTGCTGTACCAACAAGTGTTGGCTATGGGGCGAGTTTTAATGGTTTGGCTGCGCTGTTAACGATGTTAAATTCCTGTGCCTCAGGCATTAGCGTTGTCAATATTGATAATGGATTTGGTGGAGCATTCAATGCAGTTTTAATACATCGTTTGGCACAACGGAAAGAAAAGGAGTGCTGATAATGGCTGCTAATCATCCTCCTAATCATGAACATATTGATCATGAAATGCTGAAAATGGAAGTAAATCTGGATGATATTTCAGGAGAAGTGTTGGGCTATTTGATGGATTTACTCATTGAATCTGGGGCCAATGACGTTTACTATACGCCCATTTTTATGAAGAAAAATAGACCAGGAACATTGCTCCAATTACTTTGTTCACAAGAAAATCTCGAGAAAATGAAGGAGATATTATTTACAGAAACAACGACATTGGGTGTGCGTTACTATCCGCTATCCGTGCATCGCCTAGAGCGAAGATTTCGCACAGTATCCATTGAATGGGGCACTGTTACTGTGAAGGAAGGTATGTATGAGGGACAAGTAATTCAAAGCTCCCCTGAATACGAGGAGTGTAAAAAAATAGCCAAACAGTATAATATTCCTCTAAAGAAGGTATATGAACAAGTATGGATGCAGCTAAAGCAGTAATTCGATTCTCAAGTAATACGTGCTTGGAAGGTATCTAGAAGGAAGTGAACTGCTTGGTAGAACTATTTGTTATTTTAAAAGATATACTATTACCGATTTTTGTTATTATGGGTATTGGATTTGTCATGCAAATAAAATTCAAGCTGAACTTACAAACATTGGCTAGATTAAATATTTACTTTCTCGTCCCAGGTTTCATCTTTGTTAAGTTAAGCAGTACACAAATTTCTGCCAATTTATTCGGGAATATATTACTCTTTTTCATATTATATGTAGTGCTTCTCTATGGTGTATCTCATTTTGTCGGTAAAATAATTGGCTTGGAAAAAGGAGAAAAAACAACCTTTTCAAATAGTGTCATGTTTTTTAACTCAGGTAATTACGGTGTCCCGGTAAACGATTTGGTGTTCAAAAGTGATCCACTAGCTATGTCTATTCAAGTAATTATGCTTACACTACAAAATATATTTTTATTTTCATACGGTATTTTTTCGCTTCAATCTATTCAAGTAGGGAAATTGAAGGCGGCACTTGGTTATTTTAAAATGCCAGTGCTCTATGCAATGTTAGCTGGAGTCGCCACGAATGTTTTTAGTATTCCAGTACCGTCATTTATTTGGGTGCCGGCTAATTATATTGCTGACGCTATGATTGCTCTCGCCTTATTAACACTTGGTGCTCAAGTTGCTCAAATTAAGTTTGCAGCTGGGCTGTCTTCAGTTTACTATAGTTTGCTACTGAGATTAGCTGTAGGACCGATGATTGCCTTGGCTATTATTTTTACATTCAAAGTGGATGGAATCGTAGCACAGGCCTTATTAATTGGGTCGGCAATGCCTACATCAGTAAACAGTGCGGTAATTGCACAAGAATATGATAATCATCCTGATCTCGCAGCTCAAATCGTATTATTTTCTACTTTAATTAGTGCAATCACAGTTTCGCTGGTCATTTATTTGGCGAGATATTTATTTTAAATATATAGTAAAAAGTCCTTCTATAATTAAATTATAGAAGGACTTTTTAACGTAATTCTCCAACTTATTTTTGAAGTTGGAGAATGGCTTCGATTGCTAATCCAACACCATCATGTGCATTTGACGTTGTGGTCACAGTACAAGCCGCTTTAATCTCCGCAGGAGCATTCCCCATCGCGACAGAGCGTCCAGCACGTTTCATCATTGATAAATCATTATAGTTATCACCAATTACCATGACACTCTCCATTGAGACTCCCTTGCTTTTCGCATATTGTTCAACCGCTATCCCTTTTTGTGCAAGAGCATGTGTAATTTCAAGATTACCGGCACCGGAAGAACTAACCGCAAGCCCAGGTAATGTATGCAGAATATTTCTAGCATTATCTAAATGTTGTCTATGAAGAGATGTTCCAAATATTTTATAAATTTCATTTCCCCGTTGTTGTATTAAATCATCAAATGAATCGACTTCTTGAAGCGTACCTTGTTCTACTCTCCCCATTACCTCTTTGCGAATCTCATCTATAGGGGGGATCTGATTAGCTGCCTTGGCAAGTTGAATGAAGGCATCGATAGGTGCTTCAATGTCTTTTGTATAAACAATCGTGTCAATAAACAACTGATAGTCTATTGTTTCTGTATCTAAAATAGATGTGATTTTTCTAACATCATCTTTAGTTATATGGGTAGCGGAGATTAGCTCCCCAAATGGATTTCTAACCTCTGCACCATTCAGACAAATGTATGAGACAGTTAAGCCGCTACTGTTAATAGGTTCAAAGGCCTCTGAGAAGCTTCTACCAGTTGCAATCACAACCTCAATCCCATTTGACTGTGCTTCTAAAATTGCTTCTTTATTTTTAGTACTGATCGAGTGATCGGGACTTAATATTGTGCCATCCATATCTATTGCAATAAGACGTATCATAATTATCATCCTTTCCAATTGTGCGTAAAGGTTGATGATAGCAATGAATCCGATGAATATCAACTCGCCAGTTCTAGAGGCACGTTTTCACCTCTTGCCAAAAGTCCTAATTCACTAGACAATAGATTGAAAGAATATTAAGTGAAGTTGGTGTGCAATGAAAAAGTCTACAAAAATTTTGTTGTCGATTCTTGGCGGAACCTTTTTCGTTATTAGTTTTATCGGTATGAATATTTACGGCTATAAAACCTTTTACATCGAGGAGAAGGTTGTTTCTTCTAATGACTACCGTTATCATTTTGCGTTAGTTTCTGAAGAAATTGATAATGAGTACTGGCGTCTCATCGAGCAGGGAGCAAAAGAGGCGGCCGCAGAGCATAATATTTACTTGGAATATGTTGGTCCGCTAAAGGCAGATAATGATCAGCTGCTTAAGCTAATAGATCGAATGGTTTCGGTTAAAGTGGACGGCATTATTACACAAGGTGTTGAAGGACAACGATTTGTGGATTTAGTACGAAAAAGTGTGGAACGTGGAATTCCTATTGTAACTGTCGATACCGATGTTAAAAGCAGTGTACGAAAGGCTTATGTAGGAACAGATAATTTTTATGCTGGTCAGCTTGCGGGAGAAACAGTGATTAACAATACGGCTGGTGAGCAATATGTAGGCATCGTAACAGGGCGCTTTGATGCGATTAATCAGCAAGAGAGGCTGGAAGGTTTTAAGGAAGCGATTCAAGCAACGGAACGCATTCATATTGTTGGAATTCACGAATCAAATATTACCCAGATCGGGGCAGCGCAGGCAACGTACTCTTTATTAAAGAAATACCCTTCCATCACAGTATTGGTAGGACTCAGTGCACTAGATGGCATTGGTATGGTAGAGGGGTTACAGGAGATTGCTCCGAATAAGGAAGTCTATATGACAGCTTTTGATATTTTGCCTGAAACATTAGAGTTGATTCGCAAGGGGAAAATCAATGCGACGATCGCTCAATATCCAGAGGAGATGGGTTATAAGGCTATTGAAGTGCTGATTCAATTGCAACAGCATAGCTTATTGGAGAATGAAATTTTCACGAGAACAATCGTCGTGGAAAAAGAAAACTACGATACGTTTCTGCAGGGGGACAATAGATGAAGACCATTCGCGGTAAGTTACTCATATACTTTTTTGTTTTTGTCGTATTATTTCAAGTGACTGCCATATCTATTTTCGTCAGTTCAAAAGAGCTTATTAATAACTATGATAACAGCTTTCAACGATTTCTATTGCTCAATTCAATCTCGCAAAAGTCCAATGAACTGTATGCGTTTACTAAACGTTACGTCATAGAGCCCGAGGAAGACAATGCTGTCGATTACTTTGCGAAAAAAAAGCAACTTGCTGCCGATAAAGAAAAGCTTGCAGAGGCATTTGACTATATTGAAAGAATCAAAGTAAAAAACTATATCAATTTAATCGAGACCTTTTTGCATGAGAGCGAGTTGACCATTGGATTTGTTTTGAAAGGAGATATTGAAAAGTATACGGCTCATTTAGAGGAAGTGCGTATTGCTGCAGGCTATATCCAGGAATCGGCACTTGAGCTAATAGATGTTGAATTGACAGCCTACCAGTCTTTCTATTTAGACTTACAAGTACGGAATGGCAACTTCGTCACATTTATTTTCTATTTATTTTTAATGACGATTGTGCTGGCTATCTTTTTTGCGCTGTGGTTTGCCAATGGTATTACGAGCCCTTTAAATAAGCTATCTCGCGCAGCGAAGGAAGTTGCAAAAGGTGATTTGGTTGGAACGCCGATTGAAGTTCAATCGAATGACGAGTTAAAGGTACTTGGAGATGCTTTTAATCATATGCGATTGAATATTCATAGCTTGGTGCAGGAAATCAAAGACCAGTCCGAATTGGATCAGCTGTTAAAAGAAATGGAGTTAAAACATTTACAAAATCAGATTAATCCTCATTTTTTGTTTAACACGTTGAATGCTGTCTCAAAAATGGCTTACTTAGAGGATGCAAATGCTACTTCGAGTCTTATCGATTCAGTCGCTGCCATATTGCGCCATAGTTTAGGTGAAATTGATACACACGTGACGCTGGGGGATGAAGTAGCGATTGTCGGGGACTATTTTAATATACAAAAGAGTCGCTTTTCGGAGCGCGTTCAATTTATCACCGAAATTGATGAAACCTGCCTTGCTATTAAAATACCACGCCTAACACTACAGCCATTGGTTGAGAATGCATTTATTCATGGGATTGAGGAGCGGGAAGAAGGGGGGATGATTGCTATTACTGTTTGGCAAACCGATGAAAAGGTCATTGTTGAGGTGAAAGATAATGGCGAAGGAATCGAACCGGAAAAAATTACAGATTTATTAACACTTGTATCGGCTAGAGACGATCATGTAGGACACTCAACAGGTATCGGTTTAACAAATGTCATAAGACGGCTACAGTTATTTTATCAAACGACTCATGTAGTTGAAATTGAATCACAAATAGGACAATCGACTACGATACGTCTACTATTACCCAAATTGTTTGAGGGGGATAAAGGATGAGAATTTTAATCGCTGATGATGAATTACTTGAGCGGCAGGCGATGAAGAAATTTATTCGTGAGAATTTTAGTGAAATGGATGTTGTAGGAGAGGCTGCTAATGGGCGGATGGCCATTGAGTTAGCGGAAAAGTTGCAACCGAATATTATTTTTATGGATATTAAGATGCCTGGTATAAACGGTTTGGAGGCAATCGAACAGATCTATGCTGCGCAACCTTCTGTTAAATTCATTTTAGTATCGGCCTATAATACCTTTGAATATGCCAAACAAGCTATGCAGTATGGTATTAAGGATTACTTATTAAAGCCAGGAAAAAAAGAAGAAATCAGTCATGCGCTGCTTCGTGTGCAGAAAGAAATTTTACATGAAGTAACAATAGAAAAGGAAAAACAACAATTATTGAAGGAGAAATTGATACGAAGATTAATAATGCAGGAGATAGACCAAGAGGTTGTCGGTTTGCATCAACAGTTATATTCTACTACGAAAACTAGTTATTTTTTGGTGTTCAGTGCTGAGGATGCTTATGATGTGCAGCAAATTAGACAACAGCTTGTCAAGCAGTTTCGCCAGCAATTCATCTTATATGAGGCGAATGATGTAATTATTGTACTTGTCCTATCTGCAATAGTTATCGAAAAGGCGGAACAATTGACTGGAGCGAGAGCAATCCAATCGGGGCTCGGAGTTCCTATATTTATTGGTATTGGGCGTAGCACTGATTCGCTAGACGATTTGCCATTATCCTATCGCGAAGCCTATACGGCAAGTTTTCAGTTGAAGAAATATCAGAAAAGTAAATATGGTTTCTTTCAGGAAAATCACCAATATACTGAGCATGAGGATATAGTCACTCAAATTATACAAGGTGTAGAAAAGGGAAATTATAACGAAACGCTTATGGTTTTTAAAGAAAATCAGCAAATACTAACTGTAGATGAGAAGGAAAACTTATATATTCAGATACAAAATATATTCTCAAGGCGTAATATTTCTATTGCAAAAAGTTCTATTTCTTCTTTGCGCTCTGATAAAGATTGGCATACATACTTGAATGTGTGCTGTATGCATATGAATGAATATTGCCACTCGAAACAATCTATGACAAAAGCAAAGGATTATATAGAAGCACATTATGCAACAGGTATTACGCTAGAGGAGGTAGCAGCTTTTGTCAATTTAAGTCCTAATTACTTTTCCAACCTCTTTAAAGAAGAGTTTGATGAAACTTTTATCGAGTTTTTGACGAAAACACGTATGGAAAGTGCTAAATCTTTCATTGAAGAAAATAACTATTCGTTAAAAGAGATTAGTTTTATGGTTGGTTATAAAGACCCGAATTACTTTAGCAGAGTGTTTAAAAAGTATTTTCGTAGCTCACCAAGACAATTTCAAGACAGTTTCTTTGAAAAATGAAGGAAAACGTAAAAAAGTACAGGTTTTTTATAACCTGACATATCCGAATTATCATACAATATAAAATGTAAGCGTTATCAACAGAAAAGAGGGGGCAGAATTATGAAGAAGTTTTTTGGCTTATTTGTATTACTAGCACTAGCACTTGTCGTATCGGCCTGTACATCAGATGAAAAACCTGACACGACCTCGGATTCGGGTTCAACGGACAAACCGAAGGATACTTCATCGGATAAGGGTGGGGAAAGCGCAGTTGAAATCTTCAGTTGGTGGACAGGTGCAGGGGAAGAAGATGGACTTCTTGCACTGATTAGCCTATTTAATGAGCTTCATCCAGAAATCAAAGTAGAAAATGCAGCAGTCGCGGGAGGAGCAGGAACGAATGCGAAAGCAGTGCTCGCCACAAGAATGCAAGGAAATGATCCACCGTCAACTTTCCAAGTACATGGTGGGGAAGAATTGAACAAAAGTTGGGTTGCAGCTGACAAAATGGCTCCACTCAATGACTTATATGAAGCGAATGGCTGGATGGATAAATTCCCAGATGCGTTAATTGAAATGGTCAGCAATGGTGACAATATTTACTCAGTTCCGGTCAACGTTCACCGTGGAAATGTAATTTTCTATAACATGGAAGTATTCAAAGAACACGGAATCGAAGTACCGACAACAGTAGATGAGTTTTTTGCAGTAGCTGACAAACTACAAGCTGCTGGCGTTGTCCCATTATCATTGGGGGATAAAGAATCATGGGAAGCGACACAAATTTTTGAAAACGTCTTAGCGGCTGAATTAGGAAGAGATGATTATCTTAAACTATTCGCTGGTGAAATTGATTTTACAGATGCAAGAGTTGTTGCAGCGGCAGAGAAATTCGGGAAAATCCTTGACTATGTCAATGAAGACCACGCTTCACGTAATTGGCAAGATTCCGCTCAGCTAGTGGCTGAAGGAAAAGCAGCAATGATTAACATGGGGGATTGGGCGAAAGGATATTTCGTCAATGACTTAAAGCTTGTCACGAACGAAGACTTTGGTTACTTTGCATTCCCAGGTACAGTTGGTGACTTCGCAGTTATTACAGATACATTTGGATTGCCAAAAGGTATCGACGATATAGAGGCTACAAAACAATTCTTAACAGTACTTGGCTCTGTTGAAGGTCAAGATGCATTTAATCCTCTAAAGGGTTCTATCCCAGCGCGGATTGATGCGGATCCATCTAAATATGATGACTATGGTAAGGATACGATTGAAGATTTCAAAACAGCGAAATTGTTCCCGAGTCTTGCACACGGGTCAGCTGCTTCGGAAGGTTTTGTTACAAAAGCGAACCAAGCGGTTAATATTTTTGTGACACAAAGAGACGTGCAAAACTTTGTGGACGCATTACAAAATGCAGCACCTGATATGTAAAAAGATGAGGGTGCCAGCCTTATAGAGTGGCGGCACCCTCTATTTTTATAGTATTTATAAACATTGGAAGCCTCAAAACGAGGAGGAAGTAGGATGGAGAAGGCTATACCAGATAAAAGAAAGAAGAAGCTATCAAAAGATCAGCTAACAGCAATGGCTTTTTTATTGCCCTCTATCATTTTCGTCATTGTGTTTGTTTATGGGTTTATCAGCTGGACGGGGTATATATCATTGAGTAATTATAATACGATTGTGCCTGATTATTCATTTGCAGGGCTGAAAAACTACTTATACTTATTTAATGATTTCCGTTTTCAGGCGGATTTACGCAATACTTTGTTTTTCACTATTCTATTTATTGGTGCTGTTATTTTACTAGGTTTGGCATTGTCCATTTTGCTTGATCAGAAACTTAAAGGGGAGTCTATTTTCAGGAATATATTTTTATTCCCAATGGCTTTATCCTTTATCGTTACTGGCGTGGTGTGGCAATGGTTACTGCATCCTTCAACAGGCTTTAATAAGTTTTTAAATTTGTTTGGTATACAGCCAAAATGGTATACAGACACGACTATTTTGGCGGGATTTAAATGGGGAAGCATTGAGTTTGGCTTACCTGTTGCCATTATAGCGGTTGTCATCGCTGCAGTTTGGCAAATGACCGGTTTTTCGCTAGCTATGTATCTAGCGGGCTTGCGCGGTATTGGCGATGAATTACGAGAAGCAGCTAGAATGGATGGGGCAACAGAGTTCCAAGTATATATGAAAATTATTTTACCGCAACTTATGCCAATTACCATGAGTGTTGTTATTATCATGGCCCATATTTCCTTAAAAATATTCGATTTAATTTATGCGATGACGGGATCGGGTGCCAACTTTGTCACAGATGTCCCGGGTTTGTACATGTTTGAAACAACATTTAGAGGAAATTATTATGCAAATGGCGCTGCCATCGCAATTATTATGTTGCTGTTAGTAGCCGTATTTATTGTTCCGTATTTGTGGAGTAGTAGAAAGGGTGAAAATTAATGGCGTCTATCCGAATTGGAAGTATTATTAAATATACTTTGCTAATTATCGTTTCACTTTTTTTTCTAACACCAATTTATGTTATTGTCATGACAAGCCTTAAGCCACTGTCGGAAGTTTCAATCGATCAAATGTGGGCATTACCAACAGCACTCGATTTTAGTTCATACAAGGTGGCTTTTGACAGTTTGGCTCCGAACTTGCTGAACAGCTTTTACTTGGTCATTCCTGCAACATTGTTGTCAGCCTTATTTGGAGCGATGAATGGTTATGTACTTTCAAAGTGGAAGTTTAGGGGCTCTGATGCACTATTCACGTTTATTTTATTCGGAATGTTCATCCCTTATCAAAGTATTCTGATTCCATTAATTCAATTTTTACGGACAATAGAGCTCTATAATACAATTCCAGGGCTGGTACTTGTTCATGTGGTCTATGGTTTACCAATTACGACATTGATGTTCCGAAACTTTTACGCTAGTATACCTGATGAATTGATTGAGTCGGCGCAAATTGATGGCGCGAATTTCTTGGGAATCTTTAGGCATATTATTATCCCGTTATCTATTATAGGTTTTGTTGTTGTGGCAATCTGGCAGTTTACGAATATTTGGAATGAATTCCTATTTGCTGTAACGATTACAACAGGTAGTAAGCAGCCGGTTATGGTGGCGTTACAAAACTTATCAGGAAGTCAAATTGTCCAATGGAACGTACAAATGGCCGGTGCATTACTCGCAGCCTTACCGACTTTACTCGTCTATATATTCCTTGGGAAATACTTTGTCAGAGGGTTGTTGGCAGGGTCTGTTAAGGGCTAAAATCGCCTAAAATAAGCAATGGGGGATATGGCATGAGAAGATTGACTAAAAAGAAAAAATGGAATGTGAAGTTTCCATCGCTAGTGAGGTGGCGAAATGTGAAAATAGGACAAAAATACCTACTAACATTTTCACTAGCAGCTATCCTTTTTGCTGTTGCGGGAGTTCTTGTTTATGGTCAACTTTCTAGAGTCGCCAGTACTATTGAAAAAATCGAACAGGATAGTCTTCATGTCAATGATATGACCCAAATGGGCGCTCTTGTCCAACGTAAAGATGTTCAAATTGCTGATTTTATCATTACGAAAGATCAATCTTATGTTGCAACATTTGAAACACTTCAACAAGACTTCGTCGCGGTAAAAGAAGAAGTCGCGCTTTTTTTAACAACGTCTGAACAACAAAAGATGTTAAATAACATTCGGACATACGATGCTACTATCAATCAACTATTTCTAAATGATATTTCGGAAGCTATTGATAGTGGAAATGATATTGTTGCAAATTCTTTGCGGGCCCAATCTGCTTCATTAAAAGATTCAATTGTCGATATGGTCGATCAATTGATAGTTGAAGTCAATGCAGAACAAGCGACATCTGTACTACATGCAAAAGAACGAATAAGCTCAAGTGTAAGTTTGCTTATTATGACTAATATCATTGTTATCGCAATGGGTATTTTATTAACATTATGGGTTAGTAAAATCATTAGTCGTCATTTAAATAAAGTTGTGCATATAACTACGGAAATTGCCAATGGAAATTTAACCGTGGATTCAATCGGGTATGAAGGGAAGGATGAAATTGGTCAATTAGCGGCAGCTGTCCATCAAATGCAACAAAGTATACGCAGTATTTTATTCAAAGTGACGGATGCTTCAGGGGCAGTGACATCTCAAAGTGAGATATTGACTCAATCTGCATTTGAAGTCAATCAAGTAAGTGAACAAATTGCTACAACAATGGAAGAGTTATCTATAGGTACTGATACACAAGCAAATAGTCTCGCTGATTTATCGACAAATATGAATGACTTTACAGTTTCGGTTAGAGGCTCTGAACAGGGTGGGCAAGAAATTGCCACTACATCAACAAAGGTCCTCCAATTGACATCGGAGGGAACTTTGTTGATGAAAGAATCTGTTAATCAGATGAAGCGAATCGATTCGATTGTTTCAGGGGCTGTTCAGCAGGTTCAAGGACTAGATCGACAATCTGAGGAAATTTCACAATTAGTCCTTGTTATTAAAAATATCGCCGATCAAACGAATCTATTGTCTTTAAATGCGGCTATTGAAGCAGCAAGAGCTGGTGAACATGGCAAAGGATTTGCGGTAGTTGCAGATGAAGTAAGAAAGCTTGCCGATCAGGTATCTATGTCTGTTTCAGAAATAACAACCATCGTTACCAATATTCAAAACGAGACAAATCAAGTTGTGAATTCATTAAATAAAGGCTATGAGGAAGTGAAGGAAGGGACGGTGCAAATTGAAAAAACAGGACAGAATTTTGAAGTTATTGATAGCTCTGTGTCCGATATTGTAAATAAAATAATTGCTATCTCATCGAATTTGAAGCTGATCGCGGGAAATAGTAATCATATGAACAATTTGATTCAAGATATTGCTTCTGTATCGGAAGAATCTGCCGCAGGAGTAGAGCAAGTGGCGGCGACTACGCATGAAACATCTAGTGCAATGGATGAAGTTTCTCGTAGAGCTCAGCAATTGGCATCACTTGCTGAACAGTTGAATGAGGAGATAGGTGTGTTTAGATTGGGAAGTTGATAAAGTCACTGTTCATCTTGAATTATTTAAATTGATTGTTTGAGAATAAAATCATTGCAAAGATGATTCAAGAAATTAAGATAACTACTTATTCGATTTTCGAGTAAATAGCTATCTTTTTTGAATCCCGAGGAATTTTACAACGATTGATACTATAGAAATTGCTGTGAATGTGCTATCATTTAATTAAGTTAATTAACTAATGAAATTAAAAGTAAGTCTACCCATAACGTAGTTAAAAAAGCAATGGAGGGGTTATATTGACGATAAAAGTAGGAATGATAGGAACTGGCTATTTCAGCATGTTTCATGCGGGGATTTTATCGGAATTAGAAGGTGTAGAGATAACAGCTGTATACGGTACAAGTTTAGAGAAAGCAGAGGCAATGGCCGCTAAATTCCCACATGCTATCGGTTATGCAAATTTAGATATGATGCTGGATGCTAGTCACTTAGATGCTGTCTATATTTGTGTCCCACCAATGGTGCATGGCGAGATAGAACTGGCTTTAATCAAACGAAGAATTCCATTTTTTATAGAAAAACCGTTGAGTCAAAATAATGAAATTCCTGCAAAGGTAATGGCAGAACTCAAGAAAACTCCTTTGATTACATCAGTAGGTTATCATTATCGCTACAGTGATTCGATTGCGAAGTTGAAAAGTGAGATAAATGATCAGAATATCGGTATTGTTCTTGGGTATTATATGTCGAGCATGCCTAAAGTACCTTGGTGGAAAGATCAAGACAGTTCTGGAGGGCAATTTATCGAACAGACAACGCATATTGTTGATTTATTGCGCTATATTTGTGGGGAAATAGAAGAAGTTAGTGCAGTATTTGGGAACCGAATTTTGTCGGCGCAGGATGAGTCAGTAACTGTAGCAGATGTGGGAACGGTAACGTTGAAACTACATAATGGGATTGTCGCTAATTTGTCGAATACTTGTATACTCCCAGAAAGTGTAGATAAAACGGGCATTACTTTGTTTACAGATCAAGGCATAGTTGATTGGTCACCTAAGCATCTAAAGGTATCAGGAATAGATTCGACAACTACATTTGTCGATATAGCTAACCCTTATCAAACCGAAAGTGAAGTATTTATCGATGCGGTACGTACAGGTGATTCGTCTCGGATTCTATCTAACTATGAAGACGCGTATCGGACACATAAGGTGACTTTAGCTGCATTAGAATCAGCAGAAATTGGTTCTTCTGTGAAAGTAAAATAACTATATAAAGGGAGCCTAATCATGCGACAAGGTACGTTCCAATGGATGAAATCGGTGAATAAATCCATCATACTCAATAAAATACGAACGGATGCCCCTATTTCTAGGGCACAAATTGCAAAAGAAACGAAATTAACGCCTCCAACGGTGAGTAGTAATGTCAAAGAATTGATTGAACAGGGGATTGTGATAGAAAGTAAGCAAGGTGAGTCCAAGGGCGGGCGGAAGCCAACTATGCTTCTTATTAATCAGAAGGTTTTTTACGTTATTGGTGTAGATGCGGGACCAGAAAAAATTGACTGTATTCTCGTGGATTTAGCAGGGAGTGTTATTCAGCGTTCCTCTAGTATGCTGACAACACCTATTACAAATGATCAATATCTCGAAATTCTGAAAAAATGTATTCATGATTGTATGCAATCTACGCCTACAATTATGGATAATATGATTGGAATAGGTGTAGCAATGCACGGGGTTGTAGAGGTTGAAACAGGTACATCTCTATTTGCACCTATTCTGGGTTTGACCAATATCCCTATTAAAGAAGAACTTGAAAAAGAATTTATGTTAAACGTTAAAGTAGAGAACGATGCAAGAGCAATGGCACTAGGGGAATCCTGGTTTGGTGATCAAGGTGAGGTTGACAGTATGTTAGCTGTCAATATTGGTCATGGTGTAGGCGCTGGGCTCGTCATTGATGGAAAGCTCTATCATGGAGCACAAGATATTGCGGGTGAAGTTGGCCATATGACCATTGATTTGCACGGTGAAATATGTGAATGTGGTAATCGCGGATGCTTGCAAACATTTATAACTGGTCCGGCAATTGTTAGGCGGGCAAAAGAGTATTTGCTACCACCAAATGCCGAGGTTCAGCAGATGACGGGCGCACAAGTTTATGAACTGGCCATGAGTGGACATGAAGAATATATAACTCTTTTTAAGGAAACAGGAGAAATTATCGGCATTGGTTTAACGAATCTCATTCATATTATTAACCCGCAAAAAATTGTGCTCGGTGGCGGGGTCACAAAATCGGGGTCACTTATTTTGCCGGAAATAGTGAAAACAATTGAAAAGCGGGCTTTGACACCACAGGCGAAACAAACTCAAATAGGCATTACGACACTTGGGGATGATGCCACATTGTTGGGAGCAGTGTCATTGCTGTTAGTCGATGTATTCGAACCGGCGTAACTTATATATTATTTAGGAGGTTTTTTATGTGACTTGGCAAATAGAAGCTGAAAAATGGTTTGCTGAAGAAAACTTGGAAGCGACACTCAAGCAACAACTATTGAATGAAAAAAATAATCAAGCTTTATTGGAGGATAGTTTTTATAAAAATCTGTCATTTGGTACTGCCGGGCTTCGTGGTGAACTTGGATTTGGCACAAATCGGATGAATATTTACACGGTAAGAAAGGCAGCGCAGGGGCTTGCTTTATATATCAAGAATCATGGAGAAACTGCGAAAAATCGTGGCGTTGTTATTGCGTATGATTCTCGACATTTGTCGGCGGAATTTGGTCTTGAAGTGGCGAAAGTACTTGGCAGTCACGGAATTCGTTCTTTTTTATTTGATGAACTTCAATCAACGCCATTACTATCCTTTGCGATTCGAGAGTTGAATACATTTTCAGGTGTTGTCATTACCGCAAGTCATAATCCAGCAGAATATAATGGATTGAAAGTGTATGGAGAAGACGGTGGACAAGTTACGTTAGAGGCGGCAAATGCGATTACGGCTTATACGGAAAGTATTGAAGATTTATTTTCAGTACAGGTCATGGAAGAAACAAATCTTGTAGCAGAGGGATTATTGACTTATTTAGATCAAGATATGAGCAATCGTTATCTAAAGCAATTGGACAGGATTTTATTAGAGGGTGAGCTTGATAAGCGTTTATCGATTGTCTACTCTCCACTTCATGGAGCTGGCGGGAAACTAGTGTCTAAAGGGTTGGAGGTAGCTGGATTTACAAATGTAACAATTGTTAGCGAACAGGCCATTCCAGATCCTGATTTTACAACTGTTAAGTTTCCGAACCCTGAAGAGGCTCAAGCCTTTGATATGGCGCTGGCATATGGCCAAAAGGTGACAGCAGATTTACTCATTGCTACAGATCCAGATGCAGATCGCATGGGTGTGGCTGTTCGTGATGGGCAAAATAAGTATGTTTTTCTAACAGGCAATCAGATTGGCGCATTACTCGTGCATGCGTTGCTGGAGGACAAATCGAATCGCGGTACGTTACCAGCAAATGGAGCTGTGCTAAAGACAATTGTTACATCCGAACTGGGGCGTGCTATTGCAGATAACTTTGGTATGCAAACAATTGATGTACTGACAGGATTTAAGTTTATTAGTGAAAAAGTGTTGGAGTTTGAAGGAAATGCAGCATCAACTTTTTTAATAGGGTATGAAGAGAGCTACGGCTATTTGATAGGCGATTTCGTAAGGGATAAAGATGCTGTTCAGGCTTCAGTCTTAATTGCCTCGGTTGCAGCTCGCTATAAAGCAAATGGTCAATCCTTATTAGAAGGGTTGCATGCTTTGTATGAGCGTTATGGCTATTATCTGGAAGGATTGGAATCGATTCAGCTCAAAGGCAAAACTGGAATGGCCAAGATTGATGAAATCATGAACTATTTCCGCTCGGCATCATTTGTGGAGGAGTTTAAGCAACCGTTATCGATTATTGAAGATTATTCGACTGGCTATGCTAACAATTTAAAGGTGGGAATTCAGCAATTACTCGATTTACCTATAGCAAATGTGTTAAAATTCAAATTAGCAGATGAGGCATGGTTTGCCATCCGTCCATCTGGAACAGAACCCAAAATCAAATTTTATTTTGGTGTCAAGGCAGATACAAAGGTGAAAAGTGACGAGCTTTTATCGGCCATAAAAGTGGATGTCATGACGATTGTGGAAAAATTATCACAGAATCATTATGAAAAGAAATGAGGAATGTTGAAATGGTATCACCTGTAACAGTCAATCAGTCATTAATGGCAACAAGTGAGTTGGAGAAGGTTTTTGGTGAACAAGTGAAACAGATTCATAGTGACATGGCGAATGGTACATCTAAAGGTGCAGACTTTTTGGGCTGGCGTAATCTTCCGGAGGAAGTACTAGCAAATCAACTGGAAGACGTCTTAGCAGTCGCTGACAAGTTACGGAAAGCAGCTGAAATCGTTGTTGTCATTGGTGTAGGTGGTTCCTATTTAGGGGCGAAAGCTGTTCAAGATGCACTTTCTCCTTATTTTGAAAAGAACTCAGAGGATCCTGAAGTTATCTTCGCGGGTCAAAATTTAAGTGGTACGTATATGAAACAATTGCTCCAGTATATTAGTAGCAAAGAAGTTGCGGTTATCGTTATTTCAAAATCTGGCACAACGACAGAACCGGCAATTGCTTTCCGAATTTTGTTGGAATATATGGAAGGTCGCTACGGTGCTTCTTCTAGCGAAAGAATCGTAGCGATTACAGACAAATCAGTCGGTGCATTACGCGAATTGACGAACCGTTCAGGATTTGCTTCTTTCGTTGTTCCAGATGATGTTGGTGGCCGTTTTTCAGTATTTACACCTGTAGGACTTCTTCCGTTGGCGATTGCTGGAATCGATATTAAGCAATTGCTGAGTGGTGCAAAGGATGCTGTACAAGAGTTTTCTACTGGGGATATTGCCTCGAATAGTGCTTATCAATACGCAGCACTACGTAATCATTTGTTAAATGAAGGCTTTAATGTTGAAATTTTGGCAAGCTTTGCTCCTCGTTTTGCGACATTCCACGAATGGTGGAAGCAGCTCTTTGGCGAGAGTGAGGGCAAGGATGGTAAGGGGATTTATCCAGCATCTGTGGCGTACCCAACCGATTTACACTCAATGGGTCAATACGTTCAAGATGGACGACGTGAGATATTCGAAACATTTGTGAAATTTGAAGAGTCAATGGAAGATAACGCAATCCCTACTTCTGCTGATAATTTGGATGGACTGAACTATCTTGCAGATAAAACAATGAATGAAATTAATGAAGTAACATTGCAAGCAACGATGCAAGCACATGAAGCGGGCGGTGTTCCTCTTATTTTACTGACAGCTGGCAAGCACGATGCTTATCATATTGGTTATCTGATTTATTTCTTTGAAACTGCTGTTGCGATGAGTGCCTACTTATTAGGCGTCAATCCTTTCGATCAGCCTGGTGTTGAAGAGTATAAGAAAAATATTTTTAGAATGCTTAAAAAACCAGGGTTTGTTGACGAGCGTTAATAAGGCGTTATAGGAAACATCTGTATACAAGTGACACTTCCTAAAATGACAGTGGGAAGGACCATGGTAAAAACTTCAGCCGCCAAAATTGTATCTTTGGCGGCTTTTATTCAAGTAAAAAGCTAGCTATTCTTTTCTTCCCTATATATAAAAAATAGATGATTGACAATTTGAAATGTATCGTCTATACTTGCAATGAAAGCGCATTCAATATTTTTTATTTTAAAACAAAAACGTTTTCGTAAGTATACCTAAATGAATAATGTAACTTAAATAGTTTTTTTTACTCTAAAACAAAAACGTTTTCGTAAAAGGAGGCAAACCTTAATATGATGGATTATTCACAGGGAAAGGAAGGACTCGAAAATTGGGTTGTTTCAGAAATAGCCTTTTCCCCGAATACACTCGGCAAAAATGAAGCAATTATGTATCTCGGAAATGGCTATATGGGATTGCGATCTGCAATGGAAGAATCCTATAGCAAAGAAAAAAGGAGTTTGTTTGTTAGTGGTACATTCAACAAAGCGCAGGACAATGAAGTAACTGAACTTCCTAACTTGGCCGATATCACAGCAATTGACTTACGCATAGATGGCGAACGGTTTAGCCTAGACTTTGGAGAAACAAAGGGATACATACGCCAATTAAACTTAAAAACAGCCGAGCTAACAAGAAGTTTCCATTGGACTTCGCCGGCGGGAAAAGACTTGCGTTTTCTTTTTAAGCGCTTTGTGTCATTGGAACATTTACATCTAATCGGTATGACAATGGAAATTGAAAGTCTAACGCATCCCATCCATATTGCCTTTGATTCAGGTATCAATGCGCAGATGACCAATTCTGGCTCGCAACATTGTCTTGAAGGAGAACGAAGAATATTTGACAATCGATTTATCCAATTGGTCCAAACAACAAATGAGTCGAATATTGATATTGTGGTGAATACAGCCCATAAAATAATGGTCAATGGTCAAGAAAGCATTGAAGTTCCTGACATGAATATGAATCGGAGAAAAGTGTGGCTAACATATGATTTTAGTCTAGAGCCTGCAGATACGCTCGTCATGGAAAAGTTGACGACGGTCTATACGAGTCGGGATAAGGAAATTGACAATGCACAGTACAATCTTCAGCAACTACGTGAGTTTTCCTTACAAGAATTAAAAAAATGCGCTGCAAAAGGCTATGATTCGCTGTTCCTTTCGCATCAAGAGGCATGGCAAAGCAAAATCTGGAATGCTTATAATGTTGAAATTACGAGTGATGATGGCTTCGATGAACTAGCCATGCGTTTTTCATTGTATCATTTAACGATTATGACCCCCGCGCATGATGAGCGTATGGGAATAGCTGCGAAAGCGTTGAGTGGCGAAGGCTATAAAGGACATTCGTTTTGGGATACAGAATTATTCATTCTACCGTTTTTTACTTTTTCAAATCCAGAAGTGGCAAGATCTCTCTTACTCTATCGCTATCATGGTCTAGTAGGGGCCCGAAAAAAAGCTGCTGACAATGGCTATGCAGGTGCAATGTATCCATGGGAAATGGCTTGGCCAACGGATGGGGAAGTAACGCCTATCTGGGGAGATATTGATATTGTTACCGGCGAACAAACAAAAATTTGGTCGGGTTTTATTGAACAGCATATTTCTGCCGATATTGCCTTTGCAGTTTATCAATACAGTAGTGTAACGGGTGATCAGGCATTTATGGATCAGTATGGCTACGAAATCGTGCTTGATACGGCAAAGTTTTGGGCTAGCCGCCTTGAGTGGGATGAGGCAAAACAGCAATACGTGATTACGAATATCATTGGTCCTGATGAATATAAAGAGCATGTTAATAATAATGCTTTTACGAATTATATGGCGTATTTTAATATAAAATTGGCAATGCGCTATTATGAAGAGCTGGAACAGGAAAATCAACTACTACTTCAAAAATTAGTAGAAAAGTTAGAGTTGACTACGACTTATGAGCAATGGCAAGCAACAGCAGAGAGAGTTTATTTACCAAATCCACGTGAAGAGGACTTAGTCATACCGCAGGATGATACATATTTGCAACTACAGGAAATTGATTTGACGAAATATAAAAATCAGCAACAAGTAAGAACGATCTATCGGGACTATAATCCAGAGCAAATTAATGCCTTGCAAGTAACGAAACAGGCCGATACATTAATCATATTTTACTTGCTGCAACAAACCTTTTTACATGATGATATACGTATTTCTGAGGCTGTTAAACAGGCCAATTTCAATTACTACGAACCGAGAACTTTGCATGATTCATCACTTAGTTTAGTGACACATGCCATACTGGCCAATGATTTGGGTGATACAGGTTTGGCTTATTCCTTATTTAAAAAGTCTTGTGAAATTGATTTAGGTCCACTAATGGATACGTCGGATGATGGGATTCATGCAGCTTCTATTGGAGGGATTTGGAAATCGGCCATCTTTGGATTTGCCGGAATCAGACTTGTTAATGGAGAGCTGCATATTAATCCAAAAATACCAAAGCATTGGCAAGGTATGACGTTTACGATTCACTGGCGCGGTCAGCCCGTCACAATAGTCATCACATCATCTCTGTTGACTGTCAACGTAGCCAATAACGAACAAATCGAGTTTGAAACGGCTGGAACAGTGTATACGTGTAATAACTATCTTGAAGTACCGATTGAAGGTTAGTTATTTGGTAGTTATAAAATGACTTGCTCATTTTATTCACTATAGAAGTTCAAAATAGAAGGGGAGGAATTGACATGAAATTACAAAAAAGAACATTTGGTAGTTTGTTACTCATTGCATTATTACTTCTTTTAGCTGCATGTGGTGGTGGCACGAAAGACGGAGGTACAGCAACGGGCAAGGAAAGCACTGGAGGCGCTGATAAGGTTGATGAAGCAACCGACCAAAAAATCACAATCTTCCAAAGTAAAGTTGAAATTTCTGATCAGTTAGAAGCACTTGCAAAGGAGTACACAGCAGAAACAGGTGTTGAAGTAGAGGTTTGGGGAACAACAGGTGATGATTACTTCCAACAGCTACAAATTCGTTTGAATAGTAACCAGGGACCATCTATTTTTAGCCTTCAGCATGTGCTGGAAGCTGAAAAATTGAAATCGTATGTCCATGATTTATCGTCTGAAGAGTACGTGAGCTATATTGCTCCTGGTATGGAATTAAAGCTTGAGGACAAAATTGTCGGTGTTCCATATGGTGTTGAAGGATTTGGCTTAGTGTACAACAAAGATTTAGTGAAGCCAGAGGATGTTGCTGACTATGCATCATTTGTGAAAACAATGGAAAAATTTAATGCTGAAGGGATTAATGGGCTTGGCCTTGCGAAAGACGCTTATTTCTTAATTGGTCATATTAGTAACTATCCATTCTCTATCCAACCTGATCACTACGCGTTTATCGATAAATTGACGAGTGGTGAAGTTACAATGGCAGATACAAAGGAATTCCAAGAGTTCGGAGATTTCATGGAAACGATTAAAAATAATACACCTAGTCCATTAGACGTAACGTATGATAAAGAAATTGGTGATTTTGCAGCGGGTAAATCGGCAATGATCCACCAAGGGAACTGGGCTTTCGGAATGCTTTCAGAGTTCGATTTTGATTTTGAAGTAGGTATGCTACCATTCCCATTATTGGGTAATGACAAAATGGCTGTCGGTGTTGGGAACAACTGGGCTATCAATGGTATGAAAGACGAAGCTGAAGTACAAGCAGCTAATGACTTCTTGAATTGGATGTCAACAAGTGAAATTGGCCATCGCTATATTGTAGAAGAGTTTGGCTTTGTCCCTGCTCTAACAAATGTTGATGCTGGTGAACTAGATCCACTATCACAAGATGTGCTTGATGCTTCGAATAAAGGACAAACAATTCCATGGGCACAAAACTATTACCCAGCGAATATTGTTCCAAATGATTTTACACCTGTTGCACAAGAGTTCTTCTTGTCTAAAGATATGACAGGTAAAGAATTCATCGACAAGTTGGATGACGCATGGAAAAACGCAGTAAAGTAGTATATTAAATGACTGGGTGTACTTGAAAAAGTATACCCAGTACTTATTTAAAGAGTTGACAAAAGCTCTATGTAACTTGTATATCTACAAGAAAGCGGTGATTTTTGTAATGAAAAAAGGAAATAGAGGCTGGTATATCTTATTTACAGCTCCATTATTAGTGATTTTTACAACAGTAGTAATTATTCCTTTCTTAATAGGAATCTATTATTCTTTTTTTGAATGGGATGGAATCGCAGCAAATCCGAAAGTATTTGTCGGATTAGACAATTTTATACGCTTATTTGATGATGCGCGTTTTCTTAAATCTGCTTGGATTACAACAGTGTTTACGATATTAGCAGTTATTTCAGTAAATATCGTTGGGCTAACTGCTGCATTGCTCGTCACATCCAAACTTCGTGTAGCGAATGTCGCGCGAACGCTGGTCTTTATGCCTTACTTAATTGGTGGTTTAATACTCGGTTATATTTGGCAATTCATATTTTTGGATGTCTTTACATTAATCGGAGATATAACAGGATTAGATGGCATCTTTTTTAACTGGCTAATGGATATGGATTATGCTTTATACGCGATGGTGTTCGTCTTTACATGGCAAATGGCCGGATACGTAATGATCATTTACATTGCGGGGATTCAAGGCGTTCCGAATGATGTCATTGAAGCAGCTAAAATTGATGGGGCAACGGGCTGGCAGCGATTTAGAAAAATCACATTCCCCTTATTAATGCCGGCATTTACTATCAGTCTATTTTTAACACTGTCATCAGCATTTAAAATTTATGATGTCAACCTGAGTTTAACAGGCGGTGGTCCAGCGAACGCTACGGAAATGTTCGCAATGAATATTTATAATGAGATTTTCGGCTATGGTAATTATGGATTTGGCCAAGCTAAAGCGATTATTTTCTTCTTTGTTGTTGCAGCAATTACGTTGACTCAAGTGTATGTTACGAAGAAAAGGGAGGTTGAAATGTGATGAAAATACTTAGTAAGTATGCAAAGGAAGTATTACTTTTTCTGGCAGCGCTTTTCTTCTTATCTCCTATTTATATCATCATTGTCAACTCCTTTAAAAATCGTCAAGAGCTTTATGATAATGCACTTGCGTTACCTGAGAAATTTAGCTTTCAATATTATACAGAAGCAATGGAAAAGATGGGTTTTTTAAGTGCACTCGGAAATTCATTGTATATTACAATACTTTCTGTTCTAATTATTGTCGTACTATCTTCTATGACGGCATGGATGTTGGCAAGAACGGATAATAAGCTGAGTAATATTATATTCATGACGTTTATTGCAACAATGCTAATTCCATTTCAAACACTTATGATGCCGCTAATGCAATTAATGGGAACGATTACGAATGAGCTGCATATTCCAATGTTTAATACGCGCGAAGGCTTAATATTCATGCATGTAGGATTCAGTTCAAGTATTTCAGTATTTTTGTATCATGGTTTCATTAAATCAATTCCGATTACGTTGGAAGAAGCAGCAACAATAGATGGGGCTACAAAATTCGGTGTGTTTTGGCGAATCATTTTCCCAATGCTAAAGCCAATCACAGTAACAGTGATGATCTTAAACGTCATTAATATTTGGAATGATTACCTATTGCCATCGTTAACGTTGACTGATAAAGGATTACGAACGATTCCGCTCTCTACTTTTTACTTCTTTGGCGAGTTTACGATTAAGTGGAATTTAGCGATGGCCGGTCTGATGCTGACGATTATTCCAGTTGTAATTTTCTACGTTCTGGCACAAAAGCATATTATTAAAGGAATTGGGGAAGGTGCGGTCAAGTGACGACTATCAAAGATGTTGCCAAACAAGCAGGAGTGTCCATTGGCGTTGTATCAAAAGCATTTAATAATTACACAGATGTTAGTGAAAAAACAAAGCAAAGAATTTTTGAAGTTGCTAAGGAATTGAACTATACGCCGAATGTAGTGGCTAAAAACCTGTCATCTAAAAAGCAAATGACAATTGGTTTAATATCATCAGGCGTTTTTAATGATAATGAGAAAGATAATAATGCTTTTGATATATTCAAGGGGGTCTATTCGGCTGTATCTGCAGGTCCATTTGAATTATCCATCTATCTCATTGATTCGCAGGAGCAGAAGCAAAAAAGCTATGTTCAATATTGTCGAGAGCGCAATATTGGCGGTGCACTTTTACAAGGAATTCGAACAGATGATTCTTATTATAAAGAATTGATTACGACCAATATTCCCTGTGTTGTGTTCGATATTATGACAGAAACGGACAATGGATTGATTGGCAGTGTGTCGATTGATAATGCTGTTGCGAGTAAGGAAATAGCTAGTTATTTATTGGAGCGTAATCACCGTGATATTGTTGTCGTGGCTGGAACGAAGGAAACGTATGTCAATGCGGAGCGCATGAAAGGCGTGCAACAGGCCTTTCAAGCAAATGACTTAGACTTATGCGATGACAAAGTACTGTACGCTCAATTTTCAGAGCAGGATGCATATGAGCTGACGAAGGTCTATCTTCAAACAGAACAACCGACGGCATTCCTATGCTTTAGTGATTTAATGGCATTTGGTGTCATGAAGGCAGTTAAAGAAGCAGGGTTAAGTATCCCAGAAGACATTTCGATTACGGGATTTGATGATTTGGTCATTAGTGGATACACACAGCCGCAGCTGACGACAGTTGGCCAGGATTTTATGGAAATTGGTAAAGTGGCAGCATTGCTGTTACAAGATTTGATGGAAAATAAGTTGGAACGGCAGCATGTCTATGTGGAGCATCAATTAGTGGAGCGACAAAGTGTCAGGATGATCTGATGAGGAAAGGAAGGTAGCTATGTCACAATACCCAAAGGCTTTTATATATGATTTGGATGGTGTCATTACGGATACAGCAGAATTTCATTTTTTAGCATGGCAGAAACTAGCGGAGGGAATTGATATAACGATTGATCGACAATTTAATGAGCAGCTCAAAGGCATCAGTCGTTTGGAGTCTTTGGAGCGAATTTTAGCTTTGGAGCCTTCTATGCTGTCGTTATCCAGTGATGAAAAGCAGAGACTTGCTAATCAAAAAAATAATCATTATCTAGAGCTAGTAGAGTCAGTTAACACGGATGATATTTTGCCAGGGATTGAGCAGTTATTACGAGAAAATAAAGAACATCAAATGAAAATTGCGCTTGGTTCAGCGAGTAATAATGCGAAAAACATTGTAGATAGGCTTGGACTTACGCATTACTTTGACTATATTGTAGATGCATCACAGGTGAAGAAAGGTAAGCCCGATCCAGAAACCTTTACGACAGCTGCTGACTTTTTAGGAGTACCCTACGAAGAATGCATTGGAATTGAAGATGCAGAGGCAGGTGTGGAAGCTATTAATGGCGCGTTCATGTTCTCTGTAGGTGTAGGGGCAGTGGAACAATTAGCACAAGCTGACTATTTAGTAGCAAACACTTCCGAATTGGTTTTTGATGAAATTATTAAGCGTTATATAGAAAAAAGAACAATTAGCTAAGGAGTGTGGAAAATGACTTGGACATTAACAAAATCAGAGCTAGATCATGAAACCCTATTGTTAAATGAAAGTCTTTTGTCCTTGGGCAATGGTTATCTAGGTGTCAGAGGGAATTTTGAAGAAGGCTATCATGAGGCGTATACATCTATTCGAGGAACATACATAAATGCTTTTCATGATGAAATAGATCTTCAGTATGGAGAAAAGCTACATGGGTTTCCCGACATCCAGCAAAAAATTGTCAATGTGATTGATGGACAAACGATCCAAATCTTGATTGAGGATGAAGCTTTTTCTTTGTTTGAGGGAGAAGTCATTCACTTCGAACGAAATTTACATATGGATAAGGGATTTACTGAACGGATCATTCATTGGAAATCGCCTAAAGGACAAGAAGTTCAGCTTCATTTTAAACGGCTCGTTTCTTTTATAACAAAGGAATTGTTTGCGATTGATGTAAAAATCATTCCTATGGGTCCTATTCAACAAGTGAAAATTATTTCAACGGTGAATGGCGATGTGTCTAACTTTGTCGATAAAACGGATCCGCGAATTGCTTCTGGTCATGCGAAACGCCTCCATGTAGTAGAGGCTGAGCAGCAAGAACAATGGAGCATTGTCAAAAATCGTACGTATGCTACCGAGCTGGAAGTGGCTTGTATCGCTTCAATGCAAGTGACATCTGGGAACTATCAGTATGATAGTAAAGCTACGGATAGTAGCGTGGAACAGACCTATACATTTGAAGGAAATGGGACGATTCACTTTACAAAGTATAATGTGTATACAGATACGCTACGGCATGGCGAAGCTGTTATTGATAAAGCGATTGCTGTTCAACAACAGCTTGCAGCGACAACTTTCGAGGATCTTCTGCTAGAGCAGAAAGAGTATCTGGATCACTTTTGGAGTAAGTCTGATGTAGCGATAGATGGAGACAAACGATTGCAAGAAGGTATTCGATTTAATCTTTACCAACTTTTACAATCAGTCGGTAAAGACCCCGTTAGCAATATTGCAGCAAAAGGATTATCTGGTGAAGGCTATGAGGGTCATTATTTCTGGGACACTGAAATTTATATGTTTCCAGTATTCTTAATGACCAGCCCTGAAATCGCAAAAAATCTATTGCTGCATCGCTATTCTATTTTAGATAGTGCCAGGGTGAGAGCTAAAGAGCTTGGACATACAAAAGGTGCTCTATTCCCGTGGCGAACGATTACAGGGCCAGAAAGCTCAGCATTTTTTCCAGCGGGCACAGCGCAGTATCATATTAGTGCTGATGTGGCGTATAGCTATATTCAATATTATTTAGTTACGCAGGATGAGGCATTTTTAAAGGATTATATGGCTGAGGTGCTTTTTGAAACCGCTCGTTTATGGGCGGATACAGGTCATATGCACGAAGGTCAATTTAGGATTGATAGCGTAACAGGTCCGGATGAGTATACATGTATCGTGAATAATAATTACTATACAAATGTGATGGCCAAGCATAATTTACTGTGGGCTGTTAAGGTATTTCATTTGTTGCATGAAAAGGATAGCAATCATCTACAGCAGCTTATTAACCGCCTAGAGTTGACTGCGTTTGAAGTACAGCAGTGGACAGATGCTGGGGAAAAGATGTATCTCCCTTATGATGAAACATACAAAATGAATGCACAAGATGACAGCTTCTTACAAAAGGCACGTTGGGATCTAGAAAATACGCCAAAAGAGAAATTTCCACTATTGTTGAATTATCATCCATTAACATTGTATAGATACCAAGTGTGTAAGCAAGCCGATACTGTCTTGGCTCATTTTTTATTGGAGGATGAACAAGATATTGAAACGATGCAAAACTCCTATAATTACTATGAACAAATTACAACACATGATTCATCATTATCTGGCTGTGTGTATAGTATTATGGCTTCTAAATTAGGCTATAAAGAGAAAGCATATGCTTATTTTAATGAAACAGCCCGACTGGATTTGGATAATACACAAGGTAATACAAAAGATGGTCTGCACATGGCGAATATGGGTGGTACGTGGCTAGCCATTGTCTATGGATTTGCTGGTTTACGAGTGAAAGAAAGTGGTCTGTCCTTCGCGCCTTTTCTTCCGGATGAATGGAACTCCCTTGATTTTCATGTACAGTACCAGGGAAGATTGCTGAAGGTTCATCTTGGAAGAGATGTAATCAGTTATTTGGTTGTTGAAGGGGAAGGATTGACCATTTGTCATAATGGAAGCTCTCTATATCTTGAGAATGGACAAGAAGTAAAGGTTTAATAGTGAAATAAATGATGAAAAATAACATTTTCGTACAATCACATTTGGTGTGATGAGTATGGAGATGTTTTTTTGTTTGTAGATTAGGTGAAGTTGTTTCGTGCACTGTTTGATCTACCGATGAGTAGGAACGGAAAAGTCTTTTAAAAGAACCTTCACACTGTTTATTTATGAAAAAAACATAATTCTATTGATTGTACGTACGTTTTGTATTAATATAAAAACAGGTACAATAACATGTACGTATATCTTTGTTTGCGAGAGGTGGGAGTAAATATGTTGGAAGAGTTGAAACAACAGGTGCTAGATGCGAATTTAGCATTGCCGAAACACCATTTAGTTACGTTTACATGGGGCAATGTAAGCGGTATCAGTAGGGAGGACAAACTGATTGTCATTAAACCGAGTGGCGTGCCTTATGATGAGTTGACAAAAGAGGATATGGTTGTTGTGGATTTTGACGGAAATGTAGTGGAAGGTAAGTTAAAACCTTCATCTGATACACCTACCCATATTGTCTTATATAAAAACTTTCCTGATATCGGTGGTGTTGTTCATACTCACGCACCTTGGTCAACAAGTTGGGCGCAAGCAGGAAGAGGTCTACCTGCATTAGGGACAACGCATGCAGATTACTTTTACGGAACGATACCTTGTACACGAACAATGACTGAAGATGAAATCAATGGTGCCTACGAGCATGAGACGGGCAATGTCATTATTGAAACGTTTACAGACATCGATCCAAACGAAATACCGAGTGTACTTGTTCATAGTCATGCACCTTTTTCCTGGGGGAAAGACCCTGAGGAGGCGGTACATAATGCGGTTGTATTGGAAGAAGTCGCTAAAATGGCTTTACAGATGTACCAATTGAATCCAGACACACCTGATATGGACCAAACATTGTTGGATAAACATTATCTTCGCAAGCATGGAGCGAAAGCTTATTACGGACAAAAGAGCTAAGGAGGCTTACAAATGACTGAAAAGTATGCAATTGGAGTCGATTATGGTACACAATCTGGTCGTGCGGTTCTTGTTTCATTAGAAAATGGACAAGAAATTGCTGACCATGTTACACCTTATCGCCATAGTGTAATAGATGAAAAGCTGCCAGGTACGGATATTCAATTGGGCTATGAATGGGCTTTACAACATCCGCAAGACTATCTTGAGGTGTTAGAGAACTCCATTCCAGCTGTCTTACAACAATCGGGCGTCAATCCAGATGATATCGTTGGACTAGGTATCGATTTTACAGCGTGTACAATGCTGCCGATTGATGAACAAGGTGAACCTTTATCGAATAACCCAGCATTAAAAGACAATCCGCATAGTTGGTTAAAGCTATGGAAACACCATGCGGCGCAAGATGAAGCTAACAAATTGAATGAGATTGCAGAACAAAGAGGAGAAGCCTTTTTACAAAGGTATGGCGGCAAGATTTCTTCAGAGTGGATGATCGCAAAAATTTGGCAAATCTTAAATGAAGCACCAGAAATTTATGAGCAAACAGATCGCTTTGTTGAAGCGACCGACTGGGTAACGTCAAAATTGACGGGCAATTTAGTGCGTAATAGCTGTACGGCAGGTTATAAATCAATCTGGCATAAAAAAGATGGCTATCCAAGTAAAGAGTTCTTTAAAGCACTCGATCCTCGTTTAGAAAATCTAACGGATACGAAGCTTCGCGGTGAAGTTGTTTCCATTGGAACAAAAGCTGGTGAACTGACAGAAGGGATGGCTAAAATAACTGGATTGAATGCGGGAATAGCTGTATCCGTTGGGAATGTTGATGCCCATGTGTCTGTCCCAGCGATGGGTGTAGCTGAGCCAGGAAAACTTGTGATGACGATGGGTACTTCTATTTGTTCTTTGTTGTTAGGCGAAGAAGAGAAGGAAGTAGAGGGGATGTGCGGAGTCGTTGAAGATGGCATTATTCCAGGTTTTTATGGCTATGAGGCGGGTCAGTCGGCAGTTGGAGATATTTTTGAGTGGTATGTCAATCATGCTGTCCCAGCTTCTGCAGAACAAGAAGCGGCAGAACAGGGGCTCAATATTCATCAGTTGCTAGAGAAAAAAGCAGCTGCCTATCAACCGGGTGAAACTGGATTGTTAGCACTAGATTGGTGGAATGGCAATCGCTCTACATTAGTAGATACTGATTTAAGCGGGCTACTTCTCGGAATGACGTTGCAAACAAAACCAGAAGAGATTTACCGAACGTTATTAGAAGCAACGGCATTTGGAACGCGTAAAATTGTCGATGCTTTTACGAAGAGTGGATTAGCTGTCGATGAGCTATATGTTTGTGGGGGATTGCCTCATAAAAATCAGTTGTTAATGCAAATCTATGCGGATGTTACGAACCGTGTGATTAAAGTGGCAGACTCTTTCCAAACGCCAGCGTTAGGAGCGGCGATGTTCGGTGCAGTTGCTGCAGGTGCGGCGAATGGTGGATTTGATTCTATATTAGATGCAACTAAGAAAATGGCGCGAATTAAAGATGAGGTCATTACGCCGATTCCAGAAAACGTAGCTGTTTATGAAAAAATCTATCAAGAGTATTCGATTTTGCATGAGTATTTTGGTCGTGGAGAAAATGATGTCATGAAGCGACTGCGTGCCATTCGATCTGAAGTAAAGTAATCTACTAATTGGAGGAATAATGATGCTAGCAATTAAACCTTATGAATTTTGGTTTTTAACAGGAAGTCAGAACCTTTATGGTGAAGAAACATTACTGGAAGTAGAGAATAACTCAAAAGAAATTACTAATCAACTGAATGCCAATGGAAATCTTCCATACAATATCGTGTTTAAAACAATTTTAACGAATGCCAATGATATCCGGAAAGTAATGTTAGAAGCGAATAGTGATGAAAACTGTGCCGGTGTTATTACATGGATGCATACATTTTCTCCAGCGAAAATGTGGATTGCTGGCCTTGCTGCTTTGCAAAAGCCGTTACTCCATTTGAATACGCAGTTTAATCGAGATATTCCGTGGCAAGCGATTGATATGGACTTTATGAATACTAATCAATCTGCACACGGAGATCGTGAATATGGTTTTATCGGCACACGTATGAACATTTCGCGTAAAGTAGTCGTCGGTCATTGGTCAAATAAAGATGTGACAGAGAAAGTGGCTAGCTGGATGAACACGGCAGTTGCTGTGACAGAGGGTACGAATATTAGAGTGGCGCGCTTTGGTGATAATATGCGTAATGTTGCTGTGACGGATGGTGACAAAGTAGAAGCGCAGATTAAGTTTGGCTGGACAGTAGATTATTATGGTATTGGTGATCTAGTCGCAGAAATGGCGACAGTATCAGATGATGCCATTGCCAATTTGTATAAAGAGTATGAGACGTTGTATGAACTGCCTGTGGAAGCAAGTGAGCCAGGTGCTGTCAGAGACTCTATCTTGGAACAAGCCCGTATTGAATTAGGATTAAAGTCGTTTTTATCAGCCCGTAATTATAATGCATTTACAACCAATTTTGAGGATCTGCATGGCATGAAACAGCTACCAGGACTCGCGGCTCAACGTTTAATGGCGGAAGGCTATGGTTTTGCGGGAGAAGGGGACTGGAGAACGGCAGCCTTGTTACGCATGATGAAAGTCATTGCCAATAACGAAGGGACTTCGTTTATGGAAGATTATACGTACCACTTGGAGCCCGAAAATGAAATGGTATTAGGTTCACATATGCTAGAAATTTGCCCGACAATCGCAGCAACGAAGCCTCGGATTGTTGTTCAGCCTCTTGGGATTGGCGGTAAAGAGGATCCAGCTCGTCTCGTATTTGATGGACAAGGTGGAAGTGCAGTTGTTGCTTCGCTTATCGAATTAGGTGGTAGATATCGTCTCGTTGTCAACGCTGTACAAGCCCAACATACGATGGAAGAAACACCTAATTTACCTGTGGCGAAAGTATTATGGAAACCGGAACCTTCGCTTGCTGAAGCAACTGAATCATGGATTTATGCGGGAGGAGCACACCACACGGTATTTTCATTAAACGTGACTGTAGAACAATTATATGAGTTTGCGGATATGGCTAATATTGAATGTGTTGTGATTGATAAAGATACGAATGTCAGACAGTTGAGAAGTCAATTGAAGTTGGGCGCAGCAGTTTGGCAGTAAGTTATTATGAGGAACATGTATGTTTAAGGAGGACATTTTACTATGCATACGACAGCTAGTTTAATCAAACAGCTTGAAGAAATGGATATTGATCAGAATGGAACAATCATTGTTCATTCGTCAATGAAAAGTATTGGGCATGTAGAAGATGGTGCGGATGCAGTGCTGGATGCATTGTCGACCTTTATGGCAAAGGGGCTACTCGTTTTCCCAACGCATACATGGAAAGATATTAACAAGGATAATCCGAAATTTTATGTGGATAGCTCGCCTTCACATATCGGCATATTAACTGAGAAATTTAGACAGCGCCCACATGTGATTCGCTCACTACACCCCACGCATTCAGTGGCCGCACTAGGGGGAGATGCATTATCGTTTACGGCTGATAATGAAAAGTTTGACACTCCTTGCGCACGAGGATCTTCATGGGGCAAATTGTTAGACCGTGAAGCAAAGATATTGTTAGTCGGTGTTGATTTACGACGCAATACATTTATCCACGGGATAGAGGAATGGCTGGATATACCGAATCGAATGACAGATGCTCATGAGCAATTATTTACTGTGCTACCAGATGGAACGGAAATATCTGTACCATCTCGAAGGCACCATGGTTTAGACTGGTCGGCGCACTACTGGAAGGTTGAGGAGTTGTTAGCGAGCAAAGGAGCCATTCAGTATGGAAAACTTGGCGATGCTACCGTACTTGTTTGCGATACTGTGAAGTTAACACACTATATAACGGATATGTTGAACAGTAATCCGGAGCTATTTTCTGATAATGAGCCGCTAGCAATAGAATTGATTTAATTGTAAAAACACAGGGTTATATTTTACTATGCCCCTGTGTTTTTTGTACAGAGAAACACAAGGCGTGCGAACGGTTAAATAGCTCTTTTAGTAGGAGGAGAATATGAAAAAGAAAATCACGGTTTTTCTAGCGGTATTGTGTGCGTTTATGTCACTTTCGATAAGTGTCTATGCGGATAATCCTGTTATTAAAGATCGTTTCTCTGCTGACCCAGCGGCATTGGTGCATGATGGTAAGGTTTATTTGTATACGGGTCACGATGAAGCAAGACCTAGTGGCAACACCTTTGTGATGAGAGAATGGAATATACATTCATCTGAAGACCTTGTGAACTGGAAGTTAGAAGGGCATTTGCCACGGACGGCATTTAAATGGGCGCAAAGGGATAGTGCTTGGGCTTCTCAAGTGGTTGAAAGAGATGGACAATTTTACTGGTATGTGACTGTTTTTAATGGTGATCCAGCTGACCCTGGCTATTCAATCGGTGTGGCGCAATCGGAGCATCCGGTGAAGGGATTTAGAGATGCGCTCGGAGGTCCGCTTATTGCACCTAGCATGACAGCGAATCCCGAATACATGGGGACGGTGCCATGGGATGATATTGATCCGACTGTTTTTGTTGATAAAGATGATCAAGCTTATCTCTATTGGGGAAATACGCATCTGTATTATGTGAAATTGAAAGACAATATGATTGAACTAGATAGTGAGATTCGGCGTGTGGAAATCGCTAATATGCCCGTTGGCTTTACAGAAGCACCTTGGTTGCATGAACGTGATGGGCTGTATTACTTGACTTATGCCTTGAATTATCCGGAAGAGCTTGGTTATGCGATGAGTGACAATCCAGCAGGTCCTTGGACGTATAAGGGTAAGTTGATGGATAAGCTGCCGGGAAGTTCAACGAGTCATCCGGCAATTATTCAGTTTGAAGAGCAGTGGTATTTTATCTATCATTCAGCTGCATTACCTACTGGAGGCGAGTTTAGACGGGCGACTTCAATTGAGAAAATGGTTTATAACCCGAATGGAACCATTCAAAAAATAGTACCAACTGCATCTGGTATCAGTGATGATAGTTATTTACTCCAAACTTATAGCAATACGGATCATTATGTGCGCCATATGGGAATGGGTCTTCAAATAGCAGCTATTAAGAAGGATGACTCGAATTTTAAATGGCATGTCGTTCCTGGATTGGCGGATTACGATGAAGCATATATATCCTTTCAATCGGATACTCGGCCTGGTTTTTATATGAAAAGAAAAGACGAACAACTTGTAATGGCTAAGCACGATGGAACAGATAGCTTTAAAGAAGCGGCAACCTTTCGAGTTATCCCAGGTTTAGCCGATAAAACAGCATCTTCTTATCAAGCGTATGGCGATGAGTTGTATTTGTATCATGATGCGAATAATCAATTGACATTAGCGACGATGACCGTAGCTCAAGATAACGAACGTGCAACTTTTCGACTGAAGGGTGAAGAATCAGATACCGATAAAGCTGAAGTGTCTAAGGAAGCAGATGTATTATCTAAAGTGGTTAACGCAAATTATGTACTAGTAGGCCTCATCGTCCTTGGGTTGGTTATCACTGTTATAGTGTATGTGAGAAGAAAACGTAAATAGGGATTGTAGATTGTTCGAGGTGACGTGGTGTACTCGTACGTTCGGTTTTGGCTATATACGAATAAATAAACAATGCATATAATGAATGAATCTGTTGAAATAACCTAGTATATATGAGGAAAGTCACGAATAGTGAATCTATTAAGATAATAAGCACCAAATACCATTGACAATCAATAAAATAACTATTATAATTTAAAACAATACGACGTACGTACGAGTTGGATGATAGTTATTTCATTCGGATACGTACATCTCTGGGTTCTGATGAGCCTCTGTAAAAAGTAATAAAGTTGAAATGTTTACTTTTATTCTATGTGAAAGCGCTTTAACTAAAAGTGTTTATTGTGCAGTATTAAGAAGCGTCCATTAAAAATGAACTAATTAAAAATTCGGAGGTGATATTTTGAGCACGATGAATATAAAGAAAATAGGAATCGTCGGCATTGTGTTAGCGTTAGCCCTTTTCCAACATCCAAATCCAGCTATTCATGCGCAAAATCAAAAAGGTGAGACGAAAGGAAATACCGTTGTAGAAGGTGAAGCCTCTATTCTTGAAAGTAAGTACAGTGCATACATACAAGAACATAAAGGTAAGCCCTATCAGGGGGACGATGTAGTTTTAGATAAATCTGAAAACTGGATGACGGATACAGCTTTACTAACTACTATTGTTGAGAAAACTGCCCTACGAATCAAGCAAAATGAGGAAGCGAGCATTACAATCCAAGCTCCAGAAACGGCATCTTATATTATTGGTTTGCAGTATTCGACAGAGGGAGACAACATTTTACCTACGCAGCTTGAAATGAAGGTCAATGGACAATTTCCTTTTTACGAATTAAGAAACCTGCTCTTTGAAAGTAGATGGCAGGTACCTGACGAAACACCGAAAGATAAGTATGGCAATGAGATTGTTCCACAACCAAGCAAGGTGCAAGAGTGGCAAGAAAAATTCATAAGCGATGCAAGTTACCGAAGTAGCGAGCCTTTTTATATCGAGCTACAAAAAGGTGATAATGACATTACTCTTCGTACAATCGAAGGAAATATCTTAATCCAGTCTATCGTTCTTACTTCGGCAGATGAGCTAGTTGATTATCCGGAGGGTCAGGTAGAAGGCCATGAATTTATAGTGATAGAAGGAGAAAATAGTACATATAAAAATGATTCCTCTATCCGAGCGAGTTCACTCTATAATGTTGATTTAACTCCATATAGTGCTGGGAAACGAGTATTGAATTATTTAGATAGCGATTCGTTTAAAAAACCAGGTCACACGGTCGAATATGAATTTGAAGTAGCAAAGGCTGGTTACTACTATTTAGGGATGAATTACCGACAAAGTGCTAAAATCGATTTCCCGGTATTCGTTAATATGACGATTGATGGTGATATTCCTTTTAAACAATATCAAAATTATCCATTTGACTACACGTCTGAGTTTACACATATGACAATCCGTGATGCTGAAAGGGATAAGGATATCCCGATTTACCTAGAAAGAGGTAAACATACAATTGGTTTGACGATCAGTTTGGATCACATCAAGTCAACGATTGAAAAGGTAGAACAGTTAACGAAAGAAATTCAAACATTATCATTAGAACTAACTAAATTGGCGGGCCCTAGTATTGACCGTAACCGTGACATTGATGTAGAAAAATATATACCGGGTGTCACCAAGCAATTGGAAACTTGGACAATTGAAATTAGAGATTTGTATGAAGGGGTTAAAAAGTATAATCCAAATGTAGCAGAAATAGGGGCGTTTTCATCACTGACTATAGCTGAGAAACAATTGAAAGGTCTTTCTAAAAATGTGGATAAGTTAATTGTCAGAAAAAATGAATTATCGACAGGAACAAACTCAATTACTGCACATTTAGGTAATTTACTTCAAGAAATTATTAATAACGGATTAGCGATTGATAAGTTATATTTCTATCAAGATGCTGAAGATATTCCGCAAAACAAAGGATTCATGAAAAAGCAGCTGGCTAAAGTGGAACGATTGACGAAATCATTTGGTGAGCAGGATTACGCAATTGATAATGTCAATCCGGATCATCTACAAGTTTGGGTGAACAGACCAAGACAATATATTGAAATCATTCAACAGCTGATTGACGAACAGTTTACACCAACAACAGGTATTCAAGTTGATATTTCGCTTATGCCGGATGAAAATAAGCTGATTTTGTCGAATGCTTCAGGAGATGCACCAGACGTAGCAGTGGGAGTTAATTATGCACTTCCTTTCGAAATCGCTATCAGAGGAGCATTACAAGATCTAACAGAATTCGCTGATTTTGATGAAGTTCAGAAAAGGTTCCCAGAAGGCCTACATGTCCCTGCGACAGTGAAAGATGGTATTTTTGCATTGCCAGATACGATGAATTTCTGGGTATTATTTTACCGCAAGGACATCTTAGATTCACTAGGCTTACCTGTTCCTGAAACGCTCGAACAAGTAAAATCTTATCTACCAGAGTTACAGCGCAAAGGAATGAACTTCTTTTATCCAACAGCAGGCATGCCGGGTCTAAAAACCTTTGCCAGTACAATGCCGATTATTTATCAAAATGGTGGTCATTTTTATGGGGACACGATTGGCCGAACGACGTTAAATGAAGAAGCATCCATTGAAGGGATGCGCCAACTGACGGAGTTATTTACGATTTACAATATGCCTTATGAAGTGCCTAGCTTTTATCAGCAATTTAGAGATACATCATTGCCGATCGGCATATCAGATTATTTCATGTATAACATGACTTTAAATGCAGCACCAGAAATTGCGAATTCATGGGATATCGCTTTAATGCCTGGTATCGAAAATGAAGAAGGTGAGATTGAGAGATGGTCTGCGGGCGGGGCAGAAAGTAATATCATTTTCGAGGATTCTGCAAAAAAAGAAGAAGCATGGGAGTTCTTGAAATGGTGGTCTAGCACAGATGTCCAAATTGCATTTGGTAATAATCTTCAAACGACATATGGAAAAGAATATATTTGGAACACTGCAAATATAGAAGCTTTTGAAGGCTTACCTTGGGCTACGAATCATAAAAATGTGATTTTAGAGCAAACAGAGTGGGTGACAGAAGTACCTAGGGTCCCAGGAAGTTACATGCTTGAAAGGGAAATTAGTAATGCCTATAACTCCATCGTGTTAGATGGAGAAAACTTTAGAACGGCCATTGACTTGGCGAGTAAACGTATCAATCGTGAAACTTTTAGGAAGTTGGAGGAATTTGGCTACATGAAAAACGGTGAGATGATCGAGCCTTATCCAAGTCCAGAGTTTACTAACGAGTAACGGAGGGTCAAGTGTATGCAAAAAGACAAAAAGAATCCATATCTCTTTTTGCTTCCATATATATTATTATTTACAGTATTTATCATCATCCCGATAGTTATGGCAATCTACCTATCATTTACGAACTTTAACACTATCGAAACACCAGGCTTTATCGGATTTTTGAACTACTTAAACTTGTTAACGCAGGATGAAATATTTATGCAATATGTCTTGCCTAACACTGTATTGTTCGCAGTAATTGTAGGGCCGGGAGGATATATATTATCCTTCCTGCTTGCTTGGAGCTTATCTCAATTAACAAGAGTACCACGAATGATATTGGCATTGATTTTCTACTCGCCATCCATGACATCAGGTGTAGCGATGGTTGTGGTCTGGAAAGTCCTGTTTAGTGGTAATCAGGCAGGTTACGTCAATAGTCTATTGATGAAATTGGGAATTCTCACAGAACCACTTATCTTTTTACAAGATACGAGATTTATCATGATCATTATGATTATTGTAGCTCTATGGGGAAGTATGGGCGTTGGATTTTTAGCGATGCTCGCGGGTGTTTTAAACGTAGATGAAACACTTTATGAGGCGGGAGCTATTGACGGTATTCGAAATCGCTTCCAAGAGCTATTTTACATTACGATTCCATCGATGAAACCACAAATGTTGTTTGGGGCAGTCATGGCAATTGTCGGTACTTTTTCCACCGGAGTAATTGGTGTGGCACTGACTGGATCGAATCCCACGCCTTCTTATGCCGGACAACTCATTGTTAACCATATTGAAGACTATGGATTCATTCGATTTGAAATGGGTTATGCAGCAGCGCTTTCAGTTGTATTATTGCTGATTATTTTCTTGTTTTCTTATATTTCGAAAAAGCTGTTTAGCGAATCCTAAGAAAGGAACGATTCTATGGCCTTAAAAGTTAGCGGTAATAATCCAAAGAAATTCAACAGAAGTCAAATTAAGTTTTACGTATTTTTAATACCCTTTGCATTGTTCATGATGCTACCGATTATATTTATCATCAATCATGCTTTTAAACCATTAGACGAACTATTTGCATTTCCACCGCGATTTTTCGTTAATGCACCTACATTTGATAACTTTAGGAATCTGTTTGACTTGGCGAATACGTCAGGAATTCCTTTAAGTAGATATGTATTGAACAGTTTAATTGTCACGGTAGCTGTTGTGTTCTTTTCTATTATTATTTCATCGATGGCAGGCTTCGTTTTATCGAAAAAGCAATTTAGAGGAAAAAAAGCTATTTTTGAAATTAATAACGTTGCATTGATGTTTGTACCGATTGCTGTGACGATTCCTAGATTTTTAACGATTTCATTTTTAGGAATTGATGATACATTTTTTGCACATATATTGCCATTGCTCGCCATGCCGGTAGGACTGTTTTTGATCAAACAGTTTATTGATCAAATTCCGGATGCCTTAATTGAAGCGGCCATTGTTGATGGGGCCAATGATTTTCAAATCTATTGGAAAATCATTTTGCCGCTGATTAAACCAGCGCTGGCAACAGCGGCTATTTTAGTGTTCCAAGTCGTATGGAATGACGTAGAAACATCAACATTATTTACAACAAGTGAGAATATGCGAACGTTAGCATTCTTTATGAATACACTTGCAGTCAATACGAATGTTGTCGTTGGACAAGGTATGGCAGCTGTTGCCTCTCTTATTATGTTTATTCCAAACTTAATTTTATTTATTATTTTACAAAGTAGTGTTATGAACACGATGTCACATTCAGGGTTAAAGTAGGTGTAAAAATGTTGGGTAAGAAAAGGTCTATATCATTTTTGATTAGCTTTATGCTGTTCTTTTTAATCAATCAAAATGTGATATTTGCAAGTACAGCATATAAGACATTTACAGAAGATGGCTATGGGAATTATGTGGAAACGCAATCTGCCTATACAGTTTCCAATACCATAGTGAAATTTGGTGACGAGCTTTTTTCACAGCCATCTGATCTAGCCATTGGTGATGATCAGCTACTCTATGTCTCTGATACTGGAAATCACCGTATTTTAGTCGGTGATAAGCAAGGGAATCTTATCCGGATTATCGGAGAAGATGTATTAAAGAAACCAAATGGTATTTTTTTATCGGAAGATAACAAGTTATATGTAGTGGACGAGACAGCAGCAAAAGTATTTGTCTTCTCGTTGGCAGGGGAGTTATTAGCAGAATTCGGTAAACCGGATAGCGTGCTATTTGGTGAAAAAGCGAACTTTGTCCCAGAGAAAATTGCAGTCGATCGACGCGAAAATATTTACATTATTTCTCGTGGGAATTCAAATGGTATTATTCAAATTAATGCCAATAACGGAGAGTTTATCGGTTATTTTGCGCCGAATAAGACGATGGTTACACCACTTACAGTGTTTAGGAAAGCCATTTTTACAGATGAACAGCTTAGCAAAATGATTGATACGATTCCTGCGACAGCAAAGAATCTTAACCTTGATGATAAAGGTCTAGTTTATACCGTTTCTCAAGGTGAAAAAGTGGAAGCCATCCGAAAATTGAATATGGCAGGTAAAAATATTTTCGGAACAGCTCTTTTTGACCCGTTTCCTGTATCGATTGATGTGGGGTCATTAGAGAATGTCTTTGTCGCAGGTGAAAATGGTTTTATCTATGAGTACACGAGTGAAGGAAACTTGCTGTTTGTCTTTGGAGGACAAGATGATGGAAGGCAGCGTGTCGGTCTTTTTAATAAAATTTCAGCGATTGCATTAGACGACAATGACGCTATTTTTGCATTAGATTCCGAGAAAAAACAAATTCAAGTTTTCGAGCCTACAGAATTTGCTAGTTTAGTCCATAAAGCATTGATGCTTTACCAGAATGGGGACTATGAAGCTAGTAAAGAGCCGTGGCAAGAAGTTATTAAGCTCAATAGTTTATTTGATTTTGCGAATCTAGGGCTTGGTGAAGCGTATTTCAAAGATGAAAACTACGTAGAAGCATTGGCGTCATTTAGATTAGCGAAATATAAGTCGGGTTATTCCGATTCCTATTGGGAGCTTCGTAATACATGGATGCGTGAAAATATTATTACCTTACTATTTATAATTATTGCATTATTTATTATTAAAAAAGTAGTAAGTAGAATCGAAAAAAAGGTTCAATTATGGTCTGGATTTAAAAAGAAAATTGATAAAAAGTATAATCTTAAATTGTTGAAAGATCTTGCCTTTGTGAAGAACTTTATACGTCACCCACTCGATAGCTTTTACAGTATAAAATATGAAAACAAGACGAGTATTCTATCATCGACAATTTTAATGTTTTTGTTCTTTATCATCTATGTATTAGACAAGTACTATTCAGGTTTCATTTTTGGCACGATAGAAGAAGGTAAGTTTGCACTAGGTGCTGATTTTTCCCTAGTATTTGGAGTCCTGCTGCTAGTCATTGTTTCTAACTACCTTATTTGTACAATCAATGATGGTGAAGGGCGTTTTAGACATATTTATAGCGGGTTTATCTATTCATTTGCTCCTTATTTCATCATCAAGCCGTTTGTCATTGTCGCAAGTAATTTCCTAACATTTAACGAGGCTTACTTACTAAGTCTGACAAACGTTATTATTTATGTGTGGGTAGCAATCTTACTTGTGATTATGATTAAAGATATCAATGATTATTCAGTAAAAGAAACGATTAAAATCATTTTGCTAACACTATTTACAATCTTAATTGCTGTCTTGCTGATCTTTATCGTTTATGTATTAGTTTCGCAATTGATATCATTTGTGGTGTCAATATTCAATGAGGGGGTGTATCGAATTGAAAATGGTTAATATTAAAACCGTTATCAAACCCATCCTTTTTATAGTCTTAGTAGTGGCTGTAATGATCTATTTGTTTACGGGAAATGACTCAAAAAAAATAGTTGGTTCGCCAAAAGCACCTGCACCGGTAGTCGAAGAAAAGGCGGAAGCTGAAGGTGAGTCTAGTGAAGGTGCCATTCAGCCTGAAGTAGCTGCACCGGAACAATTAGCCAAAGATGATAAAACATCAGAAAATAGGGTGGGATTTTACGAGACAACCCAACAAGAAATTGATGGTCACCGCTTTATTGTGGCGAATGACCAATATGAAATGTACATGAAGGAAGAAAACCTATCCCTCATTATGAGAAATAAAAAAACGGGCGCTGTTATGTATTCAACAGTAGATGAACCGGTGAAAAGTAATGAGGAATGGACGAACTTTATGAGATCATCCATTGTCCTAGAGTATCTTGTCGGTACCAATATTGTTGTTTACCGCGCAGATATGTATTCAGGAAATCCTGACAAGAAAATAACCTATACAGCAGATGGCTTTGTGGCAACGATCAGTTACCCTGAGCTCGAAATTGCTTACGAAGTTCAAGTTATCTTGACAGAAGAAGGATTTAAAGTGGAAATTCCACAAGATAAAATTACGGAGGCTAGTAGTAAGTACAAAGTAGCCGGGGTATATGTCTATCCATTCTTAGGTTATTCGAAGCTTGCTGATCGGGATGGCTATATGTTCATACCGGATGGTTCAGGGGCTTTGATTCGTTTGAAGGATAATGATGGTAAATATAAACAACCCTATTCGGAAATGGTTTACGGTGCAAATGTAGGAGTTGATGATTCCTATGTCTTATCCTTATTTAATCGCATGAATCCCTTCAATAAACCAGAACGTATTTTAGCACCAGTGTTCGGCATGGTACAAACAGATGTAGCAATGGGCTATTTAGGAATTATTGAAGAAGGTCAATTTAGTGCGAAGATTGAAGCATATCCAAGTGGAGCCATCCTCCCATATAACTGGATTTCGGCGAAGTTTATTTATCGTCAAATCTATAACCAACCAACGAGTAAGAGTTCAGGTACGATGGTTGTACGCCAAAAGGATATGAATCAGTTTGATGTTAAAGTACGCTATGATTTTGTGGCTGAAGAGAAGGCTGATTATGTAGGTTTAGCTGAGAAATATCGATCCTACCTATTGGACAATGAATTGATTACTAAAAAGGACAATGAATTCAAAGTACGAGTGGATTTGCTAGGTTCAGAAATCGAAAAAGGCTTGGTCTTTAAGAAAGATATTCCGATGACTACATTTGAACAGGCGAGTGAAATTTTCAAAGGTTTGCAAGATAATGGTGTACACAATATATTGTCCATTTATAAGGGATGGCAAGATGGTGGGAATTATGCCAGTTTACCCGTTCGATCCTTTAAAACAGAATCGAAATTAAATGATGGTATGTCGATGCAGGAGCTAATGCAGGAAACAGAGGACCGAAATATCGACATGTATCTGAATCACGATGCATTGAGATTGAATCCGGAGGAACATGGTAATACGAAATATAAAATTATGAAAAAATATAATAAGCAAGCGTATAATGAGAATGTTTATGGTAAGGTTTATCGTTCCTTTAATTACTTAAATCCTCAATCCTCTATGGATATTATGGAGAAGATGAAAAAAGAATATAAGGATAACGCCATAGATAATATTATGATTAGTGGCATTTCAAATGAGCTCTTTTCCTACAGTGAGGGGAGTAAAGAATTCGATCGCATTAAGACAAAAGAATACTATGAATCCATTGTAGCGGATTATCATGACAACTTTAATTTATTATTAGAGCAGCCATTTTCGTATCTATGGGATTATACCAATAAGGTAATTGACCTGCCGATGAAATCATCTAATTACGTCTTTACAGATGAGGAGATTCCATTTTTAGCATTAACGCTAAGAGGGATTGTTCCACTTTACTCGGAATACATCAATTTCCAGGCAAACCAACAAGAATTTTTCTTGCAGTTAGTAGAACAAGGATTGAATCCATCCTTCTATATCACCTATGAAGATCCATCAAAATTACTGTATACGAACTCATCACATATTTATAGTTCGAAATACGATCGATATGATGAGATGATTCAAGCTTACTATGCGGAATTACAGCAAGTTTACGAGCAAACAGCAGGTTCTATGATTCAAGATTATCATCGTTCAAATGGCGTCACGAAAGTAACCTATGACAATGGTGTAATCATTTATGTCAACTATCAGCAACAAGATGTCCAAGTAGACGGACTAACCATTCAAGGCTTGTCTTATAAGGTGGTGCAAGACCATTGAGAATAAAAAGAAAAACGATTTACGGTTATTTATTCATCATGCCATGGCTACTAGGATTTTTATTACTAGTACTATGGCCGTTAATCCAATCTTTTTATTTTAGCTTAAATAATATGAGGATAACGCCTGTTGGATTAAAATTTAAATTTGTTGGATTTACGAATTACTTGGATGTCTGGCTAAAGGATATGTTTTTCATTCAGGAATTATTGCAATTTCTTGCGAATTCGATACTAAGAGTACCTGTTATCGTCGTATTTGCCTTGATCATTGCCATGCTTTTAAATGAAAAGGTTAAATTTAAAGGTGCTTTTAGAACGATTTTCTTTTTACCGGTTATTATAGCGAGCGGTCCTGTCATTGATCAGCTAATTGGTCAAGGCGCAGCAACTGTTCCGCTTGCTGACCAAGAGGTTATACTGTCAACATTACGCCAGTTTCTACCGATGTGGATTGCGCAAGTGATTGCTGAGTTATTCAATCAAATCATCATCATTTTATGGAACTCAGGCGTACAAATTCTGCTCTTTCTTGCCGTGTTACAAAAAATTGATCCGCAGCTATATGAGGCTGCGAAAATTGATGGCGGGTCTGGCTGGGAATGTTTTTGGAAAATCACATTACCAACTATCAAGCCCATTATTTTGATCAATTTAATTTATACGCTTGTGGCATTGGCCAATAGTAATCAGAATCCAATCATTAACTTAATTTACACCAATATGTTTTCGGCAACGAGAGGCTACGGTTTTGCCTCTGCAATGGCCTGGATGTATGCCATTGTGACGACTATCTTATTGATTGTTATTTTCTTGATTTTCCGAGAAAAAGAGCCTAAGAGAAGAAAACTATAGAAAGGAGGCATACCATGTCATTGCAAAAATCAAAACGTTTCTCTTCAGAAATGAAAAATTCCGCCCTAAGCAACAAAGAGAAATTTGGGATGGTCAAAGGAAAGGTATCTCGATTTCTCTTTGGTTTTAATGATAGAAGAGGATTTGTTTTAAAACTACTTACATACACTCTGCTCATTAGTATTGGTTTCGTGTACTTATATCCAATGCTGCATATGTTTGTAACGAGTATTAAATCATTAGAAGATTTGCTTGATATGTCGATTAAGTGGATACCTTCTACTATCTATACGAGTAATTACGCACAGGCTTACTCTGTGATGAACATTAAAGAGGCGTTTAAAGGGAGTTTATTACTAGCGCTACTCCCGACGATTTGCCAGGTAGCGGTTGCCTCCTTAGTTGGATTTGGCTTTGCTAGATATCATTTTCCGTTGAAGAAGTTATTCTTTGGACTAATGATCTTCAGCTTCATCATTCCGCCACAAATTTTGATGATGCCGATGTATCGACTGCTAAGCGCTTTAGAGTTAACGGGATCTATAAATGCTTTTATAGTACCAGCCCTGTTAGGACAAGGATTAAATAGTACAATCTTTATATTGATTTTCTATCAGTTTTTCAAACAAACACCGGAAACATTATACGAGGCAGCGGAAGTAGATGGGGCAAACCAATTGACCATATTCTTCAAGATTGCGATTCCAATGGCAGTCCCAGCCTTTATCGTATCCTTCTTATTCTCGTTTGTTTGGTATTGGAATGAAACCTATTTAACGACTCTTTACTTAACGAGTCGTTCAACAGATATCACAACAATCTTATTGCAGCTACAGCAATTTGAACAGAATTATGAAGCGATGTACCCTGTTACTGCAAATAGTCCGAATAAAATTAATGAAGGTATTAAAATGGCAGGAACGGTCATTAGTATTTTACCATTACTCATTGTGTACTTTTTCTTGCAGAGATACTTTGTTGAAAGTGTCGACAAAAGTGGTATTACTGGTGAATAATCACCGTGATATAAATTTTTCATTATAAAGGGGGAAATAAGATGAATCGGAAATCACTTGCAGGTCTTGCTTTTGCATTATTGTTAATGTTATTGATGGTCGTTGGTTGCTCGAATGATGAAACGCCTCCAGCAGCAGGAGAAATAGAAGGTGACAAAGGTACTGAAGAAGCTGAGAAAGAACTATCACTAGAACCGATGACAACGGAAGATATTACATTGACGTATGCATCTTGGGCTAATGGTAACCTTAATCAGGAGTTAGCCAATAAATTTATGGAGAAGTATCCCAATATTACAGTTGAGCTTGTACAGTTAGAACAAGAAGGCTGGAACGACCACTTAACAAACCTAGCGAGTACAGGTGAATTACCTGATGTATTTTGGTATATGGGGAATGTAGACATTGCCATTCGAAATAGCTGGTTAGGTGATATGACGGAGTACTTTGAAAATGATCCTGAGTCTGAAAATGTTTTATCGACAATCAAAGGTACTGGTTATTTTGATGGTGAAAGAAAAATGGCAGCACCAGTAGCTTATCTACCCTATACAATCTTTTTAGATGAAAATCTATTTAATAAGATGAACGTAGATATGCCTTCAGCTGATTGGACATACAGCGAAATGATTGATTTAATGAAAGAAATGACTGTTCCAGAGCAAGGAATTTATGGCTACAATGCATTTACAAAATTAGTCACGATGGCACCAATCGTTAACACGGATGGTAATGGAGAATTCGGTTGGGACGGGGAGAAGTATGATCTAACAAAGGATTGGGCAGAGGCAACAACTCTTCATGGTGAATTAGTGAGAAGTGGTGTACATGCCCCTCTATTCGATACGGATGAGGCTGAAGCAGCTTTTGGCGACCGCTTACTATGGGCAGCAAATTCAGGCCGTTTAGCAATGCAATTAGATGCATGGTGGACAGTTGGGCTATTTTCACAGCCTGAGTTCGTAGAAAAAGGGATGAAATGGGTTCCATATGTTGTGCCAAAAGGAGATAATGCAAAAACATTGCATAAACCAGCGTTTATTGACTTTGGGTCATTCTCATCTGCTACAGAGCATCCACGTGAAGCCTATGAATTATTGAAATTCTTTGGTTGGGGTCAAGAAGGTTGGGAAACAAAAATTGAGGCATTTAAAACATTGGAAAATGAAGATGGCTCATTACTATTCGCACATCCAGACGGCTTACCATTAATCAACAATGAAGAAATTTGGAGTGAACTGAGAGCATTACTTCCAGAATCTCAGTACTACACTGATTTCCTAGAGCGTGCAAAAGAACCAATTCCGTTAGGAGGAGCTTCAGAAGCTGGATTCCAAACATTCTTGGATGAAGTGTACTTTGGTGGAGAATACGGTGATGTTGAGGCTGCAATTATGAATGGTGATGTAAACGCTCATGATATTGCTGACGACTTAACAGAAAAAATTAATCAGTATAGAGAAGATGCATTAGCTGAATTATTCTTTTGATAATAAGTGATAGATAATTTGTTCGGTTATTGGCAGGTTAAATTCTTGTATATCAAGAATTTACCTGCCTCTCTTTAACTTGAATTCGTTACAAACTCAAAAGGAAGGTGTGAAAAGATGATACAACTACATAATATTCCAAAAGATCGAGAGCATGATGAAAGAATACAGCAAGACGAGTCGCTTTGGGGGACACATAATGTCCATGATCCGGCAATTTATAAGGACGGGGATTGGTACTATGTATTCTCGACGGATGCCCAAGAGGGTGGGACATTCAAAGCGGGTATTCAGATGAGAAAATCTAAGGACTTAGTGAATTGGCAATGGGTAGGTCGAGCATTTTCCGAACTACCCGTTGCAGCAAAACATTGGACGGGAGCAACAGGACTTTGGGCACCAGAAATCACGAAATTTGGGGATACCTATTATCTATACTATGCTGCCTCTCAGTTTGGTAGGAACCAATCTTTTATCGGGGTAGCAACGAGCAGACATATCGAGGGGCCATGGATCGATCAAGGAGAGGTCGTCAAGACGGAACAAGGAGAAGGTCCAAATGCGATTGATCCTAATATAACCTTTGATGCACAAGGAGATCCATGGATGGTCTACGGGTCATTTTTCGATGGAATCTTCCTGGCAAAAATTGATTGCGCGACAGGCAAATTTGTAGAAGAGGGCAAGGGCAAACAGATAGCTAGCCGACATATTAGTGTTGAAGGGGCTATTGAAGGTCCTTATATCGTTTATAACCCCCAGCATGATTATTATTATTTATTTGTCTCTTATGATTCTCTATTTTCTTCGTATCACATAAGAGTGGCGCGTTCTAAACAGATTGAAGGTCCTTATGTCGATAGTAATGGATATGAAATGACAAATACTGAACTCCCGCCAAATGATGTTGGGATGAAGGTACTTGGAAGCTATCAATTTGATGGTGGGCCCGGCTGGATAGCGCCTGGACATAACTCTATTTTAAAGGATCAAGAGAATTATTATGTTGTCCATCATATTCGCGTAGAAGACAAGAAGGGGCATTATTTACATATCCGAAAAATCGGCTGGACAGAGGATGGGTGGCCACTTGTTTCACCGCAAAGATTTGCGGGAGAAAAGGATAAGGTGTTTAAGATGGAAGATGTGCTTGGAAATTGGGAATGTATTTATTTTGATAAAGATAACACTAGTAAGATAAATGCCTTGAATAGACGTTTTTCTACCGATTCTGATGATACGAAGGCCTATAAAATAGAACTGCATACTAACAACCATCTTACATTAACTTCAGCTCATCATCCATCAATAGACGGAGTCGTAATGTTAGGATGGGATTGGGAGAAATCAGTTGAAACGATTGTATTTATGGGGAAGGATAAGGAAGGTAATGTTGTAACAGGCAAGCGAAGTGTCTAAGCTGTTATAGCTTACGACAGACATATCAAAAATTATCACTCGTACGGTATAATAAGCCTCCTTTTAGGAATTTATTATTCGCACAGTGAGACACTGCATGTTATTATAGTAATAATGAAAGATACTTGTACGTTCAATTTGTTGAAAATAGACAGCTGCCGGGGTGTGCAAATGAAAACAAAATATAGTATTGTAAGGGACTCTATTAAGTCCAAAGTATTAGACGGAACCTATCAGCCAAATCAAAAAATTAGTTCCGAAAGTGAGTTAATGGAAGAATTTGGCGTTAGCCGACATACTGTTAGGCTTGCGATCGGTGATTTGGTCATTGAGGGATGGTTGTATAGAGAGCAGGGTTCTGGAACGTTTTGTGCAGATAGAACTGAAAGCGCTTTACAATTAGCAGGAGAGAAGTCGAAGAATATTGCAATCATTACAACCTATATTTCAGATTATATTTTTCCTTCTATTATAAGAGGGGCAGAAAAGTATCTAAGTGAAAATGGGTATAATGTTAGTTTATTTAGCACGAACAATAATCATGAGACTGAGAAAAATGTATTGGAAACAATACTCTCGCAAAAATTTGACGGAGTTATTGTTGAACCGACAAAAAGTTCGATTGCCAACCCTAATATTAATTATTATTTGAATTTAGAAAACCAAAATATACCTTATCTCATGATTAACTCTTTTTATGATGAGTTAGACCCTATTAGTATTACGTTAGATGATGAAAAGGGTGGGTTTCTTCAAACTGCCCATCTGATGGAATTAGGGCATAAGAATATTGTTGGTTTTTTTAAAACAGATGATAAGCAAGGGGCAAAGCGAATGAAGGGCTATTTAAAAGCTCATCGTGACAATCAAATAACGATAATCCCTAAAAATATCATTGGTTACAAAACAGATGAAATGTCTACAAAGCCGTTAGGAGAACTGGAAAGGATTTTATCGATGAATAATATCGAATGGCCAACTGCAATTATTTGCTATAATGATCAACTTGCTATGAAGTTATTGGACATTATTCGAGAGCGTAAGCTAAAAGTGCCGGACGACATTTCAATCGTTGGCTTTGACAACTCTTTTTTAGCCAACATATCCGAAGTGAAATTGACGACCGTTCAACACCCACAAAGTGAATTAGGGGCGGCGGCAGCAAAACTCATTGTAGAGTTGATAAATGATAAAAAAGGTGAACATAAAAAGGACGATTACAAAGTAGAATCGGTTGTTTTTGAGCCGGAGTTAATTGTGCGGAATTCAACTAAGAAGATTAATGCTTAGGAATATGTACATAAGCGTAAGTAAATAGTCTTATTATCAGAAGATACCCTTTAAAAGGTATCTTTTTTTATGTAATATTATCAAATTAGTCTTGACAATTCTCGAATAATTCCATAACATTGATATACGTACAACTTAATAAATTATAATCGTTAATTCGAAACTTGTACGTCCAACTAGTGGCGGTACAGAGAATCTGTATGGTCTATTGTAGTCGTCATGAAAGCGGTTAATTTTATTCTGAAATGCAAAATGACTATATATGTTGAACGATTGATTCGAAGGGATTCTTTCATTCAATTCATATAGTTAAGGGTAGGGGGAAAGGATATTATGTCAAAAGAAATGACAAAAGCAAGAATGATCATCGATAAGGATTTCATCATATCTGAGATCGATCCAAGGATTTATGGATCCTTTATCGAGCATCTTGGAAGAGCGGTTTATGGTGGGATTTATGAACCGGGTCATTCATCTGCGGATGAGCATGGATTTAGGCAAGATGTTATTAATCTTGTAAAAGAATTACAAGTACCCATTGTACGATATCCGGGGGGCAACATGGTTTCAGCTTATAACTGGGAAGATGGTGTTGGACCAGTAGCAGATCGCCCTCATCGTTTGGAGCTAGCTTGGCGTGTCACTGAAACGAATGAAATGGGCACTAATGAATTTGTCACATGGGCCGAGAAAATAAATGCTGAAGTAATGATGGCTGTCAATCTTGGCACAAGAGGTGTAGATGCAGCAAGGAATCTATTAGAATACTGTAATCATTCCGGTGGTACTTATTGGAGTGATTTACGAAGAAAGCATGGCTATGAAAATCCGCATGCGATTAAAACATGGTGCTTAGGGAATGAAATGGATGGACCTTGGCAACTGGGACAAAAAACAGCTTATGAATATGGACGTCTAGCTGCTGAAACAGCAAAAGCGATGCGGTTGGTGGATCCGACTATTGAGCTGGTAAGCTGTGGAAGTTCGAGTTCTGCAATGCCTACTTTCCCTGAATGGGAAGCAACAACATTAGAGCATACGTATGAATACGCTGATTATATTTCACTCCATCAATATTATGGAAACCGTGATGATGATACAGCTAACTATTTAGCGAATTCATTGGACATGGATAATTTCATTAAAACAGTTATTGCTACTTGTGACTATATGAAAGCGAAGAAGCGTAGTAAAAAAACAATGATGTTAAGCTTTGACGAGTGGAATGTTTGGTTCCATTCCAATACGCAGGACGCGAAAATTGAACCATGGTCTGTTGCACCGCCTCAGCTAGAGGATGTCTATACGTTTGAAGATGCACTGCTTGTTGGCAGTATGTTGAATACGATGCTGAGACACGCTAACCGGGTGAAAATTGCTTGTATGGCGCAGCTTGTGAACGTGATTGCACCAATTATGACGGAGACAGGCGGCGGAGCATGGAAGCAGACCATTTTCTATCCTTACTACTATACATCTGTTTACGGTAGAGGTGTGGCGCTAAATCCTATTGTTCATTCACCTAAATATGATAGTAAAGACTTTACGGATGTTCCTTACTTAGATTCATCTATTGTTTACAATGAAGAAGATGAAGAGTTGGTGATTTTCGCAACGAATCGCCATTTGGCCAATACATTACGCACAGATATTGATATCCGTTCTTTTGAAGGACTTGAAATTATTGAACATGTTGTACTTGAAAATGAGGATGCGAAAGCATTCAATACGTTAACGAATGAACAAGTCAAGCCACATAAACAAGGTCAATCATTTATAGAAGATGGCCTTTTGGTTGGAGTTTTACCAAAAATGTCATGGAATATGATTCGTTTACGAAAAACAAAATAATGAATGAGGTGTCATGATGGAAAACAATCAAGTGATTATTAATACAGATATCGAACAAGGCACGATTAATAAAAATATTTACGGACATTTTGCTGAGCATTTGGGGCGAGGAATTTATGAAGGAATTTGGGTTGGTGAAGAGTCCGCTATTCCTAATACAAATGGAATTCGAAATGACGTTGTTGCAGCATTGAAAAACATTAATATTCCAGTTATTAGATGGCCAGGTGGCTGCTTTGCTGATGAGTACCATTGGAAAGATGGTATTGGGCCACGCGAAGGACGTAAACGGATGGTCAATACGCATTGGGGTGGCCTTGTAGAAAATAATCATTTTGGAACACATGAATTTATGATGTTATGCGATATGTTAGGCACGGAACCTTATATTTGTGGCAATGTAGGAAGTGGAACGGTTCAAGAAATGTCAGAGTGGGTTGAATACATGACATTTGATGGCGAATCTCCAATGGCCAATTGGAGACAGGAAAATGGCCGCCAAGAGCCTTGGAAAGTGAAGTATTTTGGCGTTGGTAATGAAAACTGGGGCTGTGGTGGGAATATGCGCCCTGAATATTATGCAGACCTTTATCGTCGCTATCAGACATATGTACGAAACTATGGTGATAACAAGCTGTACAAAATTGCTGGCGGTGCCAATGTCGATGATTATAATTGGACAGAAGTGTTGATGCGCGAAGCAGGCCATATGATGGATGGTTTGAGTATTCACTATTACACAATTCCAGGTGATTTTTGGACAGGTAAGGGTTCGGCAACGGATTTCACTGAAGATGAATGGGCAATCACGATGCAAAGAGTACTTCATACGGATGAGTTAATTAGAAAACATAGCAACATTATGGATAAATATGATCCTGATAAGCGAGTGGGTATGATTATTGATGAGTGGGGTACATGGTTTGATGCAGAGCCAGGCACGAATCCAGGTTTTCTTTATCAGCAAAATACTATTCGTGATGCGCTCGTTGCAGGTGTATCATTGAACATCTTTAATAATCATTGTGATCGCGTACAAATGGCAAATATTGCTCAGACGATTAACGTTTTACAAGCGATGATCTTAACAGATGGAGCTAAAATGATCCTAACACCTACGTATCATGTATTTGAAATGTATAAGGTCCATCAGGATGCTAAAAAATTAGCAGTTGATATCAATGTAGATTCCATTACAAGTGGAGGGGCTACTATTCCTCAAGTAAGTGTGTCTGCATCCAAAGATAAAGATGGCAAGGTTCATATTAGCTTGTGTAATTTAGACAATCAGGCTGATGCAACGTTTACGCTAAACTTACGTGGTATTGTAGATCCAATTCATGTGGGGGGACGGATTTTAACAGCAGAGCAGATGAACGCACGTAATACGTTTGAAGAACCAACTGCTGTTGAACCAACTGCGTTCACAGGCTTTACAGTGGATGGACATAATCTACGTATTACATTACCTTCTAAATCGGTTACATTGCTAGCAATTGAATCATAAGTCATAAATAACTAAATGGTGGCAGTATCTGCCACCATTTTTTATAAAGGAGAACTAGTATATGACTGCTACAACAAAGTTACGTAATGGACTATTTAAGCAATCAGAAAAGACGGGTAAAGAATATTTACTCTTTTTGGATATCGATAGGCTTTTAGCGCCGTGTTATGAAGCTGTTGGCCAAATAGCTAAAAAACCTCGATATGGCGGATGGGAATCAACAGAAATCGCTGGTCATTCCGTTGGGCATTGGCTTTCTGCAGCAGCCGCTATGTATACGGTTACGCAAGATGAAGACCTCAAGCAAAAGATTGATTATGCCATTGATGAACTGGAACAGATTCAAAAATATGATGAAGATGGCTACGTTAGCGGTTTTTCACGCAGCTGCTTTGATAACGTTTTTAGTGGAGATTTTCTAGTAGATAATTTTAGCTTGGGTGGTTCATGGGTTCCTTGGTACAGTATCCATAAGATTTTTGCGGGTTTAATAGATGTTCATACCCTTCTAGGGGACGTTAAAGTACTTGAAATTGTCGTTAAACTTGCCGACTGGGCACAGGCAGGCTTAGACAAACTTTCAGCTGAACAGTTTGAACGAATGCTTATTTGTGAACATGGCGGTATGAATGAAGTAATGGCAGACCTTTATATCATGACGGGTAATCAAGGCTATCTCGACCTAGCTAAACGTTTTTGCCATCAGGCGATTCTTCAGCCACTTTCTCAATCCATTGATGATCTCGAAGGTAAGCATGCGAATACACAAATACCTAAAGTGCTTGGCGCAGCAAAATTATATGATATTACTGGTGATGAGCAATACAAAGAGATGGCTGTTTTCTTTTGGCAGCAAGTGACGAATTATCGCTCCTATGTTATTGGTGGGAATAGTATTGGTGAGCATTTTGGGCCAAGTGGTCAGGAACAGCTCGGGATTACATCTGCCGAAACTTGTAATACACATAATATGTTGAAGCTGACGGAGTATTTATATCGCTGGTCCCATGATTCTGAGTATATGGATTACTACGAAAGAGCGCTTTACAATCATATTTTAGCATCACAAGATCCAGATACAGGTATGACAACCTACTTTGTATCTACCCAACCAGGACATTTTAAAGTGTATTGTTCGCCAGAAGATTCGTTCTGGTGCTGTACAGGCACTGGTATGGAAAATCCGGCACTTTATACAAGAAATATCTATTATCAAAAGCAAGATCAATTGTATGTCAATCTATTTATTGCTTCAGAAGTAACGCTGTCGGAAAAACAACTAACGATTAGCCAGGAAACTTCATTTCCAGAGTCTAGTCGTTCTACACTTGTATTTAAAGAAGCCGATAATGAGAAACTAGCTATCCATATTCGTGTCCCTTATTGGATTGCAGGAACAATAACTGCGACTGTCAATGGAATGGAAGTATTTACACATGCGAAAAATGGCTATGTAACCATCGATCGCGAATGGCAAACTGGGGATTGTGTTGAAATAGAACTACCGATGGATTTGCATACATATATTTCGAGCGATAATCCTCAAAAACAAGCGATTATGTATGGACCTATTGTATTGGCAGGAGCATTAGGACAGGAGCATTTCCCAGAAACAGATATCTTGGATGATCATATGAAGCTGGATAATCATCCGTTAATCGAAGTTCCTGTTTTAGTGACGGACGCGAAAAATCTTCATGAGTGGATAAAACCGATTGACAACGCACCATTGCAATTCGAAACTTCTGCAGTAGGTCAGCCGGGAAATCAGAAAGTTACACTCATTCCTTTTTATCGATTACACCACCAACGTTATACCGTGTATTGGAACATTATGAACGTAGCGGCTTATTCCAATTTCCATGATAGTGAGCAAGCTGAGCTTCAGAGAAAAAGAGAAATCACTGTTGATTATATCAATCCAAATGAACAGCAACCTGAAGTTGAACATCAACTTTCATCACATAATTCAAATTCTGGTTATTTAAATATTGTTCATAAAGGCTGGAGAGATTGTCGCGATGAAGGATTTTTCAGTTATGACATGGCCGTCCAGTCGGTAGAACAAATGTATTTAGTCATCACATACTTTGGTAGTGATTCAACTTTATTTGTCGACGGACAAGCCTACACTCGTGAATTTGATATTGTAGTGGACGGAACGATTATCGCGAGCCAGAAACTAGATGCTAATCAACCAGGTAGTCTTTTTGACGTTTGCTATGACTTGCCGCTTACACTAACGGGTGGCAAGAAAAAAGTTGAAGTTAAATTCACGGCTGCAGCCGGTAAAGTTGCTGGTGGCGTGTATGGTATTCAAATGTTGAACGAAAAGCCAGTCTAAAAAAACATTTTAATAATGGGGGATAAACCGAATGAATATTACTACTATTAAACAAGTAGAAGTGTCAACGACTATAGGAAGTGCACCACAATTACCACAAACGGTAGCTGTTGAATTTGACAATGGCATTCAGACTGACTTGGCTGTGCGCTGGAACCCACTTAGTTCTGAACAATATCAACAAGCAGGAACCTATCAGATCGAAGGTGAAATACAGCTACAAGAATATCCAAATCCATTAGTGGAGCAAAGAGCAGATCCGTTTATTTATAAACATACAGATGGTTACTACTATTTTACAGGGTCTTATCCTGAATATGATCGCATTGTATTGAGAAGAGCGAAGTCCATAAAGAATCTTTCTACAGCTGAAGAAACAGTCATCTGGCGCAAACCAGATACAGGAATTATGTCCAAGCATATTTGGGCACCTGAACTCCATTTCATTGATGGGAAATGGTATGTTCATTATGCTGCTGGGGATACGGATGATGTCTGGGCAATTCGTCCATATGTATTGGAATGTAGTGCCGAAAATCCTTTGCAAGGTGAGTGGATAGAAAAAGGACAAGTTAACACAGATTTCCAAAGTTTTTCTTTGGATGCGACGACGTTTGATAATAAAGGAAAGAGATACTTAGTGTGGGCACAAAAAGTAGATGATGATACAGTATCCAACTTATATATCGCAGAGATGACTAATCCATGGACAATTAAAGGGGGACAAACCGTATTATCGACACCTGATTTGGAGTGGGAACAGCAAGGATTTTATGTTAATGAAGGTGCAGCTGTCATCAAGCGAAATGGCAAAGTGTTTATCACTTATTCCGCTAGTGCGACAGATGATCGTTATGTAATGGGCTTATTAACGGCTTCTGAAGACAGTGATTTAGTCGATCCTGCCTCATGGACAAAATCATTAGAGCCTATTTTTGCGACGAATGAGGAAACTAAGGAATATGGGCCGGGTCATAATAGTTTCACGGTCGCCGAGGATGGCGTAACAGATCTTCTTGTCTATCATGCTCGTCCGTACAAGGAGATAGAAGGTAACTCGTTATACGATCATAATCGTCATGCACGCGTGCAACAACTATTTTGGGATCAACATGGAAACCCTTATCTCGGTTCCCCGGGACAAATTATTGATACATCTAAACAAAAAGCAATTGCTGCAATTACTGTTCAATAATTCAGAGGGGGAAATAATATGAAACGAAATCTCTTTCTTAAGTACGTCATGTTATTGTTACTAACCACTCTAGTCATACCTTCCGCTGTATTTGCAGACGACACTGAAGTTGAAATTCCGACATTTACTGAAGGATCTGTCCATGATCCTTCAGTCATTAAAGTAGATGATACGTATTATGTATTCGGTTCTCATTTAGGAGTAGCTAAAACAAAGGATTTTATGAATTGGACGACTGTTGCGGCAGGTGTAAATCCGAATAATCCGATGTTTGATAATGTTGTAGAAGAACTAAAGGAAGCGCTGGAATGGGTGGAATCCGATACATTATGGGCACCGGATGTCATTGAATTGAATGGTAAGTTTTATATGTATTACAACGCCTGTGAAGGCAGTTCGCCGCGCTCGGCAATGGGAGTCGCTGTAGCAGACGATATCGAAGGTCCTTATAAAGACCAAGGGATTTTCCTGAAATCAGGCATGTGGAATCAGGCTAGTGAAGATGGAAAAACATATAATGCGAACATTCATCCAAATGCTGTTGACCCACATGCATTCCTAGATAAGGATGGTAAGCTTTGGTTAGTTTATGGGTCATATTCGGGTGGTATTTTCATTTTACAAATGGATGCTGCAACAGGACTCCCACTTGAAGGGCAAGGCTATGGGAAAAAGTTAATGGGCGGTAATCATAGTCGGATGGAAGGTCCTTATATTCAATATGTTCCAGAAACAGGATACTACTATCTCTATGTAACATTTGGTGGTCTTGGAGCTGATGGTGGCTATAATATGCGCGTCGTTCGCTCAGAAAATCCTGATGGACCGTATGTGGATGCAGAAGGTAATGACATGACGACAGTCCGTGGTGCCAATGGAACTTTTTTTGATGACAAATCGATTGAACCATACGGCGTGAAATTGATAGGCAATTACCTATTTGAAAATATGACGAGTAATTCGGCAGGAATAGGTTATGTATCCCCAGGACATAACTCCGTGTTTTATGATGAAGAAACAGGTAAGCAATTATTATTATTTCATAGTCGATTTCCACAAAGAGGAGAGCAACATGAAATTCGAGTCCATCAACTGTTCATGAATGATGAGGGATGGCCGGTTGTAGCTCCTTATCGATATGCCGGGGAAAAACTAGAGAAAGTTTCTTCGGCGGAAGTGAGTGGAGACTATAAATTCATCAATCATGGTAAAGAAATTACTGAGAAAATCAAGAAGTCCGTTATGATCAGCTTACTCGCAGATGGTGCGATTGCTGGAGAAGTTAATGGGACATGGACAATTGAGGGAGACAACAAAGCGAATCTGATCATTGATGATCATGCTTATCATGGTGTTTTTCTGAAGCAATGGGATCCGATTTCCAAAAGTGACGTCATGACATTTACAGCTGTATCGGAACAAGGAATGACGATTTGGGGAAGTCAGCAAGAAGAGATGTCTGATGAAGATACGGTTGGGTATGTAAAAAAGGTATTGAAACTTGGGGATACGAGAGCCATTATTGCCGACATATCGCTTCCTACAACGAGTAGCTTTAATACGGAAATTTCTTGGAAGTCTTCCGATTCTTCGATTATTTCTGAGCAAGGAGCTGTCACAAGACCTTACGCTAAGGAAACTGCCACGGTTACATTAACAGCTACAATTAGTAAAAACGCAATAATAGCAACAAAAAGCTTTAAAGTCGTCGTATTGCCAACGGATGGGGCGGAATCTGTCAGCGAAGAAAAAACAGATGTAGCGGCTGCCGCTGTTACAAAGACAACCAATCAAGGGGTATGGATTGGTCTGATGTTACTAGCAATAGGAATAGTTATTTTTGTTGTTATCAGGAAAAAACGGCTGAATGGCGATAAATAAGTGGAAAGGGTGAGGGAATTGACATGTAAAGGTTGCTCACAATCAGTCATCGTTTCGGATGTTGAAATCCAACAGCTCATTAAGGAGCAACTTCAATATGAAATCGATATTGTGGAGGATAATCTCTATAACAAAAGGCTTGCAGTGTGCAAAAGCTGTCCCTCACTTGTTTATGATACAACGTGTGGCTATTGTGGGTGTTTTGTCCAATTCAGAGCAAAGTTAATAAATAAGCAGTGCCCAAATCCAAGTGGTCCAAAGTGGTAACATCTGGTGCTTGATATTGGTTACATTGAGGTCGGATTTTATTAGTTGTAATAGAAGGGAGTTATTGTATGTCATTTAAAATTGCGTTTATTGGTGCTGGTAGTATTGGGTTTACGAGATCGTTGCTACGAGATTTATTAGCCGTGTCTGAATTTCAACAAATTGAGGTTGCTTTTACGGATATCAACGCAAGTAACTTAGATATGGTGACGCAACTTTGTCAACGCGATATCAATGACAATGGGTTATCGATTAAGATTCAAGCGACTACTGATCGAAAAGCTGCATTAGAAGGGGCTAAATACATTTTTAATGTTGTGCGCATCGGTGGATTAGAAGCGTTTAAAACCGATATTGAAATTCCGCTAAAATACGGAGTCGATCAATGCGTAGGGGATACATTAAGCGCTGGTGGTATTATGTATGGGCAACGTGGCATCGCGGAAATGTTGGCGATTTGTAAGGACATTCGGGAAGTTGCTGCTGAGGATTGCCTGCTGCTGAACTATGCAAACCCAATGGCGATGCTTACATGGGCTTGCAATCAATATGGCGGAGTCAAAACAATTGGATTATGTCATGGTGTTCAACATGGCCATCAACAACTTGCTGATGTATTTAATCTGAAAAAAGAGGAAGTCGATATTGTTTGTGCAGGCATTAATCATCAGACATGGTATATCCAAGTGAAACATGACGGCATCGATCTAACGGATAAGGTACTTGAGGCATTTGAAAAACATCCAGAGTTTCCAATCACGGAAAAAGTGCGTATCGATATGTTAAAGCGATTTGGCTACTATAGTACAGAATCCAATGGACACCTGAGTGAATATGTGCCATGGTATAGAAAAAATCGAGAGGACATACTCAATTGGATTGACCTAGGTGTATGGATTAATGGTGAAACAGGCGGTTATTTACGGGTTTGTACGGAAGGACGAAATTGGTTTGAAATTGATTTTCCAAACTGGATGAAAGATCCTGCGTTGGAATATAAACAAGAAAATCGAAGTGAAGAACACGGGTCCTATATTATAGAAGGATTAGAAACTGGTCGTGTCTATAGAGGTCATTTTAATGTCATTAATAACGGTGTTATCGCTAATTTACCAAATGATGCGATTATCGAGGCACCTGGCTATGTGGATCGCAATGGTATTAACATGCCATTTGTCGGGGATTTACCTCTTGGTTGTGCGGCAGTGTGTAATGTCAGTATTTCTGTGCAGAGACTAGCAGTTGAAGCGGCTGTCCATGGTGACGATAAACTACTACGACAGGCGATGATGATGGATCCGCTTGTAGGTGCTGTTTGTAACCCAAATGAAATTTGGCAAATGGTTGACGAAATGCTAGTGGCTCAGAGCCAGTGGTTGCCACAATATGAACAAGCAGTCAAAGAAGCGGCTTATAGACTAGATAATCATACATTACTTCCAACGCAAGACTATAAAGGTGCGGCACGTCTCCAGGTGAAAACTGTGGAAGAAATGTCCCTTGATCGAGATGAAGCGAATAAAAATGCCGGAGAAGCTGACAAGGCTAAAGTGCGACCCGCAAGTAATTGAATGATCACTTTTCCAAACTCGCTCTCTTCTTTTGTATATAATGATGAAGAGGGCGAATTTCGAAAAAAAGAAAGAGGTATTTCAATGATCAATCAACTGCGTAAAATCTATCCATCACTGATTATTTATGCCGAAGGTGAAGACAATTTAGATCCTACATATAAGTGGTTTGTGATGAATGACGATAACATTATTGGCATTCATGAAGAGGAGTTAACTCAAAAGGATACATCCGTATTGGCCACTTTTCTAGTGCCTTATAACGTGAACTTTCCGATACCTACGGATGAAGAACAAAAGTGGAGTAAAGTAATTCATGGGGCTGAATCAAGTACAAGTTCTGCATTAAAATGGACAAGTCCTTATCGCTTTGTCTACTTTTCAATTAAAAAAAATGAAGTGGATCCTATTGTCTTTAAAAGTGCAATACAGGAACTATTTACTAAACCAGTTCCTATTTTATGGGCCAATAGCTCTGAAGGAATCATTATTGAGGAACAAACAACAGCTGAAGACAGTACATCTTATGAACAAATTATTGATTTATTAATGAGTGATTTATATGTCAAAATCAACTTCTTTGTGGGCCCTTATCGACAAGGACAGGAAGGGATTGCACAACATTATCATTCTTTACTTAATGCGGCTAAAAACGTATTTATTTATTCAAATAAGGCAGTTGTCACGTACATTGACGCTATCCCTTATTTATTGATTCATCAAACGGATGAAGACTTCCGTTCTGATATGAGCCAAACTGTTTTGCAAGAATATCGAGACGATGAGGAAACATTAAAAATGATTGAAACGTTTGTACAGTGTAATCTGAATTTATCGGAAACATCAAAAGCCTTACATATGCACCGCAATAGTTTACAATATCGGCTGGACCGTTTTTTGGAGAAAACGGGCATAGATATACGGCAATTTCACCAAGCAATGACCGTGTATTTGGCATTGTTGGCGAGAAAATAACTTGATTTAGAGCGTACGTAATGAGCACATTACCCAGAAAAACTTCTGGAGTAATGTGCTCATATTTTTTCATCATTCCTCTAAAAGATAACTTCTTTCTTTATATTGTTTTGGGGTAATACCGACATGTTTTTTGAAGACTTTTGTAAAATAACTTTGGTCAGAAAAGTTGAGTAATGCAGAGACTTCGGAAAAAGGTGTATTACTATATAAAATCAACTTTTTTGCTTCATTAACTTGCTCTTGTTGTCTAAATTCGCTCAAAGAAATACCGACTTCTTTTTTAAATAAGGAGGACAGATGTTGGGGGCTTAGTCCAATCATTTCTGCTATATCATTATGATTAATATTTTCATAAATATTAGTAAAGATGTAATTTTGACAGAGGGTAATCGTCTTAGAATAACGATTTTTCTTAATTTGTGAAACTTTATACGTAAATGTATATCGAACTTCTTGGGCTAATTCTTTAATTTCATTGAAGTTATTCAATTCCTCAAGCTGTTGTATAAAAGTATCACTTAAGGCAAAGGCAAATTCAGGATGTAGCCCTCCTTCAATTGAAGACCGGGTTACTAATGTGATGAGGACGATGATATTATTTTTTAATGAACGAATATAGCTAGATTTTGATAAAATACCAACACTTTCTTCATCTCTTAAAATAGAAAAATCCTTTAAATCTTCTACCCTTCCTTCTTTAATTATATTAAAAATTTCTTTTTCAAGTAAAGGATCATGATGTAATACTCCTGACTGCAAATTTTTGGAAGCAATTGAAATTACCTTCTTATTTATTTCCACGGTTTGAATAAGTTCGTTGTTCTTGCTCAACACTTTTCCAATAGGAAGTAAAATTCCATTGAATAATTTAAACGCCATTATGCCGATGTCTATTAGTTTCTCATATGTAAAAGTTGGGATAACTTTATAATAATTAAAGACTTGTTCGCGGGAAAAAAATCCTTGAACATCATTTATCAGTCCGTTTAACTCTATTTTAGAAAATTCGTGTGGTTTTGAAGGTCCAATTAAAACTGTTCCATTAAAATCATCATTAAGAAAAATACTTATTAATATGTAATTTTCTGAAAGGAGGGTTTTCCTTATGACTGGAAAGCTGGATTGTTCATTAGGATTGAACTGCATCGTATTAAATAAATTTTGTTTTTCATTTTTATATAAAGGATTTAGGACTTGATTATTTATACATTCGAAAGCGACATTCCCATTAGGTTCGATGAATAAAGTTGCTAAGTCAAAAGTATTGGAAACGAGTTTACATAAACTCTTAATTACATCGATGTTGGAGCTCATCATTTATTATCCACTCCTAAATTTTTTTGAAAACTAAAGAATCTAAAGGTTTAGGTTATATTACCAAAGATATTATAAAAATACCATAAGTGTTTTTTGTAGAATGTTAATCTACATTTAGAAAGCAGATTAACAGAAGAGGAAATTGAATGATAGGGGGTCATAAATAGCTGAATTCTGAAATGTTAAGGCATTTATTATTACGGATAAAATAGTAAGTTGGAGGAATTTATATGAGCCGAAATATCGGGAAGTTAATCAAAGAAATGACATTGGAAGAAAAAGTTGGTTTATGTTCAGGGTTGGATTTTTGGAGGATGAAGGGAATAGAAAGACTAGGAATTCCATCAATTATGGTAACTGATGGGCCACATGGGGTTCGGAAACAAAAGGGTGGAGCAGATAACTTAGGAATTTTTGATAGTGTTCCGGCGACCTGTTTTCCATCAGCTGTTGGAATGGCGAGTTCTTGGAATCGAAAATTGATCAAAAGAGTAGGGGAAGCCTTGGGAGAGGAATGTCAAGCTGAAGATGTGGCCATTTTACTTGGACCAGCTGCAAATATTAAGCGTTCTCCTCTTTGTGGTAGAAACTTTGAATATTTTTCAGAAGACCCGTATCTTTCGTCTGAAATGGCAGCTAATCACATTGAAGGGGTCCAAAGCCAAGGTGTAGGTACTTCTTTAAAACATTTTGCAGTCAATAACCAAGAATATCGTAGAATGTCAATCAATGCAATTGTTGACGAAAGAACAATTCGTGAAATTTATCTAGCTAGTTTTGAAGGCGCTATCAAGCAGTCGCAACCGTGGACAGTCATGGCGGCTTATAACAAAGTGAACGGAGAATTCGCTTCAGAGAATAGCTATTTATTAAACGATATTTTAAAAGAAGAATGGGGCTTTGAGGGGTTTGTAGTTTCCGATTGGGGTGGAGTAAATGAACGTGTGGAAGGCTTGGCAAATGGTCTGGAACTTGAGATGCCCCCAACTGGCGGACTTGGAGATCAAAAAATTATAAATGCAGTAAAAAGTGGGGAACTGTCGGAGATAAAGTTGGACAAGGCGGTAGAGAGATTGCTGACGATTATTTTTAAAGCTGCTGATAACAAGAAAGATAACGCAATTTTCGACATGAAAGCGCATCATCAACTGGCAAGAGAGGTAGCTAGAGAAAGTATGGTACTTCTAAAAAATGAGGACCAGATTCTTCCGCTGAAGAAAGAAGAGGCAGTTGCAGTAATTGGGGCATTTGCCAAGACACCAAGATATCAAGGGGGAGGAAGTTCCCGTATCAACCCTACAAAACTAGAAAATATTGTAGCTGAAATTGAGAGTGTAGCTGATAATGGGAATGTTTTGTTTGCAGAAGGTTATAGCCTTGATAGTGATGAGGTAGATGAAAAGTTAATCAATGAAGCAAAAGAAGTGGCAATAAATGCAGAGACAGTAGTCCTCTTTGTTGGTCTTCCTGATCGCTATGAATCAGAAGGTTACGATCGTGAGCATTTACGTATACCAGAAAATCATGTGTCGCTAATAGAAGCAATTGCAGAAGTTAACCAAAATATTGTTGTTGTATTAAGTAATGGAGCCCCAATCGAAATGCCATGGATTAATAAAGTGAAAGGGTTGCTTGAAGGCTATTTAGGTGGTCAGGCACTTGGTGGTGCAATCGCTGACTTGCTATTTGGGGAAGCGAATCCAAGTGGGAAACTAGCTGAAAGCTTTCCAAAACGATTAAGTGATAATCCTTCATTCCTAAACTTCCCAGGTGAAGGAGATAAAGTGGAATATAAAGAAGGTATTTTTGTAGGTTATCGATACTATGATAAGAAAGAAATTGAGCCTTTATTCTCATTTGGCTTCGGGTTAAGTTATACAAGTTTTGAATATAGCAATCTTAAGAGTAACAGAAAGGAAATGAAGGATAGCGAAACCGTAACGATAACAGTAAATGTGAAAAACACAGGAGATGTTGCAGGAAAAGAAGTAGTCCAGCTCTATATAAAAGATGTGGTGAGTACGGTGATTAGACCAGAAAAAGAGCTTAAGGGCTTTGAAAAAGTTGAATTGCAGCCAAGTGAGGAGCAAACCGTAACATTCCAACTTAGTAGACGAGCGTTTGCTTACTACAATACTGAATTGGAAGATTGGCATGTGGAAACAGGGGATTTTGAAATTCTCATCGGAAAGTCTTCTAAAGAAATTATACTGCAAGACACCATTTTTATTGAATCTACTGTTGATGTTAAAAAGTCTGTTCATAGAAATACAACGGTGGGTGATTTGATGGCTGATCCAATTCTTGCGCCACTTGCCCGGAAACTGACAGCAAAAATGAATGCAGGAAGCTCAACGAATAATGTGTCTGACAATGATAAAGCAAGCGAAATGGTCACTGCCGTAATGAAAGATTTACCATTGCGGGCTATTGTGAATTATAGCAACGGAGCATTTACAGAAGAGATGCTGACAGATATGATTCAGCTTTTAAATGAAGAGCAGTATAAGGGAAATTCAGTATAAGTAAGTAGGGAAACACTAGGGCAGTATGTTAGTAACTTCTGAAATAGAAAATAATCTCTTCTAGTTATCATTCTAGAAGAGAATATCTTCTTTAAATTTCATAAAAAGAACAGAATTTTTACTGCAAAGTCGATGAAACTATTTTCGTTGATTTTGAAAGCGTTGCCATTATTTGAGTGGATAAAGGTTGGGAAAGAAAAGGAGGAGAAGAATATGGTAAGTAACATCGAAGAACCCAATATTGAAGGGGTTAAATCTGATTCATCTGCTAAAAGAGAAATGTCTAGAAAGAGACTCATTGGTGATGGCGCTGGACAGATGGGAATGAATTTATTTGCAGGGTTTAGTAGTGTCTTATTGTATTACTATACTGATGTTGCTGGAATAGCGGCTGGATTAGTAGGTACTTTAATTTTGATATCCCGCGTGTTTGATGGCTTTACAGATTTAATTATGGGTAGTTTGTTAGACCGTACAAAATCAAAATATGGAAAAGCGAGACCTTGGTTGCTATGGATGACTTTGCCTACAGTGTTAGCTGCAATAGCTCTATTCTATATGCCGAATATGGGCAATACTGGACAGGTCATCTATATTCTTGTGACCAATGCACTGTTTTTCTCTGTTGGTTTAACAGGACTTTCAATTGCTTATTATAGTTTAATGGCGCTAACAACGAGGAATCCGTATGACAGATCTTTAATGGGGATAGTTCGGTCTATCTTTGGAATGGCGGCAGGAATGGCGATGTCAATTGTGTTTATCCCGCTAGTGACATCAATGGGAGGCGACCAAAAGTCATGGTCTACTTTAATAATAATAATTTCAATATTGGCAGGAATTTCGATACTAGTTTCATTTAAGTCTACCAAAGAAATCGCTTCTTCTCCTGAAAAAGTAGAAAAAGAAATGAAAATCCCGTTGAAAAATAAACTTAAGGTAATATTTACAAATAAATATTTGGTTGTGTTACTTGGAGTACAGATTTCCGTATCTATCTTGGGTGTACTGAATGCATCCGCAGGTATATATTATGCGCAATATATTTGGCATAATATTAATTTGATCGCTGTAATAGGTGCAGCAGGATTTTTACCAATGATTGTTGGTTTCGTTTTTATAGCACCACTTGTAAAAAGGCTTGGAAAGAAAAATGTTGTTGTTTTGGGTACAATTCTCATAATTATAGGGAATCTGATTAGATTAATTGATCCATATAGTGTAGCTATTGGTGTCACTGGAATTATCATCGCTGGGCTAGGTGTAATTCCCACAATGGCTTTGTTGGTCGCCATGATAAGTGACACCATTGAGTATGGCGAATGGAAGGCGGGTCTAAGAATGGAGGGAATGGTTAATAGCGGGACGAGTTTTGCTGGGAAAGTAGGTTCTGGCTTAGGTATAGCAGGGGTTGGCTGGTTACTTGCATTAGGAGGATATGCTGCAGGTCAGGAAATCCAATCAGCTTTTGCAAACCAAATGATTATGGCAATAAATATTTACATTCCAATTTTACTATCGATGCTAATTATTATTCTCCTATCATTTTATAAACTCGACAAAGAGTACTCTGGAATTATTGCCGATTTAGAATCAAGGGAGAAATAAAATATGAAAGATGAATCAACATTAATAAAATACACAGATGAGTCGATTTCATAATTACCTAGTTCGGTCGAAAAGGCGAATAATTGTATGATTATTCTATTGAATATTCGTAAATATGACGTTCTACTCTCGTTGATTGGAGCGCAAGTCGGCGACTCCAGCGAAAGCCGTCGCGAAGAACGGCTTTTGCGAACAAAAGTGAAGCGTTGAGAAGAGCAGGATGCCTTAATTTCCGCAAAGAACGTAGAAATACGGCAAATCGAACCCTTCGCTGTTCGATTGGCTGAAGCCGTGCCCGCGTCCGCCTGGAGCGCAAATCAACCTTGTTCGGATCTTAGGGCTAAGTGTTCTGTTATGAAATTGACTCAGATGTATTAGCAAACCCTGAATTATTGAGTAGTTTTATATAACAATTCTCCGATAAAGAATTGGTGCATCTTTTTATTGGATCAATATGACATAAAGGAATTTGTCGTTGCAGATGGAAACCACAGGGTGAATGTTAAATCTCCAAATATCGGAATGCCTCAAGTGTGAACCTTGGTTCTACATTTAATTCCGAATTGGCTTTCGGAGTAGGAAGAGTTATTGTGGAAGAAGCAAAAGAACATGGGATTCATATGATCCTGGCTCCTGGGAAGAATCTCCACAGGAGTCCACTGAATGGCAGACATCCGGAGTATTTTTCGGAAGATCCCCATCCGACGGGAGTCATGGCTGACTTACGAGAACTATATTTAAAGGCTTTCGAAGTGACGATTGAAGTGAATTGAATAAACCAGATCCTATTATGACTGGCTATAATGCTACAAACGTTGTATTTACGGCTGAAGATGAAGAAATGATTCAAGGTATTTTCAGGCAAGAATTCGGGTTTGATGGTTTTGTGATGACCTATTGGAATTCGTATGATACGACAGATGTTGTAGCAACTGTACAAGCGGGTAATTGCTGGATAACGCCGGGATCTCAAGACGATACGTATGTTACACCAATTCTTGAAGGACAAGCAGATGGTCGAATGAATCGTGAAAGTTTAGAAAAGAATATTATGTATTTGGTTAAAGTGATATTAAAGCGTGTGAAATAAATAGTCAGGAAGGGGATAGTATAAATGAAAAAGTTTAAAGGTAACTTTTTGATTGGTGCTGCAACAGCTGCACATCAAGTGGAAGGGAATAATGTAAATAGCGACTTTTGGGCAATGGAACATATTACAGGTTCTTCATACAAGGAGCCTTCGTTAGATGCAGTTGATCATTATCATAAGTATAAAGAAGATATCCAACTGTTGGTGGATGTAGGCTGCAACTCCTACAGATTTTCTATCGAATGGGCGAGAGTAGAGCCAACAAAAGGCAATTTTGATAAAAAGGAGATTCAACATTATAGGGAGGTTCTTGAATTTTGCCATCAAAATAGTATCACACCAATTGTAACCTTACATCACTTTTCATCACCCAAATGGTTGATTTCTGAGGGGGGCTGGGAAAGTGAAATGACCATTGATTACTTTGGACATTATAGTAAATATGTTGTATCGAAGTTAGGCGAACTGATTCCATATATTTGCACAATTAACGAAGCGAATATGGGGAAACAAATCGCTAAGATTATGAAAACGATGAAAGAGTCCAGTATAAAAGATAGAGATATTCAGGTCGGTCTTAATGTAGATATGAAAAGTAAAATGGAGAAATACTACCGATCTCTAGGTGAGGTATTTGGAATTGATCCTAGGAAAGTACAGACATTTTTAGCACCTCGGACCGAAGAAGGTGAACGAATTATAATGGGGTGCCATGAAAAAGCAAGGCAAGTCATAAAGGCAATGAATCCCAATATTAAGGTTGGAATTTCGTTGTCGCTTTATGATCATCAGGCACTACCTGGTGGAGAGGAATACGTGGAAAAAGAGCAGTATGATGACTTTCTTTACTATCTACCATATCTTCAGGATGATGATTTTTTAGGTGTTCAAAATTATTCACGGAAGATACATGGGCCGAATGGTGTCGTTCATACAGATGATCATGCTAGACTAACAAAAATGGGTTATGAATATTATCCAGAGGCATTGGAGGGTGTTCTACGATTTGTTTCTAAACACTGGGATAAACCGATGATGGTTACTGAAAATGGTATATCGACAGACAATGATGAGGAAAGAGTAGAATTTATAGAACGTGCACTGAGTGGTGTGCATCAATCAATAGAAGAAGGTATTAATGTGATTGGTTATATGTACTGGTCATTACTCGATAATTTTGAATGGCAATTGGGGTATGAGCAAACATTTGGATTAATAGCTGTTGATAGATCAACTCAAACTAGATATCCTAAAGGAAGTTTGACATATTTAGGGGATATTAAGAAGTCGGGATTTTAAAAGAAGTTGGTAGATGAATGATGGTAGTATAGATCAGTTGTTTTGGTTGTAAACTAACTTCATGGCTGAAACATACTCATAAAAGACTGAGGCTATTTGTTGATTCCTGTCTTTTATGAGTAGTACTAACCGATTGGAAGACAATTGCATTTAAATAAGCAATTTATCACAAAAACGCTAAAGGATAAAATCCCCCTTTGGCGTTTTTACATTTATCCATAAACAATGGAAGTTATGTGGTAAAATTGTTATATAATCATTTATTTCAAGAGTTCATTTGGAAAGAAAGAGGTATTTCCATGATCAATCAACTACGTAAAATCTATCCTTCCCTAATCATTTATTCCGAAGATCAGGACAATGTAGACCATACATATAAATGGTTTGTAATGAATGATGACATTATTGGCATTCAAGAAGACGAGTTAACTCAAAAAGATACATCCGTATTAGCTACTTTTTTAGTACCTTATAACATAAACTTTCCAATCCCTACGGATGAGGAGAAAAAGTGGAGTAAAGCTATTGATTCGACTGAATCAAGTGCTAACGTTGATTTAAAATGGGCAAGTCTTTATCGCTTCGTCTACTTTTCAATAAAAAAAATGAAGTGGATCCTATTGTCTTTAAAAGTGCAATACAGGAACTATTTACTAAACCAGTCCCTATTCTATGGGCCAATGGCTATGAAGGGGTCATTATAGAGGAACAAACAACAGTTGAAGACAGTACATCTTATGAACAAATCATAGATGTATTAATGAGTGATTTATATGTCAAAATTAACTTCTTTGTAGGCCCTTATCGACAAGGACAAGAAGGGATTGCACAACATTATCATTCTTTATTCGATGCGGCTAAAAATGTATTTACCTATTCAAATAAGGCGGTTGTGACGTATATTGACGCAATCCCTTATTTATTAATTCATGAAACGGATGCAGATTTTCGTTCAGATATGAGTCAAACTGTTTTACAAGAATACAAGGATGATGAAGAAACGTTAAAAATGATTGAAACGTTTGTACAATGCAATTTGAATTTATCGGAAACGTCCAAAGCGTTACATATGCACCGCAATAGTTTACAATACCGACTGGATCGTTTTTTTGAGAAAACGGGCATAGATATACGGCAATTTCACCAAGCGATGACCGTATATTTAGCGTTTTTAGCGAGAAAATAAGCCTATTTGTAAATATGCACGAAGAGGAAATAAATCTTTGTGCATATTCACCATTACTCAAATAGTGAAAATATTGTATGCTGTTATTAGTTATTGAAAGCACTTACATACTTAGGGGGAAAAGAAAATGGCAGATTTGCAATTAAAGAATATCAGAAAAGTTTATGATAAGGATGTTGTTTCTGTTAAAGATTTCAGCTTAGAAATTCGCGATAAAGAATTTCTAGTATTGGTAGGTCCATCTGGTTGTGGTAAATCTACAACACTTCGAATGATTGCTGGTTTGGAAGAAATTACAGACGGGGATCTTTTCATCGGTGGCAAACGTGTAAACGATGTGCCGCCAAAGGATCGTGACATCGCAATGGTTTTCCAGAACTACGCACTATATCCACATATGAACGTTTACGATAATATGGCGTTTGGTCTGAAGCTTCGTAAATTGAAGAAAGACGAAATCAAAAAACGTGTAGATAATGCAGCTAAAATTTTAGGACTAGAAGATATGTTAACGCGTAAACCGAAAGCGCTATCAGGTGGTCAGCGTCAGCGTGTTGCTTTGGGACGTGCGATTGTCCGGGATGCTGAAGTATTCCTAATGGATGAGCCGTTATCGAACTTGGATGCTAAGCTACGTGTGCAAATGCGTGCAGAGATTCAAAAATTACACAGACGTCTACAAACAACAACAGTTTATGTAACGCATGACCAAACGGAAGCGATGACAATGGCAACGCGTCTTGTTGTTATGAAGGATGGTATTATTCAGCAAGTAGGGGCTCCTAAAGAAGTATACGATGAGCCAAATAACGTATTTGTTGGTGGATTTATCGGTTCACCAGCTATGAACTTCCTGAATGGTAAGATTGAAGGCGATCATTTCGTTATGGGAGATGTAAAAGTACTTGTTCCAGGTGGGAAAATGAAAGCGCTTCGTGAGCAAGGGTATGTAGGTAAAGATATCATTCTTGGTATTCGTCCAGAGGATATTCATGATGAGCCATTATTCATTGATGCTTCTCCTGAAACGAAGATTACAGTCGGCGTTGAAGTTGCTGAGCTAATGGGTGCAGAAATTATTATGTATTCTAAAGTAGATAACCAAGATTTTGTTGCACGCGTCGATGCACGTTTCAATGTTGTCGCAGGTGAAACAGTTGACTTAGCGTTTAACCTAAGCAACGCCCATTTCTTTGATTGTGAAACAGAAGAACGTATTAAATAAGAAATCAGCAAAACCGCTACGGGATATACAATCCTTTGGCGGTTTTGTTTATGGTAAAATAGAAGATAATCGAATGACTGAAACAAGGGTGGAGTTTGTGTGGAAGAGTTAAAACAACGGTTAATAAAAGAGTTGCAGCAGGATTTTAATGTGAAAATCTTGGAATCTCTGTCATGGGGTTTACCTGTTCATTCCATAGAGATTGCTTATCAAACGGTGAAGCGTACACAAATGGATATTTTAATGAAAATGATGCTGATGGCTTTTCAAACAGAAGAAATTGCTGATGCAGAAGAATTAAGCGACATTCTACTTGTTGAACAATTGTTTATCAACGATTTAATCGACAAAATGTCGAGAACAGGTGTCCTAGAAAACAAGGGAAACTCTTTTACATTAACTAAGGCGGGGATTCAGCAACTGGAAAGTGGGGTATTCTCCCATGAACCAGAAGATGGGGCTAAACAGGCATTGTATAGTCCATGTCATGAAGCTTTTCTGACTGGAAATATAGAGGGGTTTTCATCAGATGAAGGGCAAGAAGCATACCGTTATCAAAAGAATTTTGCCGATTGGACAGTCAAATCTCTTGCGAAAACGGATGCAGTCGCTGCGTTACAATCGCTAAAGGTAGAATCTAGTGAAGGAGATGCTCAAGTTGTCATCTCTAAAATAGTCTCTGCTACAAATGTTCAAACCGATGCTGTGCCTTGTCTTGAATTTCGACTGTACAATAAGACGGAGGACATGCTGTATGCACGGGTTTGGAATACGCTGTTGGGGCATTGGGATAAAACGCTCGAAGCGCAGTTGAATGAAAAAGAACGGAAGGAATGGCGCGAGAATTATTTGTGAGAATGGACAAGAGACTGCTTTTGGAGAGTAGTCTCTTTTCTGTTTAGCCGACAATAAGCATGAACCGCTATTCGTTGAACATCTGGCAGTACAGTGAGTGACAAAAATGTAAGGTAGCCTGTTCTCTTTGTTCGCTTTATCCATGGATGACTGTATGCCAACACGTTATGCTTAATTCGAAAGCAAACAGACCTCGGATTAGTTGAGGGTGGTTGGGAGGAATAGGAATTGACGATTGTCTTACAAGCAAGGGGAATTCAAAAAGTATATGGAAACAAAAATAACTTTTTTACGGTCTTACGGAATGTAGATTTGACTGTACGAAAAGGAGAGTTTGTAGGGATCATGGGACCCTCCGGAGCAGGAAAAACAACATTGTTGAATATCATTGCAATGATTGACAAACCTACTTCAGGAAGTATTCAAATTAGGGGAAAGGAAATTACGACGCTGCATGACGAGTCCCTATCTGAACTCAGGAGAAAACATCTCGGATTCATTTTTCAAGATTATAATCTATTGGATTCCTTAACGATGAAGGAAAATATTCTTCTTCCATTGGCACTTGCTAATCACTCTGTATATGGAATGGAAGAGAAAGTAGAGGAAATTGCCACGGTTTTAGGCATACAATCGATTGTAGATCACTATCCCTATCAAACATCTGGTGGACAAAAACAGCGGACAGCTACGGCGCGTGCCATTATTGGTAAGCCAAGTCTTGTATTAGCGGATGAACCAACAGGGGCCTTAGATTCTAAATCCTCATTGGACTTATTAACGGCTTTTAAAACAATAAACCAAGATTACGAAACAACGATTTTAATGGTTACCCATGATGCATTGGCTGCGAGTTACTGTGATCGCATTGTTTTCATGAAAGATGGTGGCTTAGTAACAGAGCTTGTTAGGGGAGATAAGGATCGAAAATATTTCTTCGATCAATTAGTAACGACCTTGTCCTCTTTAGGAGGCGGGGGTCATGACCTTATTTAATGTAGTCATGAAAAGCTTGAGGCATAATTTCCGCCAATATTTTATTTATATGGCCTCCATGGTATTTAGCATCTTAATTTATTTTACATTTGTTTCTTTGCAATACAACGAACAAATTGCAAATGTTTCTAATCTAAACGATAAAATGCAGCCATTGCTTCATGTAGCCTCCTTTATTTTATTGTTGTTTATGGTCATCTTTATTGGGTATTCCAATACTTTTTTTATTCAAAAGCGAAAGCGAGAGATAGGGCTGTATGCTTTATTAGGTACGCCGAAGAAAAAAATAGCTGTCATGCTATGTTATGAAAATGCTTTACTAAGCGCTCTTGCACTTGTTCTTGGAATTAGTCTTGGCCAATTATTTTCTACATTTTTCAGTATGATTTTAATTAAACTAATGGGCTATTCAATAGTGATTCAATTTACAATAAACGATGTGGCTATTGTGCAAACAGTAGTGGTGTTTGCTATGATGACGTGCGTTACTTCGCTGCAAGGCTATGCAATCTTGTATCGCTTTCAATTAATTGACTTGTTCCAGGCTGAAAATAAAGTGCAAAGCAGTCGGAAACCATCTATTGTCACCGCGTTGCTTTCTTTCTGTTTTATAGGGATGAGCTATTGGATGCTGTTAACGGCCGTGGATTCACCAAGTTGGCATGATCATTTTGGTCGTAATTTATTTCTGATGATTGTTCTTATGATTGTGGGAACCTATTTCTTTTTTCATTCACTTAGTGGTTTTTTTGTTCAAATCTTACAAAATAACAAATTGATTTATTATAAATGGCGTAATTTATTAACACTTACACAAATTATCAGTCGCTTAAAAAGTAATGCCATCATGCTAACAATCATTTCTTTACTGAATGGAATGACACTCGTAGCATTTGGCTTTGCTTATACCGTTTACTATAATACTTTGCATACAATGGAAGAACATGTGCCATTTAGCTATCAGTATGACGTCATTTCAGAAGAACTGGATCATCAAATGACAGCACTTATTCGACATAATCAGGAATATCCGCTGTTATTTGACGAAATATTTGATTATATAATGGTGGATGGTCATGCGATTGCTTTGGAAAGAATTCCAGCTGGGTTTAACTATTATAATGAACAGTTTGCCGTGCTATCTGAGACGGTCTATAATCGACTTTCGAATCAGTTAAGGGGGACTCCAATACCCAAATTGAATGAAAATGAAACGGCTATAGTGGGCAAGAATTTCATTGGTTCGCAAAAAAAAGACGAGAATGTTGGTCATTCACTAGCGCTCTTGTTATCCAATGAAGACGTTCTTCTAAGTATTGTACAAAACAACATTGAATCCATATTTAATTATAGTGTCCAGCCGTCTGTGCTCATTGTCAACGATACAATCTATCGAAAGCTGCAAAGCGAGTATAGTCCTATCACTTCCCATGTATTTAAAGTGGGCAATGAAAAGCAGTCTGCTGCGTTAACAGAACAATTAAAAGTACTTTTTGAGACCAAGTTGCCAAGTAATCAAATAAATCTGATTGAGCTTGAGCCATCAGGCACTGTTTTCTATAGTTTTTCAGAGAGTTACCAGGAAGCTCAATCGATTTATGGAATGATTATTTTCACATTTGGATTTTTAGGGCTAGTTTTTCTTTCTGCCACGGGGAGTATCATTTATTTCAAAATGCTAACGGAGGCGGAGGGAGATCGACAACGGTATTTGACGTTGAGAAATGTTGGTATGAGTAGACGAAAAGTACAGCAGGTTATCGCAAGACAATACATGATTATGTTTCTTTTGCCACTTCTAGTGGGAATTTCACATTGCTTTATGATGTTGATGTCAATATCAAAAGTGATGGATTTGAATATGATAACACCTATTTTTATAAGTACAGCAGGCTATTCGGCTTTGTATGGCTGTTATTATAAGATGACAGTTATTTCTGGGAATAAATTAGTGAATTAATGAAAAGTGAGGCGGCATGAAATAGTGCTTGCCTCACTTTTTGATTCTACAGGATAGAATAATAATCTAATCCTTTTGGGAAATGAATAGTAAATGTAGTATAGTCATTTTCTTTTGAAGTGACAGAAAGCGTATGTCCAAGTTTATTGGCTAGTTTTTGTGCTAAATATAGGCCGATTCCTGTTGATTTTTTATGAATTCTTCCGCTTGTCCCCGTGAAGCCTTTGTCGAAGATCCTCGATAGATCCGATGGAGAAATACCAATCCCGTTATCTGAAATAATTAACCTAACTTCCTTCGAATCTTCTTCTGATAGTAGACGAATTGTTCCCCCATCTTCCGTATACTTTAATGAATTTGAAAGAATTTGGGAGAGAACATATTCAAACCATTTTTTGTCTGTCAAAATGTCAGTTGACTCTACTTGAAAGTCTACCTTTATGTTCTTTTTAATAAACAGCTTAGCCTGTTGTTTAATAACTGACCGCACGATGTGGTCCAATGCTGTTTGAGAAATGAAATAATCATGGTTAAAATCATCAGTTCGAACAAAGTATAAGGCTTGTTCAACATAGTCATCAATTGTCGAAATTTCATCGTCTATGCTTATGAGATCTGGGCTTTTAGGGTTTGTTTCAACAATCAATTTGCTAATTGCGATGGGTGTTTTTATTTCATGAAACCAGGAAGTCATAAAATCCAACGTTTCTTTTTTCTCTTGTAAAATGGTTAGTATTTTTTCTTGGTGATTGTTATGAACCGATTGTAAGAATTGGCTATACAAATATTGCTCATACGTTTTTGAAGGGTTTACATTTTCATGGATACGTTGACCATCTTTCCACTGTTGTTCTAAGTAAGAAAAAGACTTTTTGATATTGAAAAATTCAATGGCCATATAGAAAGAGAAAATGGAAAAAGTGATGAGATGGATATATATAATATTTTGTAGGTGAATCGACATCGTTGGTTCTACATAGAGCATGATGGTTATAAACGTCATGATGAATAGATACATTGCAATCGTCCGTCGCTGAAATCGTAAAAAATGGGTGAATGATATGTTCATACAAGTATATACCCCTGTCCTTTTTTCGTTTGTATGTAATCCTCAATGCCATAATCACTCAATTTTCGCCGTAAGCGATTGATATTAACGGTTAATGTATTGTCATCAATGAAGTTTTCGTCTTCCCATAATGCGCGTATGATTTGATCACGCTGAACAATTTGATTTTTATGGGTAAAGAGTACACAGAGAATCTTCAATTCATTTCTTGTCAGTTCGATTTCTTTATCTTCAATATAAACCATCATTTTTTTAATATGTAGTGCGATGTCACGGTGTTGAATGATATCCATTTCGACCGTGTGATAGGTATATGATCTCCTAAGGAGTGTATGTATTTTGGTCACAAGCATTTCCATAGAAAAAGGTTTCTGAATAAAGTCATCTCCGCCGATATTTAAAGCCATCATCATATCCATTTCTGCTGTTCGTGAAGATAGGAAAAGGACAGGGACATTGGAATGTTTACGTATCCGTTCGCACCAATAAAATCCGTTAAAATAAGGGAGGTTAATATCCAAAATGACGAGATGGGGCTCGATTGTTAGAAATGCTTCTTCTACTTTTTGAAAGTCCTCGATGATGTGCGTCACATAGCCCCAGGTTTGTAAACGACTAGCAACAATTGCACTGATTTTCGTTTCGTCTTCAACAATTAAAATAGAGAACATCTACTTCACTTCCTACTCTATAAAGGTGTAAATGATTGACTATCAGTCCAATTATAGCATACACCTATTTCAATCATTTGGAGTAGATTGTGACAGAAACGTAAGATAGGGGTGCTTTTTGTTCGTCCAATCTATGGATGGCTCTTTTTCTACGCAGTATGCTTAAGCTAATGAAATGCTCTGCGAGTTGGAGGAGAAGAGATGGGAATCATGCTGTCGGTTGAGAATGTTTCAAAAACGTATAAAATAGCAGGCAATCCAGTACAGGCGCTGAAAGATATTTCTTTCACATTAAAAAGAGGGGAACTTATTGCGATTATGGGAACGAGTGGCTCAGGGAAGAGCACGCTCCTACATGTATTAGCAGCTTTAGACGAACCGGATACTGGCAAGATTACGGTGAATGGTCAGTATTCAAAAAATATGTTTAAAGAACCGCGAGCGACAGATTATCGTCGTGATATGATTGGCTTCATTTTTCAGTCATATAATTTATTGAAAGATTTGACGATAGAAGAGAATATCGCACTTCCGCTGTTATTAAAAGAACAATCTCAAGCGACGATTACACGGAAGGTAGGAGAAATGCTGTACTTAATGGGCTTGGAGGATTGGAAGCATCATCGCCCGATTCAACTTTCTGGTGGACAGCAACAACGAGTTGCGATTGGTCGTGCACTGATTACACAGCCTCCGCTTGTTCTGGCGGATGAATTGACCGGAAATTTAGATACAAACACCTCAAAGGATATTTTGCGTGTCTTGACGGGAATGAAAAACAAGTTTAACCAAAGTATGTTGATGGTGACGCATGATCCAATTGTGGCAACTTATGCAGACCGTGTGCTATTTTTTCATGATGGTGAAATTGTAAATGAATATAGTTGTTCGGGGATAGATGATATGGATGCTATTATGCATATCTTCCAACAGATTTTAACAGGACAATCCATATGAAATCATTAAATCGCATAGCTCTGCGTTTATTTCAGACACATCCATTTATTGTTTTCACTTCTGTTGCGAGTATTGCCATTGCTGTGTCACTTGTCATTACATTGGCGGTTTTTTCGACGAATGCCAAACAAACACTACAAGAGGAAATGAAGGCGTTATACGGTGAATTTGATGTGGCTGTTGTTTATGATGATAATCAACCAATTCAAAATGAACAGTTATTATATGAGTTGGCCGCAAATCATCCGGGGACAGATGCAATTACGGAAGTGTTGGTGACACAGGCTTTTGTTGAGAAACTTGTAGGTGAAGTCTATACGGTGGGCATTGAAAACGACCCACTCGCACAAAGTAGATATAAAACAACAGCAAAGTTGGAAGATAACTCGGTCATTATGACAGCAGCATTAGCAGAAGCATTACAAGTAACTGTTGGAGATCCAATCGTCATTGAAAATAGAACGTTTTCTATTATTGAGATCATTACGAATGCAAAAGGGACAGCAATGGCACCAGATATTTTGATTTTCGTGCTAGATACGGCAAAATCATTCAAAAATCATGGAAACCATTTTAGTAAATTTGAAACGACTGCCTTGATGATCAAAGCTAAAAAAGATGTAGATGTCTTGGCAATGGCGGTTGATTTGAAAGAGTTTCATGGGAATTTACGTGTCGATGTAATGGAACAAGAGGAATTCGTGGAACAGAATATGAATTCATTAGCTTTATTTATAGTTGTCATGTCAGTGCTTGTTTTGCTTGTGACATCGTTGATGGTCTTATCGAATTTTGAGTTATTCATGTATAAAAATAGAAATCAACTTGCGATTATGCGAGCAATGGGAGCGAAAACGAAGCAAATTGCTAAAATCGTCTGGGTGCAAAGTGCTCTGATTAATATACTAGGAACGACTTGTGGTTTGTTCCTTGCCATGTTAGCTCATCAGTTTGTCCAGCCTTTATTGGAAAGGTTACTTTCATTTGAACATAAGGTGGCGACATTTAATGTAGGAGTCGCCTTGATAGTTGTTGTAATGAGTGCAATTATCGTTCAACTTTTTCTAAGTATCCCTGTGTATAAATCAACCAAAATGTTACCACTTATGATGATGCAAGCGAATGAAAAAATTGATTTTGGTCATCGAGCGGGTCATCGGAAAATAGGCAAGCTCTTACTGTTTGTGGCCATTTGCATCTTATTGCTGGGGATGTACGGTGTGAATGAAGATGTACAGGCGTTGCCGATCTTACTAGGCGCGCTACTGTTGCTCGCTTCGCTTTTTACGCTATTTCCTGTCTACATTGTGCCGGTTATTAGATTCATACTCCCGTTCATAAAAAGGGTATGTGGGACAGAAGCGTATATAGCTGTACAAAATTTTATTCCACAAGTTAGACAGAATACTTTTGTCATGCTGTCAATTAGTGTGTTAATGATGATTACGGTTGTTGGATCTGTTCTCATGACGACAATTCAGCACAATAATGTGAAGTATATCGATAGCCAATTTTCTACGTCAATTGTAGTGAAAAGCCGAATCTATGAGTCGGAGATCGATGGTGTAAGATTGAGTGAGGAAATACGGGCGGCGCTTCCGGCTGTCGAGGTAAGTGCAGTGAGTCATCTTTATGGTACTGAATTGTTGTTTCGGGGGCAACCAATTGTCTATGATTATGTGTTGGCAAATGTGAAAGGTTTGGAACGCATGGGTTTAGTGCCTACAATCAGGGAGTTTACAGAGCAAACGGTGATTATTTCACCACAGTTTGCGAAAGATCATCGTGTAGCGATTGGAGATACTTTTGACATAGGGATGTACTTGTTTGACAAGCAAAGAATGGACTATACGGCAACGATTGTCGTTGGGCAAATTGCCGACACAACTTTTCAGGCAGATGTTGTCTTTGATTGGCAAGTACAGGGGCTATATCCTGAATTTATTCCGTTTGATAGATTGTATGTCCAAGCGGAAAATGAAGAGACAACGATTTCAGTGCTTGAACAGTATAAAAGTCAGTATCCTGCGTTGCAAATTCATACACATGCAAAGGCATCTGAAGAAGCGAAGGAAATGTTTGTGCAGCGTTGGTCTATTTTCATAGTGGTCTTACTAGCACTTGTGCTTGCGGTTATGGTAGGAGTAGGCAATACACTTATGAATACTCTCTATTCAAAACGCAAAGAGTTCGCAGTGTTACGAACGATTGGCGTTAGGCCTTGGGGGATTGTACAAATCATGGTTACACAAGTTGTATTGTATGTGCTCATTGGGTTGCTGTTTGGCGGAGTATGCGGCTTGCTGTTATCGTTTGTTATTTCATTGATTGATATGGGTGGTTATGCAGTGAATGGTTGGCTGATTTTGTCTGTAGGATTGTCAATGTTGGTTAGTAGTATCCTGATTGTTGTTCCGATGGGACGTAAGATAGGGCGGCAAAATATTAGTGTAGAAATGAAACAGGATAATAAGTGAGTTGTGAAAGTAGACAAGAGACTGCTCATCGTGAGTAGTCTCTTGTCTACTTATTCATCTGCTTGTTTTTGATAATAAGCATCAATCGGTACAAAAAGTCCAACCTTGCCATACGTTTCATGATCTAATGTAGCAAATACAACCCCGATCACTTGGCCATCATGATTCAAGACAGGACTTCCACTATTGCCACGATAAACGGGTGCTTTCATCATCACGACAGGTTCATCCCAATCGCTTAACTGAAGATAATCAATAACGGTTCCCTCATTGGCAATGCTTGTGAATTTTAACGGATTACCGATAAAATAGACGGGCTCGTCGTCTGTAAATGTTGCCTGGTCGGCGAGTTCCAAATAGGGCAAGTCTTCTCCATCTATTTGCAATACAGCGAGGTCAATAGATGGGTATGTATCGATAACATTGGCAGTAAACAACCCTTTACCTGGGAAGGAGACTGTTACCTTGCTATTTCCTTCGATAACATGATTATTTGTTAAAAGGGTTCCGTCACTAGAAATGGCGAATCCCGTGCCTTTACTATCAGCGGTTGTAATGACGACGACGGATTTTTTATAGGCGGCAATATCGTCTTGTGCTGATAATCTCGCAGAGGTCTTTACGAATTCAATCGCTGGAATTGAATAGACTTCAAAAATCACTGCAAAAGTATTAAAGGTTAACATACTTGCAATGAGCCAGAACAGCCATTTAGGAAAAGGGTGTTTGGGCTTGTGCTGTTCTTGGTCAGCATTGGCAAGCGCCTGCCGTTGCGCCTCTAGCACAAGGTCTTGTAGCTCATCATCGTCTATTTCTTCCTGTTCGTTGTTGTTCAAGGAATCACATCCTAACTCATAAGCATAGTTCGTATGATTACATTATACATGAAGTTTGCGATATATTTTGGAAACAAATTTTACACGATATGATGGGCAAATAGAGCTACTGTCAGCAACACCGATTGCAAAATCAACAGGCTTAATAGAAATTTTTTGAAAGATTTATTCTTCATGGTCGTGGAAATCGGATATGTATGAGAATGGTCGTTGAGTGAATGCTGTAAAGGCAATAGCTGATAGTAAGTGAAAAATAGTATTGGAAAAATGATTAGCCAGCCGTAAGTAGGCACGAAATAGATAATCGTACAACCGATGATAGTGAGTCGTATATATAAATAATAAAATTCATTGTACCGAACAAATAAATGGGCAAATAAGTATGTGTAAGCAGAAGCTTGTTGATAAAAAATAACTCTTTTGATAATCCAGCTCAACAACATACGGGGTTTGAATGCATATGTAAGTTGGGGAACATCAATATATAGGTGAATAAATTTGTATATCTTTTCTAAAACCTTTTCCTCGCGATGTATTAGAAAATCCCAATTGACTCCTGTTGTTTTATCATTTATTACATAAAACCAAAGCACGAGAGTAATCATTAATAGACTTCCTGCAATTAGCCAACTACCGACAAATAGCAAATAGAGAATGGTGCTGAATAATAAAAAGCGAATCACTTTATGAATGACCAATTGTAATGGGGTGGCTAGCCATTGCTCGACCCATATAAGGCGAATATTTAAGATGATTAAGCCCAAGGAAATAATCATTACAGTCGTATTCAAGTGAAACATTGGACTGGTAATCATTAGTAAAGGTCCCAACTGCATGGCGTGAATACTTGCACTATAGATCATTGATTTTCTGAAATAGGGAGATAATCTCGCCTCAGCGGGCATTAAAAAGATGACGTCCGCTTGTTTCAAAAATGTTCGAATCCCTGTTGTTAGGAAAAATAAAGCAATAACAAGTGCTGCGATGAGTTCAGTTGGAAAAGACACAGGTATCCATTGAAGAAATTTTATATAATAATAAAGAAAAACAGCTCCGAATATTATAAGTGAATAGACAACACTCATCGTAATGATTGAAAAATAACGAATGATTTCACTGTAATACTCTTTCAAACGTTTGCCCCATATGGAGTTCATGTTCTTTCACCTCAGTTTCAGAAAGGAATCTATAGACGCAAAGTAGAGCGCAAGTCCACAAACATTTATTTTACTATATTTTTTCAGATTATGCATGCCGTGGTTTATGTGAAGAAATCTGCTATATGTAAATAGCCTCATTGTCTGTACTGTTTAAAGTACAGACAATGAGGTTATTTTTTGTGTATGGTCATATGCTTTGCCGTCTCTTGATCCGTGCAAATGCCCTGAAACTAATGTAGGTCGCCGCATATGCAAAGACGCTTCCGGTGAATAGTGGAATAATCCCAGGAAGGATGGTTGTAATGAGGAAGATGATTCCAGCTACAGCGCCAATAGCAATCACTTCGAGGGGTGATGTAATAGCGATGAAAAAGGACTGTTTGAAATACTGAAAGAACTTCAAGTCGAAATGTGTATAGACAGGAAAGAAAAATAACAATGTGGCAATACCTGAAATCAGTATAAAAATTAAGACAGGGTATAGAAACACTAATTTTCCACTATTCAATTGCAAGAAATAAAAATCAAAATAAAAGAAGTAGGCAATAAGTAAAAAAATCAATCCGAAACCATTTGCTTGTAAAAAGTAAGAGCGAAATGATGTCCAATAAGCAGGAAATATTTTAATGCTTTCTTCGTTTTTAATCAATTTACCAACAACTGAAAACATAGCCGCTGTTGCTGGAAAGATACCGAATATAATCAATCCAATGCTCGAAAATAGTATCCAGAGCACATTGATATAAGCCAATTCAATCATTTTATAAGCTATTCTATTAAACTTCTCCTAACCAACCAAATCTCTCACCTCTCAAAATTAACTATATATTGAAAATGACTGAAATTGCAACTACATAATTTGCGGAAAAGGAAGGTGTTTACCAAATGAATGATAGCTAGTCTCTAATTAAAGACGCTTTAGAGACTTGTCTCTTGATAAAGAATAATGTACTCTGAAAACAAGTAATTCGATAATTCAGTAGTTTTTATGTATTGAGTAAGCTGTCATTTGAAGTGGAGATTGTTATAAGTGATAGCGCTTTCAATGGGGCGGTACCAATGTTTAAAAACATAGTGTGAAAAATCAAAACAACAAAGTTGCCGAATAGTTAGGGAGGTGCAAGTCATATAATACTAGTTCAACAGATTGAAAGTAGTCATATTCATAACAGTAGAGAGGGGTTATGTTGATGAAAAAGTTTTGGTTTTTTCTAGTACTCGTTTTGCTTGGGGCTTTGATTGTAGGGTGTAGTGCAGACGATACAGGGACAAAGGACGATGGGGCGACTGAGCCGGTAGAAACAGGCGAGGTAGAAGAACAAGGTCAAGAGGATGTTGCGAAAGAAGAAAGCTTGTCTGGGGAAATTACTGTTTGGGCACATCCTTTCACAGGTGACCAGGAAATAGAAGGGGCTATGTGGAAAGAAATTATTGCTTCTTATGAAGACCAAAAGGGAGTAAAAGTAAACTTTGAACAAATTCCATGGGCAAACCGTGATCAAAAAGTACTGACAGCACTAGCTGCGAACAATGGTCCGGATGTGTTCTATGTGATTCCTGACCAAATGCCACAGTATGCGGACGCAGGGATGCTATTAGCGCTAGATCCTTATTTAGAAGGCTTTGACATTGATGACTTCGTCGATACAGCATTGGTGTCTACTACTTGGAAGAATGAGTTATACGGACTGCCGATTTTACAAGAAGCGTACACATATATTTATAATGTTGATGTTATTAAAGCAATTGGTGAAGACCCAGAAAAATTACCAGCAACGTGGGCCGAGTTTGAGCAATGGGCTCAAAAAGCGAAAGACAAAGGCTATTATGCAACAAGTTTCCAAGGTGGAGGCTCTATGAACGGAACATTGTATCCATTCCTATGGCAAGCTGGCGGAAATGTTGTAACGGATAGTAACGAAGTGTTGATCAATAACGAAGCAGGCGTAGAAGCATTTACATTTATTAAGAAAATGTATGATGAAGGCTGGATTCCAGCAGATTCAATTACGGCAATGGAGCATGATGCGATTTGGGACAGTGGAAAGATGTTAGCTGTTCAAGGTTCAGGTATTTCAGTTAGTCGTTTATTGAACAATGAACTTTTTGACTTTGTCATTGCACCACCGCTAAAAAACAAAGAGCAATTAACGTATGGTACTACAGGTATGTTCGTAGCGCCAATCAATACGGATAATCCAGCTGCAGCTGCAGAATTCATCAAAGTGATGACAAATGCAGAAAATCAAAAGAAATTTAATACAGTCACTCAATATATCCCAACTCGGGAATCTGCCAAAGATATCTTTGGTGACCAAAAATATCTTGAACAGTTGGCTGGTTACACGCAATATGCATTGCCTGGGGTGATCCATCCTGAGGGACGAACAATTATGCCACTAATTCAGGCTGAGCTTCAAGCAATGCTTGAAGGCAAGAAAACACCTCAAGAAGCGGCCGATGCAGCCGCAGCTTCTGTTCAGTCGAAGATGAAATAACGAAGGCATAAGCTGTAATTAATAAATGAAGTAGTCCAAGCAAAGAGTTTGATCATTTAGCGATCAAGCTCTTTGTTACTAATGTATAGAATTAAGTGAAGGGGTGAGTACACTGAGTAAAGCATTGACTTCTAAAAAAAGTAAACTACCACTTGGGGAGAGGTTGAAGCGTGAATGGAAGCGTAATGCCATTGTTTATATTGTTTTAATTCCCGTTATTATTCATTTTATTATTTTTCAAGTTTATCCATTTTTATTAAGTTTTTATTTAACTTTTATGGATTGGAAAGTAATTGGTGACCCTGAATTTGTAGGCCTCAAACATTGGAAGTATTTGTTGACTGATAAATTAGCTTGGAAGGCTATTTGGAATACAGTCATGTTTTCAGTCTATTATATTGTGCCAACGATGGCCTTGGGGCTCGTCCTTGCGCTCATTATTAATTCGGGGGTTAAATTCGCGGGCTTTTTCAAAGGGATTTTCTTCTTACCTGTTGTTACGTCCTTTGTTATTGTTGCGGGTATTTGGGGGTGGTTATTTAGGGGAACAGAAGCTGGGCTAATTAATTACCTACTCAGTTTTATAGGGATTGAACCTCAATTATTTTTATCGAATTCTAGCCAAGCGCTCGCGGTGTTGGCCGGTTTGAGTATTTTTAAAGTTGCTGGAACAACAATGATTTATTATTTTGCAGGACTTCAATCGATTGATCGAGGATTGTATGAGGCAGCACGTATTGATGGCGCTTCGCCTTTGAAAATATTTTGGAATATCACATTTCCATTATTAAAGCCTATCCACTTTTACGTAGCAATCACGACGACAATCGGTTCCTTTCAAATTTTCGATTCGGCCTACTTATTAACAGGCGGCGGGCCAAGTTATGCAACGACAACGATTGTCTATTATTTGTATGAACAAGGATTTACTAGCCTGAATTTAAGCTATGCTTCTGTACTTTCTTATGTTTTATTTTCAATCATTTTAGTGATTTCCCTTGTTCAGCGGAAATACTTGGGCAAGGACTCCAACCATTATTAATAGACGGTCGCATATAGAAAGGAGACTGACAAATGGTAAAAAAAATCATCACGTATATAGCGTTATTTATTTTGGGATTCTGTTTTCTATTACCCTTTGCAATCATGATTTTAGGCTCTTTTAAAGATGTACAATTTGCACAGCTAGATCCTCTTTTTTGGATACCTGACGATCCGACAATGAAAAACTATATCTATATTATGAGAGATGGCATGTTTGTACGCTGGATTCTCAACTCGGTTATTATTACCGTTATCCCAGTAGCTACTCAAATGCTATTTTGTGCAGTTTTAGGTTATATTTTTGCAAAAAAACAATTTATTGCACGGGAAACAATATTTTGGATTTTCATGGCGGTTATCATGATTCCGCAACAGCTATTAATCATCCCAAAGTATATTATGTTCTCTGATTTCGGTTGGATCAATACATATTGGGCATTGATCGTTCCAGAGTTATGGGGAATTATGGGCGTCTTTTTAGTGAGACAGTTTTTACAAAGTATACCGAACGACCTGGAAGAAGCTGCCTATATCGATGGTGCGAATGATATTCAAATATTTTTTAAGGTTATTTTACCGCTCGCGGTGCCAGTCGTCGCAACAGTCGGCACATTTTCCTTTATTTCGAACTGGAATGATTTGTTCCAGCCATTGATTTATTTGACGCAAGAGAAGATGTTTCCGATCACGCTTGGGTTAGCATCAATGCTTGGGAAAGAAGGGAATTTTGGCATTGAAATGGCTGGTTCAGCGGTGTCCTTTATCCCAACTTTTCTCATTTTCTTATTCTTCCAGCGTTATTTTACAGAAGGCATTCAAATGTCTGGGATGAAATAATAAAATTCAAGGGACTGGAGGTCTTATTTATCTTTGAGATATTAAAAAACACTGGTAAGAAGTACTTTTCTTACCAGTGGCATGGTATTTATGATTTTAGCTCGTCCTCGATAAAGCTAAGGCGATAAATGCGACGAGGCCGTCCTTTATGCGTGACTTTTTCTTCACCCACAATATCAACCAATTCAGCATCCATCCATTTTAATAAAATTCGGTTGGCGCTCCTGATAGTCACGTTCAGTGTGGAGGCTAGTTCTTGGGCAGTATATTCAATTTTTTTATGCCTTGAAACACGTGCCATTAATTTTGTCATATAGGAAGCGGACATCCCCGCTTTTTCGGCTTTGTCTAATAAATGTGGGTCGGTAATCGCCAAATTGTATCGTTCATATTGTTTATGTGTCGTTATATCGACCGGACCTAACACACTTCGATCTTCCCGAACAATATAGCAAACATTGCCGCCTAATTCTTTTGATTGGCGGAGGGCTAGTCGTGCATGATAGCCGGCTTCGGCAGCGGTGCGTCCAAAGCCAACACCAAGGCTAATTGTAATTCCGAGTTCATTTTTCACATCCTGAAGTAAGGGGATGAATTTATAGCCTCTTGTTTCCCGTTCAAAAATACCGCGGGTTGTAATGAATGAATATTCTTCGCCACCTAGATTGATAAGATGTCCATCCAGCAGTTTAATGTAATCGAGCAACATTTGTTGAATATTTAATTTTAATAATTGAACGTCATGCTCGGAAGAATATTTAACAGTTACGCCTTTGAAATTATCGATATTGATTAAACCGAAGACAATTTGCGATTCTTTGTTTCTTCGCGTATTTGTGGCCAATAGGGCTCGTTCTAACGAGACAATCATGTCTTGCTGTGTAGGAGTGACCCATTCATAGGGGATATGGAGAGCTGATAATTGGGTAGCAACTTCCTGAATTCCGGTGAGAGCAATTGCGTTATGTTGTTGATAATTATGTACATGGAATTGTACGATTTCTTCAATGACCGTATTTTGTGACAAATTTTTAGAGACAAGGAGTTCATAATGATCTTCTTCAAGTTCAGATAAAATTTGTTCAACATACTTTTTTTCAACAGTATCAATCGATAAGCATTTTAGGCTGTATCTACTTTTAATAACAAATAATGATCTGTAAAGTCCAGTGCCCATTAGTGGCATATGGTGTACAGGGATTGTGAAATCTAGGACTTGTTTAACGCTATTGTACGAATGATATTCCGTGAACATTAATACTTCGACATCATTCATAAGTTCCTTTGTTATTTCAGGAATTAGACTACTAGATTCGATAATCTGAAAAACAGGTTTAAAGTTTGGAAAAGACTTCAATGTTTCCCGTGTTTGATCGACAAGCTCTTTTGGTCCGATAATTCCGATATTAATATCGGAATCATCTTGTAAATGGTTTTTTCCGGACATAAATAGTTTCCTCCTTGTCAGTATTGTCTTTTAATCTGCTATTTTGCTTATCATACTTTCTTCTAGTAATTCTGTCAAAAAATGAGGAATGATAACGTCGAAGCAAGATAAGAGAAATGCTTGATTAAAAGACGTAAATAAGACTTGTCTTTTAATAAACGTCTACATACAATGTGAATGAATCATAGTTTAGATATATCAGATAATCGTTCTATATTAAAACAACGAGGAGTGATGAAATGAATGTGCTTACAGAACTTGAGGACTTTATGACGAAACCATCTTCAGAGTTGATCAATGATCTTGCATTGCTAGAGGGTGATATTTTAATTTTAGGTGTTGGTGGAAAAATGGGGCCGACATTAGCAAAAATGACAAAGAGAGCAATTGTTCAAGCAGGTTTAGACAAAAAGGTCATTGGAGTTTCTCGTTTTTCATCGGGTAGTTTACAACAAGAATTAGAAAGTTTCGGCATTGAAACTATTGCTGTTGATTTATTAAATGATGCACAGCTCCAATCATTGCCAAAAGTGAAAAATGTGATTTTTATGGCTGGTAATAAATTTGGAACCGCTGGTAACGAGCATTTTACATGGGCGATGAATGCCTATTTACCTGGCAGAATTGCAGATAAGTTTAAAAACTCTCGGATTGTTGCATTTTCATCGGGGAATGTGTATCCACTAACGGATGTAGTAAATGGCAATTGCTCGGAAGAAACAGAACCGAGTCCGATTGGAGAGTATGCGCAATCTTGTTTGGGAAGAGAGAGAGTCCTGACAAACTTTTCACGTAATAATGATACGCCTATGCTCCTATTCAGACTGAATTATGCGATTGACATGAGATATGGCGTATTATTAGAAATCGCTCGGCATGTGTTAGAAGAGAAGGCCATTGATTTAACAATGGGAAGTGTCAACGTAATTTGGCAAGGGGATGCGAATGAATATGCTGTGCGATCATTACTACATTGTGATACACCGCCCCGAATCCTAAATGTCACTGGCCCCGAAACGATTTCAGTCCGCTGGTTAGCAGAGGAATTTGGGGTTCGATTTGATAAGAAACCTCATTTTATCAATGAAGAACAGCCAACAGCATTATTAAACAATGCTTCCAAAGCACATCAATTGTTCGGTTATCCAAGAGTAACCCTTCAACAAATGATTGATATGACGGCAGAGTGGCTAGCCAATGATGGTGAAACGTATAATAAACCGACTCATTTTCAAGAGCGCAAAGGAGCATTTTAAATGTTGAATCCTACTGTGAAAAAACAATTACACGAAGGAGCGGTCATTCCAGCGCATCCACTTGCGTTGACAGAAAATCGTCAATTGGATGAGGTCGGTCAGCGTGCACTTACTCGTTATTATATAGATGCAGGGGCATGTGGAATTGCGGTTGGCGTTCATACGACTCAATTTGAAATTCGTGATCCGCAGTTTAATTTATTTGAAAAAGTCTTAATCCTTGCGATGGAAGAGATGGAAAGGGCACAAGTTGCTGATTCGTTTATCAAAATTGGTGGTATTAGTGGGCCGATTGAACAAGCAATTGAAGAGGCTAAATTTATCAAATCGATTGGTTACAACCTCGGATTGTTGAGTATGGGCGGTTTGCAAAATGCTTCCGAGCAAGAGTTGTTGACCCGAACTAAGAAAATTGCGGAGATTATGCCTGTTATCGGATTTTATTTACAACCGGCAGTAGGCGGGCGCATGTTATCCTATGACTTTTGGCGGCAGTTGGCGGATATCCCGAATATACATGGCATAAAAATTGCACCTTTTAATCGTTATCAAACCCTCGATGTCATACGGGCGGTGTGCCATTCATCAAGAAATGAAGAGATTGCGATTTATACAGGTAATGATGACAATATTGTAAGTGATTTACTAACGACCTATCGCATTGCTGTCAACGGCGAAAAGGTGGAAAAACAAATTGTTGGTGGACTACTAGGGCATTGGTCAGTATGGACGAAGACGACAGTGGATCTTTTTCAACAAATAAAAGACGTCCGCTCCACAGGTTTGATTCCCAGTGAATTATTAACATTGGGGCAAGAAATAACCGATGCGAATGCAGCTTTTTTTGATCCGAATAACCAATTTAAAGGTAGTATCGCAGGGATTAATGAAGTATTGGCAAGACAAGGGCTGCTAAAAGGACGTTGGTGTTTGCTAGATAAGGAAACATTAAGTCCGAATCAACTGGAAGAGATCAATCGTGTGTATTCGGATTATCCGCATTTGCATGATGATGCATTTGTCAAAGAAAACTTAGCCAAATGGTTTAGTGAGTGAGGAGCGGATGATATGAAATCCATTGTTGCAACAGGTCAAAAAGTTCATATTGCGGAAGGGATAAAGCCAACAATTAAGCCTTCCTATCTAGTAATAAAGACGTTACATTCGGCTATTTCACCCGGGACTGAACTAAGTTTGATTGGAGCGAGTGACAATCGAGAAATCACTTTAGGCTATAGTGCAGTGGGGATTGTGATGGAGTGTGGGGAAGGTGTAGAAGATTATCAAGTCGGCGATACTGTGGCTTGTTACGGAGCACCTTATGTCGGGCATTGTGAATTTTTAGTAGTACCTATTACATTATGTGCAAAGGTTCCTGCTGGTGTAGAACCGAAGGAAGCTGCCTTAGCAGGAATTGGCGCAATTGCGATTCACGCACTACGGATTGCTAAGCTAGAGTTTGGGGAAACAGTTGTCGTTGTTGGCTTGGGATTGCTTGGACAAATGATTGCAAAAATAGCCGAAGCCGCTGCATATGACGTTGTGGCCTTTGATGTTCAAGCAGAGCGGGTAGCGATGCTTCGAGATAAAGGGACTATTCGTTCCTTTTCTACTCTTGCGGAGATGGAAAGTGAAATAGCGAAATGCACGAACAATCATGGGGCAGATGCAGTTCTGTTATGCGCAGGTGGCAAGCGTTCAGCATTGACTCATCAAAGCTTAGAGTGGATTCGTTCTCAAGGTAAGGTAGTGATTGTCGGTGATATTGAACCTGATTTCCCTCGAGAGTTACTGTTTGGAAAGGAAGCTCAAATTTTGATTTCACGTGCGGGTGGTCCGGGGCGATATGACCAAGTGTATGAGAAACAAGCAATCGATTACCCATACGGCTATGTGCGTTGGACAGAAGGGCGTAATGTAGCAGAATATTTACGGTTAGTTCATGATAAGCGCATTGATGTTCAAGCTTTTTTAACCGATGAAGTTGGTTTTCATGATGCGCCAGCTGCATATGATGAGTTGATTCAAAAAAAGTCAACTGCATTAACGAAGATTATTACTTATTGACGATCTACTAGATAGGAGTGCTGGAGATGTTAAAAGTGGGTGTTATTGGAGGAGGCTCTATTTCAGAGTTTCATATTAAACCGTATGTAGCAAGCGATAGAGTAGAGCTCATTGCGTTATGCGATAGTAATGAGCAGCGTCTTACTGAAGTAGGTAAGCGCTATGGTATCACGAAATTGTATAGCAACTACGCGGAACTGTTGAAGAATGAGGAAATTGATGCGGTGAGCATTTGTACGTGGAACAATACGCATGCAGAGATTGCCATTGCAGCATTAGAAGCAGGAAAGCATGTGTTGGTTGAGAAACCGTTAAGTATGACAGTCGAACAAGCATTAGCTGTCGAAGTAGCAGTTAAGAAATCAGGAAAGATATTGCAAGTTGGTTTTGTCAGGCGGCATGGAGATAATACAAAACTGCTCAAGCGATTTATAGATCAGGATGAATTTGGTGAAATTTACTATGCTAAAGCTTCCTGCTTACGACGACTCGGTAATCCGGGAGGCTGGTTTAGTGATCAAGAGAAATCGGGTGGAGGACCACTTATTGATTTGGGTGTGCATATGATTGATATCTGCTGGTATTTGATGGGTAAACCACGACCTGTTTCCGTTAGCGGAAATACGTATTCAAGACTAGGCAATCGCAGTCATATTGAAAATTTAACTTTCTACAAAGCAGCTGATTATAATCCAACAATCAATAATGTAGAGGATTTGGCGAATGCGCTTATTCGTTTTGATAATGGAGCATCTTTATATGTTGACGTTAGCTTTACACTTCATGCTAAAAAAGATGAATTATTTGTTAAATTGTTTGGTGAAAAAGGTGGCGCTGAAATTGAGCCAGAATTAGCAATGGTGACGGAGAAAAACAATACGATTTTAAACATTACCCCACAAATTGATAGTCTTAGTTTTGACTTTGAAGGAGCCTTTCAAAATGAAATCAACCATTTCGTTGACTGTTGTCTAGAAGGGAAAGAGCCGATTGCACCTGTCGCAGATGGTGTGCAAGTGATGAAAATGTTGAATGCGGTTTATGAATCTGCCAAAACAGGAAAAGAAGTTTATTTATAAATGGAGATGCTGAAGAAGGATGTTGTTATTATCGGCGGTGGACTCGGTGGTTGTGCAGCTGCATTGTCAGCCTGTGACAGTGGTTTACATGTATTGTTAACGGAAGAAACCGACTGGATTGGTGGTCAAGTGACTGCGCAAGGTGTGCCACCTGATGAGCATCAGTGGATTGAACAATTTGGGTCAACGCGGAGGTATCGGACGTATCGTCAAAAAGTACGCGAAACTTATTTACGAATAATGGATGTGAAAACGAATATAACACCGTTTAATCCTGGGACTGGATTGGTCAGTAGCATTTGCCATGATCCGCGAGTGAGTTTACATGTTCTACAGGAAATGCTTATGCCATATGTCATAACAGGTCAACTGATGATTAAGTTAAACGCGGTGGCTACTTCAGTGAAAAAGGTTGGGAGAACAGTCACTGGCGTTACGTACAAAAATACAAGAACAGGACAAGAAGAAGCGGTTCATGCGCCTTACTTCATTGATGCAACAGAAACAGGGGATCTATTGCCATTAGCCGATATCGATTATGTCAAGGGTGCAGAAGCAAAAGCGGATACGAACGAACCGCATGCACGGGAAATCTCGGACTCGAATGATATTCAAGCATTTACATATGTACTCGGGATGGAATATCGACCAGGAGAAAATCATACGATTCCGGAGCCAGAAATGTACGCTTTTTGGAAAGAGTTTCATCCATCTATTTGGCCAGATAACTATTTAAGTTTTTTTGCGCCACATCCCATTACAAAAGAGAAAAGGCAATATACGCTTTTCCGTGAAGCAACAGGCTTTCCTCTTTGGGAATACCGACGTATCTTTGATAGGCAACAATTTAATACAGCGGTGAATGCCGGCGATGTCAGCTTAATGAATTGGCCGCAAAATGATTATTTTTTAGGAAATATTTATGATGTACCCGAGGCTGACAAGGTGAAAAATATTTTTCAAGCAAAGCAGCTAAGCTTATCACTTCTTTATTGGTTGCAAACGGAAGCGCCTAGGCCGGATGGTGGCAAAGGGTATCCAGGGTTACAACTTCGCAAGGATTTATTTGCAACGGAAGACGGGGTGGCAAAAGCACCTTATATTCGAGAATCCAGGCGAATAAAAGCGGAGTATACAATCGTAGAGCAAGATGTTTCTCCTGATTTTAATAAAGGGAAAACAGGGAAGTTTTATATTGATCGGATTGGGATAGGTTCATATAGTATTGATCTGCATCCAAGTATGACGGGAAGAACCTATCTGGATATACCAGCTTTACCCTTCCATATCCCATTAGGTGCGCTAATCCCAAAAGACACCGCCAATCTACTGGCAGGCAGTAAAAATATTGGAACAACACATATCACAAATGGCTGCTATCGCCTTCAGCCAACCGAGTGGAATATAGGTGAAGCATGCGGGTCACTAGTTGCATTTTGTCTGAAAAATGAGACGGAACCGAAAGTAGTTAGGGGAAATAGGCAATTGCTAACAACATTTCAAGATTCTCTGAGAAGAGATGGATTTGAATTAGAGTGGCCAGAAGGGTTTTATGAGGTTGAGTAAGTAAAGAAGATAAGGGCGCTAGTTTTCATCAAATGGAAGCGGGGTGTCCTTTTATCGTTTATGGTAAGAAAGGTGGAGATCATCATAACTAACATTATTTATTGGGATAATCACGAAACTACTTTGTTCGCTGTTGAAGAGTTAAGAAGGTTAATGCGAGAAGCTGGGTATGAAAGTACGATTGGCAATCGAGCAGTATTCATTGAATCCGATGAATATCATAATAGAATCATTCTGATTACAGCAAACGATTATCGTGCATTGGGGAATAAAGCCAACTTAATTACGATAAAAGATGATGGATTTGCATTCGTTAGAGTAGACAATGATGTGTGGATTATCGGCAATGAGCCTCGTTCGATTCTTTATGGTGTCTATGGGTATTGTAGAAATCAGTTTGGCTATCGCTGGATTGAGTTGGACAAAGAGAGCATTGTGAAACCGATGTCCGCGGTGAAAGCAGGGCTAACGATTCGAGAGCCATTATTTGCGAGGCGTGGCAATATACTTGAAACGATTAATGATCCGGAGTATATCGACTCCCTTATTGATTGGGGAGTTAAAAATGGACACAATGAATATTTCTTTACGTTTTTCTTATGGGATGACATCAAATCATATGTGACTCCAGCCTTGCAAAAACGAGGTGTTCATGTCACTTTAGGTGGGCATAGTCTAAGTTACTTGCTTAAAGAGATACAAAAAGACGCAGATGTTAACATGCTAGGGCAAGATGAAAAACTAAAATTCTTTGCTGAGAATACACATCTTCAGGATAAAGTAATTGATAAGATTGTTGCGATTTGCTTGGAGAACAAAGTAGTTACCAGAATCTCATTATGGCCTGAAGATATTGGAATTGATGAGAAAAATGCGCGTGGATTTTTACCGACCTATATTCGATTTACTGAAAAATTGAAGGTAGCGCTTAATGGAGCAAGGTTAAAAGTAGAAGTAGAATATATTGTTTACAATGCCGGTTTGTCCTGGAACATGCTAGAAAGGGAACATCAAAAGGAAGCGTCTGATCGAGTCGATGCTTTGTATGCCTATTGGGGAAGGGATTACTCATCGGGGATTGATGCAGATGAACCACGGCAAGTGAGGGCTTATCGAGCATTGCGGGACTGGAATGAAGAGACTCGAAAACAAGCGAGATCGTTAACGGTTTTGGAGTATTATAGTGATCACTTCATGTTATCCGAGTTATTCCCCCCGCTTCTCACAAGAATTCAGCAGGATTTACTGGAGTATAAGCAATTAAGCATTAATGGCGTATTAAATTTAATTGTGCCAACGCATCAAAAACAACTTGAGCGAATGACTAACTACCCGTGGAAATGGATCCACCATTTGAATAATTACGTTTACACTCGAGTTGCCTGGGGGGAAAAGTATGAGGTTGTTGTCGAAGAATATTTCGCAATTTTCAATGAAGATAAAGTTAAACTCCATAACATGTTGGTAGAACTAGAGAAACTGATTTCCCAACATACAAAATGGAACGTGCCACTATTTCCAGCTAGGGTAGTGGATCCGGAAAAAGTATATGAGCCGGCGAAACATGTGATGATTCCAGCGTATTTAGGTGAAGTAGCTGATTGGCTATCTGCATGGAATTTGCCGGAGATTGAATCCTTGTTAGCGATTCAAACGAGAGATAATTATCATGCGTTTACGACGAAAGAAATGATGTTGATTTATTTTTATTATCTTAAAAAGACTGCTGAAACATATAAAGATGAATGGACTTTAATAGGAGGTTTAAATGATGGACTTTAGTCAATTACATTATTATGTACCAGCAGAAAAAATAGATAATGTTGCAATCGTTGAGAAAAACCTCATTATTTACGGGGGAACACCAGCTGGGATTACGGCGGCTATTCAAGCGACAAGAATGGGTCTTACTGTTGCAATCGTTGAGTTCAGTCAACATATTGGTGGGATGACTGCGAGTGGATTAGGTGCGACTGATCTTGGTGCGGAAGATGCAGTTGGAGGTATTTCTAGAGAGTTTTATCAAGAAATCGCGAAGTACTACAAAAAAGAAAAGCAATGGACATTTGAACCAAAGGCAGCTCGCCATGTGTTTGAGAAATGGATGAAAGACTATGATATTCCCGTATATTTTAACCAACATTTAGCAGAGGTTGTCAAAGAAAATGGAGAAATCATCGAAATTAGCATGGAAGATGGGCGCCACTATAAAGGTGATTTTTTCCTTGACTGTAGTTATGAAGGTGATTTATTGGCGAAATCAGGTGTTAGCTATTTTGTTGGGCGGGAGTCAAATGTAACGTATCAAGAGATTTATAATGGTATCCAGTTTGGTGCGCCGCATCATAAATTTGAAAAGTGGATTGACCCTTATGTGGTGGAGGGGAAGCCGGACAGTGGCCTATTACCGGGAATTACGGAGGATGATCCAGGGCAACTGGGCTACCAGGGACAAGGGGATCATCGGATTCAAGCCTATAATTTCCGGATTTGCTTGACGAAGAATTCAGAGAATCGTGTTTCATTTCCACAGCCGCCCCATTATGATGCAGAACGGTATCAGCTTCTACTTCGTTATATTCAGGCGGGCGTTTGGGATGCCATGAAGCTCCATACGATGCTGCCAAATGGAAAATCTGATTTGAATAATTATGGTGCGTTTTCGACGGACAATATTGGGATGAATTATGACTGGCCGGAAGGTAGTTATGCTAGACGTGAGGAAATTTTTCAGGATCATCTAACGTATGATCTTGGGATGTTGTACTTTTTAGCGAATGATTCCCGGGTTCCTGTTGCTATCCGTGAGGAAGTAGCTGCTTGGGGATTGCCGAAAGACGAATTTGAAACAACAGGGCATTGGCCGCATCAGTTGTATATTCGTGAAGGCAGAAGAATGATTTCCGATTATGTCATGACGGATCGTAATTGCCTGCAACAGACCTTTGTGGATGATTCAATTGGTTTAGCGTCATTCCATATGGATTCACATAACTGCCGACGCGTCGTCATCGATGGCAGATGTGTGAATGAGGGGGACGTTCAAGTGCCAATTAGTCCTTATGAAATTTCATATCGTTCCATTCGTCCAAAGTCCGAGGAATGCATCAATTTACTTGTTCCCGTATGTCTATCCAGCTCACATATTGCTTATGGCTCGATTCGAATGGAGCCGATATTTATGATACTAGGTCAGTCAGCAGCCACAGCAGCAGCTCTTGCCTATAAACATAAAACAACTGTCCAAGATGTAGATTATGGAGAGTTAAAACAGGAGCTTTTACAAGCAAATCAAGTTGTCGAATGGGATAGCGATAAGATAGATGATCCAATCAAACGGATGGAAGGAACGTTCGGAAAATAGTAATTACTATAGGAGCGGAGGGGTTAAGATGAAAATGATTGCTTGGAATCGTGATAGGCTATCAGAATTAGTGGATTTATGGAATAAGGAATTGGCTACTGATTTCCCAATGCGTGAAGAATTGTTTAAGCAAAATAGTTTTGATGATGTGAACGTTTCCTATGATAGCTCCTATATGGCAGTAGATGATCAAGGACGGGTGATTGGGTTCGTAGTAGCAAAGCGTTGGCAAGAAACAATCGATGTTAATATGGATACTAAAAGAGGATGGATTCAAGTGTTGTTAGTAGATAGTGACCACCGTGGAAAAGGGATTGGCACGGCACTATACGAGCTTGCGGAAGCAGGTTTAAAAGTTCAGAGCATTGAGGAAATCCAATTGGCAGGAGATCCTTTTCACTATTTCTCAGGCATACCTGATCAATATCAAACAGTACAGCAATGGGCAGAAAAGCATGGCTATGTTAAAAGAGTCGACACATATGATTTAATGAACCATTTAGACAAAAAGTATAACTTACCTGTTGATGATTCAGTTACATTTTCAATCTTAAAAAAAGAGGAACAAGCAGAGCTGATTTCATTTTTGGAAAGATGTTTCCCAGGAAGATGGGTCTATGAAACGATGAAGTACTTTGAGATGAATGGGAATGGACGAGAATTTGTTGTCATCAAAAAGAATAATCAAATCATAGGATTTTGTAGAATAAATGATAGTCAATCACCATTCATTGCACAAAACGTCTATTGGAGCCCTCTTTTTAACGAGGAAGTAGGTGGGATTGGTCCATTAGGAATTGACGTGAATGAACAAAAGCAAGGATATGGATTAGCAATTGTTCAAGCGGCAATGGCTTATTTACAACAGCGCAATATTGAAACGATCATTATTGATTGGACGATCTTAGTGGACTTTTATAAAAAACTAGACTTTGACACGTGGAAAAAGTATGGAGTATATCTAAAAAGTGTGAAGTGAAGATTTATACACTCGGCGTTCTTTAGTGCAACGTATAGGGGGGATAGTAAAAATGGCAGTTGTTATATTAGCAGAATTAGAAAAGCTTGATTTTCGATTGGCTGTAAAAAATGTTAGCGTGTTGGAATCGGTTGAACAATTAACGGGAGCTGACAATGGTGAAACAACCTTTGTTTTAGCAGCCACAGCTGAAAACTTGCATGCACTAAAAAATGAGCCGCATCATGTCTTTGTACCGTCAATGATGGTAACGGGTGAAGGGGAACATTCAAATGCAAATATTTATTTTGAGTTGGAAAACTATTCTTTTTATCAACAAGCAAAAGAAATCATTCGTCAGGAAGAAAATGCCAAAGGCGTTTTCCGCTTTAGGCGTACTGTGACATCAGCAGAAGATAAGTTACTATTTGTAGAAGATTTGTATGTATTAGCTGGGCTATTAGGTGAGCCGGAAGATGTGTACGTAAAAATGACAGATCAATCGGTAACACCAGCCTATATCATACTGATGATGAATTTTGGCGGTGGCAAGATGGCGCATATTGAATATACGGTTCAACAGCAGGAGCGAATTGAACTTGAGTGGAGTGGTATCAAAACGATCGTTGAATTTGACAGTGATGAAATCAAGCCAGCCCAACCGGGAGGTAAAACGACATTGCCGTTAGCCTTCACGGTGGACTCCATTTTAGCTACAGGGCATCAAGTAAACCAGAATATACTCGGGCGATTGACTCATTTTGAAAAGCTTATTAGTGGAGGTACAGGTAAATGAAAATAGGCATGATGAGTTTTGCGCATATGCATGCATTTAGTTATGCAGATGGTTTGAAAAAGATACCAAACGTTGAGTTAGTCGGTATCTTTGATGATGACGCGGAAAGAGGACAGCAAGTAGCGGAGAAATTTAACACAACACATTATAGCAATCAAGCGGAATTTTTAGCACAAGAGATGGATGCCGTCATTATTTGTAGTGAGAATAATCGGCATAAAGAAATGGTGTTGAATGCGGCAAGGGCAAAAAAACATATCTTATGTGAGAAGCCGATTGCAACGAATCTCGAAGATGCAAAAGAAATGATTCAAGTTTGTGAGGACAGCCATGTACTTTTACAAATTGCTTATCCGGTAAGATTCAGCTCACCGATTCAAGAATTGAAGAAACTGATTGATAAAGGTGAGCTTGGTGATATTGTTGCATTTCGTTCAACAAATCGGGGGCAGAACCCAAGTGGTTGGTTTATTGATGAAAATCAGTCAGGTGGTGGGGCTGTACTTGATCATACTGTCCATATGCTCGATATTATGCGTTGGTATTTAGGCGAGGAAGTGACAGAAGTAAGCGCGTTTGTTGACTCTTATTTTCATGATATTGACATTGATGATGCAGGAATTCTTACTTTTGAATTTGAGAATGGTGTCATTGCTTCGCATGATGCTAGTTGGTCACGTTTCACTGAGTACCCGACATGGGGGGACGCAACAATTGAGGTAGTTGGAACGAAGCAAACGGTGAAAGTGGATGCATTTAAAGAGCATTTTAGACGGTTTTCTAGTGGGAGTAAGTCATTAGAACATGTCTTTTTTGGTAATGATATGGACTTTGGTTTAGTTCTTGATTTCGTTAATTGTGTAAAAAAAGGTGAACAACCATCCATCACAGGCTACGATGGACTAAAATCACTAGAAGTCTCATTGGCGGCATATAAATCAAGTGAATTGAAGAAGGTAATCCAGTTATAAGCCATAAGAGATAGCACCTACTTTTGGTTCAAGTAGGTGCTTTATTTAGGTCGTTAGTTTTTAGTATAGAGAAGGAAGGTAAACGCAAATAACGAGGAGGAACTTTTATGAAAATTGGTTTGAGCTCATATAGTCTATTTGGTGCGTTAAAAAACAAAGAAATGACGATTGTTGAGGCTGTTCAGTGGGTGGCAGATCAAGGCGGAGAACATATTGAATTAGTCCCTAATCTTGGATTCAGTTTCGAAGAAAATCCAGATTTAATAGATGCTGTTCACAAGAAAGCTAGTGAAGTAGGAATCGATATTTCGAATTATGCGATTGGTGCCAATTTCATTACTGACAGTGAAGAGGCCTTTCAAGCGGAAATTGAACGCGTTAAGAAAGAAGTCGATATTGCAAATAGCCTAGGCGTAAAATTCATGCGTCATGATGTTGCTTCACGTCCTATTCCAGAAACGACGATTCAGCAATTCGAAGCCGATGTAGCGAAGTTGGCAGTAGCATGTGGAGAAATCGCAGATTATGCAAGTAATTATGGAATCACAATGAGTGTTGAAAACCACGGTTACTATATCCAAGCAAGCGACCGTGTCCAATCATTGATTAATCATGTAAATCGTCCAAACTTTAAAACCACGTTGGATATAGGTAATTTCTTATGTGTAGATGAAGATCCAGTTTCAGCTGTTAAAAATAATATTGCTTATGCTTCAGTTGTCCATTTTAAAGATTTTCTCTATAGACCCGCACATCTGAATCCGGGAGCGGGTTGGTTTCAGACGACAGCTGGAAATTATCTAAGAGGTACAATTGTTGGTCATGGAGACATTAACATGAAAGAGGTTGTTAAAGTAATTAAGGACGCTGGTTATGATGGTTATATATCAGTGGAATTCGAAGGGCTGGAAGAATGTCAACAAGCATCAAAAATGGGCATGGATAATGTTCGGCGGCTATGGGGCGAAGTCTGAAAGTTTTTCGTTTCCATATTAATAAAAGAATCAATCATTATAAGTGACTTTTAATTCGCTCTAGACGGACTAATTTGATTGTGATAGATTTGCATTAGAAACTTTTGTTAAATATGCTAGAGAAGCACAAAGGGGAGACAAAAAGTAATGGAAATCCGACGACTCAAGGCTGATGAATTTGAACAAGCAATCCAATTAGCAGATCAGACGTTTCGTGATCAAGAACATACTTCGATGGGGCAGGCATTTCCACATGTTTTTTCAACAGAGCTAGGGCAATCATTTGGTGCTTTTGATGGAGAAACCCTTGTCAGCTTTATGGGGCTAGTACCTGCTACGCTACAGATAGGTAGTGCCACGCTAACCGTTTTTTCGATAGGGTCAGTTTGTACGCATGAAAATTATCGACAACAAGGGATATCTACGAAAATTTTGCAAGAAATTTATCGTTATACTGATCAGGCAGCGGCTTCCTTATTATTTGTATCAGGAGATCGTGGCATGTATATGAGGAATGACTGTTATCATTTTGGTAAAGTCAGCAACTACACAATTAGTCAAACGAAATGTGACTATGGTGGAGATATTAGTCAAGCTCAATCGGAGGATATTTTCCAAATAGATTCTATCAGACGCGCAACGAAAGTCCGGTTTAACAGCAGTATTTGGGAATGGCGGGTTCTTTTGGAGGCGGGTGCTTTCCCGAGTATATTTAAGATGAAGCAAGCGTTATATGTGGCCAGTCGGGATGGTGTGATAGAAGGCTATGCAGTGATGGGCCTGCCTATTGCTAGTAGTACCCAGCAACAGGCGATTGTAACGGAGTGGGGCGGCGACACAAAAGTCGTCTATGAAATATTCCAGAATATATTGGCACAGGGCTTGATGAAAGAAATTGGGCTGACGATTCCATGGCATGAAAAGTTCTGTGAAGAACTCAACCAGCACCCCTATGAGGATCAAAGGAATTCTGGAACGATTCATATTGTCAATGCCACAAGATTGTTGGAGCAATTGCTGCCTTATATATATGAGAAAAATATTCAAGTTGCACAAAGTCTTACAATTGAAACGTTGGAAGACAATCATGTAATCCTTCATTACAGTGGGACGAAAATAACACTGACGCCAGAAGATTTAGTAACATTGCTGTTTGTTCCACAGGAGAACGACTTACTGGGTGAGCTACAAACAGTTTTTCCAATTCCGTTGCCGTATACAGAAGGAATGTATTATGTTTAGGTAGGAGCGGCTACTCGGAAGTAAAGAATCAGCATGCTACTTCATTATTGAAGTGATGCTGATTTTTTTGATAAGGAAAATGAAAGTATTTTATAAATATTTGATATAGTTCCTGTTAAAAATCTGTGATAAGATATGTAGAGTTTGGAAATTGGAATAGAAAAGAAGGCGTTTTAATGGCAACAACTACAACCATGAAAGGTCCTATCAAGCAGTTGAATTTATTTCATTTGACGTGGCCGATTTTTTTAGAAGTTTTTCTTTTTATGTTAATGGGAATCGCAGATACATTTATGCTAAGTGCCGTGTCTGACGACGCTGTTTCAGGCGTTGGCGCGGCGAATCAGTATGTGCATGTGGCCATTCTTATCCTTGAGGTTGTCGGGAACGGCGCGGCAATTGTTGTCGCACAATACCTAGGGTCGAAAAGATACCTTGAAGCCTCTAAAATTTCAGCATTAGCCGTTACGTTAAACTTAACTTTCGGACTAATTATGAGCGTTATTTTCGTCGTATTTTCAAGGCATATGATGATAGCGATGAATTTGCAGGGGGATGTGCTAGAGCACGCTTCTAAGTATTTAATCATTGTAGGTGGAGGGATTTTCTTACAAGCGATTATTAATTCATTGTCAGCAATTATTCGCGTACATGGTTTTACGAAACAAACGATGTATGTATCAGTTGGTATGAATATTTTTCACGTAGTGGGGAACTATGCGTTGATTTTCGGGAAATTTGGTTTTCCTGAATTAGGTGTACAGGGTGCGGCTATTTCTTCTGTTGCAAGTCGATTCCTAGCATTGCTCGTCTTCTTCTGGTTACTGTATCGAGTGATGGAGTATCGTATAGAGTGGCGCTATTATATTACATTATCTAAAGAATATATTTGGAAAATACTGCAAATAGGTATTCCGTCAGCCTTTGAGCAAGTCATGTATCAGGGCTGTCAAATCGTTTTCTTGTATTATGTGACATATTTAGGAACGGAATCATTAGCGGCTAGGCAGTACGCGGTGAATATATCCATGTTCACCTATTTATTTGCCATAGCGATTGGCATGGGGACAGCCATTATCGTTGGACGATTCGTCGGGGGCAACGAACAGGACCAAGCATATACAAGTGTTTGGACAAGTATCAAATGGGCTCTACTATTCACAGTAACCATGGTAACGCTCGTGATTATATTCCGCTATCGACTCATGGGATTATTTACGGATAATGAGGATATTATTAAAATAGGGGCATCCGTTTTATTGTTAAGTATTTTACTGGAAACAGGACGGACGATTAATATTATCATCATTAATTCCTTACGTGCAGCGGGTGACGCAAAATATCCGGTAATTATTGGTTCTTTTTCAATGGTTGCGATGAGTTTACCACTCGGTTATTTATTAGTTTTCCAATTAGATATGGGACTCGTTGGTGTATGGTTAGCCATTGCGGCTGATGAATGGACACGTGCTATTATCATGTACTTCCGATGGAAAAGTAGAAGATGGGAAAGATATGCGCTAGTGTCACCGAAAAAAAAGAGAGACCGAAGTTCTGAGGGTATTAGTAACAGTTGAATACCATATAAAATGCACCACTTGGGGAGTTAAATCATCTAAGCGGTGCATTTTTTTATCGAGGTAGAAGATCTTTATAGTTTTTTCTCAGTTCATTTAACTTTTCCAATTGGAGGATAGATTGCTCTTTCATATCCATACCGACTCCAATAATTAAGTTCTCAAGTAGGAATGTGGGTGCAACCATCGAATGGAATTCCCAGAGCTCGCCTCTGCTTGTATACAAAACAATATCAGCAGTGGTATTGAAGTCTGAGACCAGTTGATCGGTAATGACAATCGATTTACAGCCAATGTCATTTGCATGGCTCAAAATTACCTTCGTTTCAGGATGTAATTGAACAAAACCAAATAGTAATACTGTATCTTTTTCTGTGAAGTGGACCAATGTTTCAAATAGTTCATGCCCACTTTTAGGTAAGATCTGAATTGTCAGCCCAAATCGCGATAGTCTGAATTGTAGTAAATGAGCAAGCCCTTCTGAAGGTCCAGGACTGTAAATGAAAATTCTCTCGGAAGTAGTCAATGCGTGAATGGCTTGTTGAAAAGTTTCGGCTGAAAAATGAAGCAGTGTTTCTTGTAAATGGAATGAGCTTAACGCCAACATTTCGGTTTGAATCCCATTTGATTCAACATGATTCATAATTTGTTCAAGCTTATTTGCGGGTGATATTTCTCGATGTTTTTTCAAGTCATTTTTAAAAGCCTTGAAGTTTTCAAAGCCGATGGATTTCCAAAAACGCGAGACGGTCGCGTTGCTTAAATGGAGCTGATGGGCAATCTCCGTCTCTGTCATATAAAGTATGCTGTCCATATTTTTTTGAACAAAATCTGCAATGACTTTCTGATGGGGAGTCAATTCCTCGATATTCCAATCAATTTGATACATCGCTACCACTCCTAAAACCTATTTTATTTCCCATTGTGATGTAGTTTATCATATTCGCACTCGAATGAAAAATATTTTTCTTTAAATAAATTATGAAAAATTATTTACAATTAGTTTACAAAATTAGGATACAACATTTACAATAGACTGCTATTATTTGAGGTGTAGCGAAGAGGAGGAGTAAACAATGACAAAAAAATTAAAGCCTGAACTAACACAGTCACAAAAAATGATGATCTTTATTTTATCCATGTCTTTGTACGGTCTATCTAACATGTTTACCGAGCTAATACCAAGTGTGCAACTTGGATTCATCGAATTATCGGTTGAGTATTTTGCATTTATTCCATTAACCTTATGTATTTTGTTTCATCCACTATATGCAGCGGTTGGTGCCGCATTGGGGGAAATTATTTTTGGCGAGTTGATGCTTGGTCAGTTTGGTGGAATTGGAGAAATTGAAAAATTCATCACATTTTCACTTGGCATGTACATTGCGGGGATATTGGTTAGAAATCCATTGAATCGCATGCAAGTAAGTGTTGCTGTTATGTCTGGGCTCCTTGTTCATCACTTACTAGGGATGATGGTAGACATTGGTAAAGTGTGGGTGGGAGTTGAAGAATTTGAAGCCGTACAAGGTTTGGCAGAAAGTATCATTCTTATTGAAGGAATTGCATTGTTAAATGATCTATTATTCTCGGGAATATTATTTGCGCTGTTACCAACATTGTATCTTGTGCCAAGATTGTACGGCAAAATTGAACCACTTCTAGGTATGAAGCCAAGAAGTACCAAAGTTCAACACTCCTTGGGCGAAATTATTACGCCAAAGTTGATTGTTGTAGCCGTCATTCTGTCAGCAATTGCGGTTATCGCCGAATTCATGTCTGAAACAGATTTAAATATTGGTGAATGGGAACCTGATTTTCTAGCGTTATTTGGAGATTCTTTTATATGGGTTGTCATTGGCATTGCAGCGTTTATTGTACTCCTCACGATTTGGAGTATGGTAAAAAGTGCGAAAACGAAACAACGTAAGTGGGGTGTTGATAATGGGGAATAAACCACTCATCGAATTGGAAAATGTTACGTTTACCTATCCTGGTGCTGATATGGCTGTATTGAAAGACGTGACAGTAACCATTCATGAAGGCGAATTTACAGCGATTATTGGCGGCAATGGTTCAGGGAAATCGACACTGTGTAAAACATTTAATGGTTTGATTCCACAGTTTTATGTTGGGGATTTTGAAGGTAAAGTGATTGTCAATGATTTACTTGCGGCAGATCACACGGTTGCTCAATTATCTAAGCATATCGGTTATGTCTATCAGGATTTTGACAATCAGCTGTTACGTCCCACGGTAATAGATGATGTGTGCTTCACGCCGTTGAATTATGGTTTAGAAGACTACCGAGAACGTGGGGAATGGGCACTTCAAGTAACGGGACTGGAAGGCCTCCGCCATGAATTTATTTGGCAATTGAGTGGTGGTCAAAAGCATTTGCTCGCTTTAGCGGGGGCATTGGCCATGAAGCCTAAAATGTTAATTATTGACGAACCGATTGCTCAGCTGGATCCGCAGCATGCGCAACAAATTTATGATATTTTAAGGAAAATGAATGTCGAATATGGAATGACAATTGTTGTGATTGAGCATCATACGGAGTTTATCGCACATTATTGTCGAGAAGTCATTTTAATGGACCAGGGGAAGCTTCTGTGGAAAAAGACGACGAAGGAGGCATTATCTCAAGTAGAGGAGCTAATGAAGCGTCAAATCTATCCGCCGCAAGTTACGCAAGTCGCACATACTCTTGGGATAGGTACGGATGAAGCTGGTCTTTATCCTACTACATTAGATGAGGCAGTTACTTACTTTACTCCCGCGGCTTTGGAGCAGGGGAAGGTGAGTAAGCAAGATTATCTACATGAAGTGATTAGATTAAGACAGGCTGAACAGCCGATTATTCAGTTCCAGGATGTGTCACTTCAGTATCGAACGCTCAAAAAGACATTGAAGCCAGCCTTAACTGATATTAACGTTTCCCTGTATGAAGGCGATTTGATTGCACTAGTTGGTAATAATGGTGCCGGGAAATCATCATTCATCAAATTGATTACAGGTATTATTAGGCCAAATAAGGGGGATGTGCTCGTCGAAGGGCTAAATACGAGAAAAGTAACACCTGAAAAACTAAGCGATTTTGTATCCTATGTCTATCAAAAACCTGAAGAAATGTTTATTGATGATTCAGTGCGTAAAGATATTGAATACTATTTGAGAGCAAGAAAGGTTCCGGACTACGAGGTTCTCGTCGAAAAACTGCTAGAGGATTTTTCATTGGTTGACATACAGCATCAGGATGGTCGGCTGTTAAGTGGCGGTCAGCAAAGACGAGCGTCGTTAGCAATTGGTGCCGCGATGAATCCATCTATCATTTTGCTTGATGAACCGACAGCTAATTTAGATATTGCGACTAAAAAGCATATGGTTCATATGTTAGCTAAATTACGCAAGCATGTGAAAATGGTTATCGTAGCTACTCATGATATGCAACTCGTTTCTGAGTGGGCAAATCGGGTCATCGTGATGAACCAAGGGGAGATTGTATGTGATGCAGATAAACACATCGTGTTTGGCAACTCCGCTTTAATGGAACAAGCGGGATTGATAGCCCCTCAAATTTTACAATTGAGTCAAGAATTAATGATGGAGTTCCCTTGTTATACGGTTAGGGAGTTTATCACAACGTGGAACCGGGAGGGGACAAATCTTGAACGAGTCATGGAATATGCGTGAAAAGTTTTCTATCGAATATGTGAAAGAAGAGTTGCTTCGAACTGCTTATGGCAATGGGGATACTTTCCTAGCGAAGTTAGATCCACGTACCCTGATTTATTGGTACTTATTTTTCGGGATATCCCCATGGTTCATACATAATAAAATGATATTATCTGGTCTTCTTGTGTTCATGATCATTACAACATTCATGGCACGAACAAGTCCGTTAATCTTGCTCGTTTTATGTACAGGGTTACTAGGTGAAATCGCATTTTTATTTATCGTGTCCTTGTTTTTTGGTGGTGGGCTAGAGTCGGTTTTACCGATGTTTTGGCTGACGGTGAAACTGGCAGTCATCTCTTTGGCTAGTATAACTGTATTTTCGAGTATGGATCCAGAGCGGTTTAGCGATGCATTGCTCAGTATGGGAGTACCAGCGCAAGTATCATTTAGTATTGCATTTGGTTATCGAATTTTGCCGACGCTGATGGAGGAATTTCACCAAATTTTCTTATCGTATCGGTTACGTGGAAAAGCTCCGACTTCTAATGGTTTTTTGTACTGGCGTTCCATTATTTACTTCATGAAAATACTAGTCATCTCTTTTTATCCATTACTTTTGAATGGGGCTAAGAGGTCGAGAACGATGGTTGAAGCGTTGGAAACAAAAGGATTTAGCTATGCAGCAACTGATCCAAAGGTTAAAAAAATGAAAATAGGTTATTTATCTTTTAGAGTGAATGACTATTGTTTTTTGTTAGTCTCTGTATTTTATGTAGTGGCCGTTTTTTGGCTCGGTTCAGTTATCCAAATTTAATAAATGTGAGGGGTATAAAGGATGGAAATTGATTTGCACACACATGGTAAACTATCGAAAAAGGTTGAGTTTTCTCTTGAGTATTTTATGGAAATGGTAGACAAGGCTAAAGAAAATGGTTTGGATGGGTTTGCGTTGACTGAACATTTCAATACACACCGTTTTCACGATGTCTACGATACGTTAGATAAAGAATTTCCATATGCTAATAATTATTATGACGTTAAAGGGATTAAGGTTTTTCCAGGAATGGAAGTAGACATTCAGGAAACAGGTCATATTTTAATGATTGGACGGCGAGAAGATATTCTTGCTCTTCGTGAAAAGCTTATGCCTTATACAGTGAAAGGTCGATTTATTCCTTTTACATTACTTTTGGAGGAAGCATCACATTATAATTTATTGAAAATTGGTGCACATCCTTTCCGTGAGACAACGCCACTCCATCACATTGATAGCAACTTGTTGTCTCAACTGGACGCTTTTGATTTGAATGGCAAAGATTTATATGAGCAAGGTGTCGAAGTTAATTCTGAAAAGGTATTTGCGTTTGCAAAAGCATTGGGGCTTCCAGTGGTAGGCGGTAGCGATACACATCAAAGTATTCAATATGGCTGTATTGTCAATCAATTCCAAGAAAAATGTGAAACAGTCGATGAATTGAAGCGAAATATTGCAGAGGGTCACTACAAAATTAAAATTTCGCCAGATTTACGTGAAAAAGTGTCAGCTGCGAAAGAAATGAAGAAAATGTTAAAAGAAAAGATGGCTGAAGTGATGAGTTGAAGTAACAGTCTTATTGCTTAACTTTTAGTACACTTTGAATTTTATAATGAAAAAATATCCTATTCAACCGATATTGTATATAAGAGTATCAATGCAATCTTATATGCGAGAGGGTGAGAATATGAAAATCAACGGAAGTCCTACTTATGTGAAGATGGTTAAAGGATTAATTGATCATCAGAAAAGGTCTTTTGAAGGCACGTTAAAGCCTAATAATAAATTGTTTAAAGAGTCATCTGTTGAACTACCTCCTGAAATTCAACAAATGCGTAGGTTATTGGAGGACAAGAAAAAAGCATTAGAAAAGTTAGAGACCGATCAGACTGCTAAAAAAATTGCACGTGGTGAAATGATTACTGAGGAAGAACGGGAGAAATTGCGAGCAATTGACCCTGAAAAACTTAGAAAAGCGGATGAGGCCAATGAAAAGCGTGCGTCTGTTAGTCGGCGATTAGCTAATGCGAAAAGCAAAACAGAGGTAGCAGCGATTATTGCCGGTGAAAAATCAATGGCGCTGATGATTTATGATAAAGGCGATCAGGTATTAGGTGAGTTATATTTAGAAGCTGTTGGAAAAGCAGAAGTCGATTATTATCAGGGGAAACAGTCTAAGCCTGCTACGATTAGAGGTATAGATTATGCTAAACGAGAACGCTTATTTGATATGCGTCTGTAACAGATGAACATCTTACGAGTCCTTTCCATATGTATAGAAAGGAAAGGGGCGGGTAAGATGATTACATCGGCAACAATTGACATTGAAGGTCATTCATTTACGGCCGTGACAGTGCATTTACCAAAAACGACGTTGTTAACGGTATCTAATGACAATGGATATATTATGTGCGGTGCGTTAGATGTGGGGCTACTGAATACGAAGTTACAGGATCGGAAAATAATTGCGGGGCGCGCAGTTGGCGTCAAGACGATTGAGCAATTACTGCAAGCCCCACTGGAGTCGATTACACTGGAAGCAGAGCGACTAGGCATTCATGTAGGAATGACCGGGGAACAGGCTTTGTTGAAAATGGCATGAAAAATGAGAAGATACTTTCCCGAATGATGGACTAACGGGAAAGATATCTTCTTTATTTTGCAGAGTATTGCTATAATGAAAATAGCGAATAGTTTGAATGTTGGGATGGAAGCTTGTAACGTTACTTGGTGTTGGTCAAGCGTTGTTTTGTTATTCGAAATGTTGTCTAGTGTAGCTGAAGCATTATTTAGTTCAACTGAAGCGTAACCTAGTTTATTCGAAACATTGTCTAGTTCATCGAAAGCGTTGTTTTATTCATACGAACAGGGGGTACTTATGTTTTTTATAGAGGCAAAACGGATTATTGTCGTTATTTTCGGTTCACTATTAGTGGCCATCTCACTTAATTTCTTTTTAATCAATGCAAATGTTTATGCGAGTGGCTTTGCGGGTGCTGCGCAGCTGACGTCTAGTGTGTTGGAAGATTTTCTAGGCATCCGAATTAGCACAGGGATTTTATTGTTGCTATTCAATATTCCAGTCTTTATTTTAGGATGGTTCAAAGTTGGAAAAGGATTTACCATCTATAGTATTGTTTCCGTCATTTTCGCAACTCTTTTTATGGGAGCTTTACCTGTACTGTCCGTGTCAGAGGATATTATTTTAAATGCCGTTTTTGGAGGCGTCATCGCAGGAGTTGGTGTTGGATTATCATTAAAACTGGGTGCTTCAACAGGTGGAATGGACATTGTTGCAATGGTCTTATCACGTTTACAAGATAAACCAATTGGAACGTATTTTTTACTTCTTAACGGTGTCATTATTGTTTTGGCAGGAATTGTGTATGAACCTGAAAATGCGTTGTACACGATGCTCACACTATATGTAACGACGGCAGTCATTGATATGATTCATACGCGTCATGAAAAAGTAACAGCTATGATTGTTACACTCAAGGCGGAAGAATTGCAACAGGCCATTCATCAAAAAATGGTTCGTGGTATAACGATACTTCCTGCCAAAGGTGCTTATTCAAAAGAAGATAAAAGCATGCTGTACCTGGTGATTACGCGTTATGAATTATATGATTTGGAAACAATTATTAAGGAAGTCGATCCGAATGCCTTTACAAATATTGTACAAACAGTAGGGATTTTTGGCTTCTTTCGACGTGAAGGTGAAGTCGTCAGCAAGTAATAATAACAATCCGAAAAAAGTATCATTTCCTTCGAATTTGTTCATGCTAACAAAAAGGGAGGTGTGATACGATGGCTCAAGAAATCTTATGTGAAGTGAATAACTGTAAGTTTTGGAGTGCTGGGGACAAATGTAGTGCAAAATCCATTTATGTCGTCAGTCAAAAAGGAAAAAAGGCGATGAGTAGTGAGGAGACGGATTGTAAAACATTTGTACCGAGGGACTAAGCCTCGTCATTCACGCCTAACGAAAACTCTTTCTACGATAAATCATCGTAGAAAGAGTTTTTTTGGATTCTTTTTTAATGAAGTAAAATGATGAATATTGCGACTGTTTTAGTCGACTAAAAAATATATCTAAGCCCTTATTAATCATGTATAATCATATAGGGTTTACTGATTAAAGGACGTGTTTATTATGATAGGACGTAATGAGCCATGCCCGTGTGGCAGTGGAAAGAAGTATAAAAAATGCTGTGAATCGAAAGCGGCATTTTCGATAGAGGAAGTACAGTTGGAGGAGTTAGAAAGGATTTTACAAGCTTTTTACGAAGAATATCCTGAAAGGCGTGACATAGGAGATTACTTGCAAGTAGCGAACAAGTGGAAAGAGTCGCTACAGACTTATTTAATAGAAGAAATGATTGAAGCGATTGCAGTGGATGAATTCTTTTTCCATCATAAACCGGAGATTTGGACGGGCTATTTGGCTAAGCAACGTAAGAAAATTGTTCGTCCATCTGTACTACAGGTATTGGAAACATGGAATAATCCATGTGCCTTCATCGGAGAAGTGGTTGCAGTAGACGAGGCTTATCTATCTGTCAAAAGTATTTTCGAGGATGAAACAATCCAGTTAAGGCGTGAAAGTGAAAAACCAGTGCCGGTAGGGGTGCATCTCTATTGCTTCATCTTGCCAGATGGAACGGCGCAGACTAATCATTATTTAGCAATCTCAAGTTTACTATTCTTCCCGACAGACCATCAACAAGTGTTTGAGCGGTTTACGAAACAGTTTGAAGCGCATCAACAGCCTGTTGCTACATTTTTAAAAGAAAATGGCATTGCATTTTGGAAGCTGCTTGGTGAAGATGGCTATGACGGAGGAGAATTTACTAATTTTGAAGCAGGTGTACTTCTCAAAGCAACTGAATTTTTGGAAGCAAATGATCGAGAATCAGAGAAGCTAGTAGAAGTAATAGAAGATTATTTAGTGGAGCAGCAGCCAAATGCTCGAAAAGAAGTAGCCATTGCAGCTGGAGCCATTCGCTTTGGTCAGGAAAATGCATTGTTTGAACCTCTTCAATTAACCATTAAAGAAATTGCGGAGTGGTTTGAAGTCTCTACTTCTTCGTTGAATAAATATTACAATGATTTAAATGCCTATTATAGTCGCAAAGAATAAAACGAAAAGCATCTCACTTACTGGAGTAATCTAGTTGAGTGAGATGTTTTATTTTTTCAGGAAATGAAACGAATTGAAGTCTCAACCCGTTATATTGAGTGAAAGTCTAAAACGAGACGTGCGCATGGTCGTTTGAGTGAGGAGGTCAACAATGCAAGAGGATAATCGGTGGATTCAACAGGTGACCCGAAAATGGTTTTGGGTATCGAAATGGAAGGCGGAATAGAAGTACCTGCCTCAAGACTTGAAACATGGATTTTAACGGGAATTCATATCCTACAGTTAACAACTGGTCCATTTTGGATGAGACAGATCAAAACGGTCGTTACAAGACAGATATTCATCTTGCAGTCGCTGATTTAGATGAAGTTCCAGAGGAATTGACGTTGCACTTGGTTTCTGTGACGCGTTATGAAGAGGTTACAGACAAATGGAAAGTGCCGTTGTATCAAAAGCAATAGGTAATATGTGTAGGACTCCGTAAACTATGGAGTCCTTTTTGCCATGTAATGAAAATATTTTAAGATTAATTGGATAATTGCTGATATAATAATATGAAAAACCTTTTGAAAGGAAAAAGGAATATGAAACTACATTTTTATCAACCAAAGTTTGATAAACAGATTGATACATATATATTAACGGATGAACAGCTTCAGTTTACAGGAATACCAAAGGAATCAATTGAATTTTCAAAGGCAGAGGATAATCACTACCCAATTTTAGTACTCGAAAACGACCAGTTGGTCACATTTTTTGCTTTTCATACATGCGAGGGTGTGCAGCCTTACTCAGAGAATGAGAATGCCATACTAATTAGAACTTTTTCAACCGATTTTCATCACCAGCGTAAGGGCTATGCGCAGCAAGCATTATCGCTTATACCAGGATTTGTCGCTGAACATTTTGCAGGGATTAATGAAATTATTCTAGCTGTCAATGTGAGAAATAAGCCAGCACAAGCTTTATATGCAAAATGTGGGTTTATTGACAATGGTGTTCGAGCGATGGGGCGTAGAGGCGAATTGATTGTGTTGAGTTATTATTTGTAGGATTTTTTACAAAGTAGTACTAATCTATGGGAGGAAAATGAAATGATGTTAGAAATCATTGCGACAAATGTAGCGGATGCGATTGCAGCGGAGCGTAGTGGTGCAGATCGGTTGGAGCTTTGCGCAGCCTTATCAGAAGGTGGGCTAACGCCAAGCTTAGGGCTGGTGGAAGCTGTCGTACAAGCAGTCGATATTCCAGTCCACGTTATTGTTCGACCCCATAGCCGGACTTTTCACTATGATGAAAGTGATCTCGCAGTCATGCTCGCAGATATTCGTTATATTAAGCAGGCAGGTGCCGCTGGTATAGTGATTGGTGTATTGAACAAGGATAACAAAGTGAATACGGAAGCGTTATCACGTTTGTTGAAGGAGACGGCGGAGATGAATGTCACTTTTCATCGTGCTTTTGATGACATCGAAGATCAGCTGGAGGCGTTAGAGGTCATTGCGAGTTTTCCGCAGATTCAACGGATTTTAACTTCCGGGGGACAAGCACCGGCACCAGAGGCAGCTGAACAGTTGAAAAAATTGGTGGATAAGTCCCGTAATACATCAGTCCGTATTTTGGCGGGCAATGGCATGAGTCCGGAAACGTTATCTGCATTAGTGAAGGCAACAGGCTTAGAAGAAGTTCATTTTGGCTCGGCCGTTCGTGTGAATCGAAGCTTTATGTATCCGATAGATGAGGCGGTTATTGCTGAAGTGAAAAGCGAGCTTATGCAGTTGGGTAAATCGTAGGAAGAGCTTCTTAAAGTAGTTTAAAAAATACTAGCATCCATCAAATGTAAATTTATGGATGCTGGTATTTTTGTGCTGTGCAAGGGTACATGTTGAATACACAGCCGTGTACGCCTATGTTATTGTCAAATCAATTTGGTATAGCATAATGTAATAAGTGTGGCGAGAATTCAGAGGAAATCACCTCATATTCTATTTTTTTCTTGTTATTTATTGACAAAGAAATAACAAGTTCAGTAAGATAATAAAGTTGATTCGTAGTTGCTTTGAATGAAAAGCCTAGTGATCACCGCGTGGAAAGGGGTGAACAATACGCGTTAAACGTAAATCGGAAAACAGTTAAAGCGCCAGTGCTGAAAAAATCGGAAGCTATCTATTTTCAGCAGACGAGGTGGAGGAGTATCGAGTCTTCGGCGGAAGCCTCCCGATCGCAATTGCCCGGTTGTAATTTTTGCTAGCAAATCGTTTGAGTAATCAAACAGACAAAGAGGCAAAAAGGCAAAAATCTTAAGTAATATGCAAGTACACTTCGCTCATGTAGCTGGGGTGTAGTTAAGTGTTGCTAATTTTGCAAACATCGGAGGAAACGACATGTGTGGAATTGTTGGTTATATTGGAATGGTAGATGCAAAGGAAATACTATTAAAGGGACTTGAAAAATTAGAATATCGTGGTTATGACTCAGCCGGTATCGCGCTTCGTACTGAACAAGGCGTTACTGTTATAAAAGAAAAGGGACGTATTGCAGATCTTCGTAGAGCCGTCGATGCAACTATTTTAGCATCAACTGGTATTGGACACACACGTTGGGCAACCCACGGCGTTCCCAATCAAACAAATGCCCATCCTCATCAAAGTGCATCAAATCGGTTTACCCTTGTGCACAATGGAGTGATTGAGAATTACAGTTCTTTGCAAAAGCAATATTTGCAAGATGTTTCAATGAACTCTGATACAGATACAGAAGTCATTGTGCAGCTGATAGAAAAATTCGTGGCAGGTGGCATGACAACTGAGGTGGCTTTCCGTCATACGTTAGCTTTACTCCATGGCTCCTATGCGATTGCTATGCTGGATGCTGAAGAGGAGAACACAATATTCGTTGCAAAAAATAGAAGCCCGTTGCTAGTCGGCATAGGTGAAAACTTCAATGTTGTAGCCTCTGATGCGATGGCCATGCTGCAAGTAACGGAACACTATGTAGAACTACATGATAAGGAAGTCGTCATTGTTCGACAAGACATGATTGATATCATGACCTTGGAAGGTACGAAAATAACACGCGCTCCATATGTAGCGGAGCTTGATATGAGTGACATTGAGAAGGGGACCTATCCTCATTTCATGCTGAAGGAAATAGACGAACAGCCAGGTGTTATTCGGAAGATTATTCAAGCGTATGAAAATGAGCAAGGCGAGCTGTCAGTGGATGTGGCTATTGTTAATGCGTGTAAGGAAGCAGACCGTCTCTATATTATTGCAGCAGGTACTAGTTATCATGCTGGTTTGATTGGCAAGCATTATTTTGAAAAAATCGCTGGCATTCCAGTGGAAGTGCATATTTCAAGCGAGTTTGGTTATAACATGCCTCTGCTGTCGGAAAAGCCTTTGTTTCTATTTATTACCCAATCAGGCGAAACAGCAGACAGCCGCCAAGTATTGGTGAAAATGAAAGAACTAGGCCATCCAACGATCACGTTGACCAATGTTCCAGGTTCAACACTTTCTCGTGAAGCAGACCATACACTATTGCTGCATGCCGGACCCGAAATTGCGGTAGCTTCGACAAAAGCTTACACCGCACAAGTAGCTGTTCTAGCGATAATCGCAAATGTGGTAGCGCAGAGCAGAGGAAAAACTGTAGCTATTGAGCTGAAGAAAGAGCTTGCGATTGCTACAAACGCTATTCAAGCACTTGTAGATTCAAAAGAAGAGATGGCAAAAATCGCAGATGAATTTTTAGCGGTGTCACGAAATGCGTTTTTCATCGGCAGAAGTCTCGATTTCTACGTTAGCTTGGAAGGAGCACTAAAGGTCAAAGAAATCTCCTATATTCAAGCAGAAGGCTTTGCTGGTGGTGAATTAAAGCATGGGACGATTGCCTTGATTGAACAAGGCACCCCTGTTGTTGCATTGGCCACACAACAAGCCGTAAGCCCGAATATCCGTGGAAATATCAAAGAAGTCGTTGCAAGAGGGGCAATTCCATGCATTCTATCAATGGAAGGGCTGGAAGAAGAGGGCGATCGCCTTGTACTACCAAAAGTCCATGAATTGCTTGCACCACTTGTCGCGGTGATCCCTATGCAACTGATTAGTTACTACGCTGCACTTCAAAGAGGCTGTGACGTTGATAAGCCGAGGAATTTGGCTAAGTCAGTTACGGTGGAATGAAGCCTGGTCATGTAGGATGATAATAAAGTCGTTTAAAATTGGACGTCTAACATCCGTTTGCTTATAAAATAAGCGAACGGATGTTTTATTTTTAGAGGGAATGATGGCTAATGTTAAATAGTGACTAGCTAAAAAAAGAAAAGCTTTAAAGGATATTAATCACTCAAATCTTGGCTATTGACATTTATCCAAATAAATCGTTGCGTTTTTTTCATTGTATCCCCTTTTTACACAAGCTATAATAATTCCGAGAATGATAATCATTTTCAATTAAGCGTAAGAAGGAAAGGGGCAATAAGTGTGAAGAAACATAATGGAAAGCGAATCATACTATGGGGAGGGATTTTCCTCCTATTGTTAATATTATCGGCATGCAGCGATTCTGGAGGAAGCGCAGCTGATGTGCAGGTAGAGGAAGAGGAAAGTGAGACGGGGGTTCAATCTGAAGTGCTGGCGGAGGAAAGTGAAAGAACCATTCAATATACAACGACTAATGGTGAAAAGGTTGAAATACCTGCAAATCCAGAACGAGTCATTTATTTGGGGGCGACGCTTGGTGACTTCTTGGTGATGAATATTCCAGTAGTTGGTAATAACCTTGTCCATGCTTCTGGTAAATTCTATGAAGGTAAAACGGAAGGAATAATTGATGTTGGAAATCCTGGTGACTTAGAGTTGATGATGACTTTAGAACCGGACTTGATTGTTAATAGTTACCATCAGGATGCAGATCGAAACGAGGCATTGTCGAAAATTGCTCCTACTGTTCCCTTCAACTCAGCGCTTCCTTATAGGGAACGTATAATCGAGATTGGAAATATCTTTGGCCAACAGGAAGAGGCAGCTGGGTGGATTGCTAAATTTGAAGCACAGTCGCAAGATATGTGGGATAAGCTTCAATTGGCAGAAGGGGAGACCGCAACAGTTTTCTTACAGTTAGGTAAAACGTTTTATGTTATGGGCAATCGTTCACTTGGTGCCATTATTTATGAGGAGGACGGCTTTGCCATCCCACCTGCTGTACAGGAGCACATTATTGATGAAGGGCAGACTTTCCTTGCGATTTCAGAAGAGCTGCTTCCAGAGTATGCTGCTGATCATTTGTTTGTACTTGTACTCGGTAATGATGAAAGTCAAACAGAAGCTGATCGAATGTTACAAAGCCCACTATGGGGGACTCTGCCAGCAGTTCAAAAGGGAAATGTTTACATTGAATCTGCCGATTGGAATACAGATGGCTTGTTAGCTTTGGAGCAATTACTTGAAGAGCTGCCACAATGGATGCAACGCCCGTAAGAAATGGTGTCTGTCCATTTAGTTTTTTAAACCGTTAGTTTTCCAAAATCGTGCATGATCGAACTATGAAACCTCCGCTATACTTAAAAGCAGGTCATTATATGCTATATTAATGATAATGAGAATCACTTTCAACGGTTGGAGGGTTACCTATGGATCAAGCATCGTTGTATATTAGGCTACAACATTATGAGAGTTTTCAAGTTGGTCAGATGATACCAGCGAGTAGCCTTCATGCGAGAATAAATGACAATGAAACAAATTCATGTACATTATTGATAGCCCTCAGTCATGGCATACGGCTGTATATAGACAAAATTGCAATCGATCTGCGACAAGGGAGTTGCATTCTAGTTTTACCTGCACAACGCTACACTATGGAAGCAAGCAACGAAGAGGCACAGCTTGCACGTTTTACCTTTGAGACCTTTGAAGTAGAAGGAATGACTTTGAATTCAGTTGCTCATCCACCCTTGCTTTGTGGTTATACCTATAATCTGTTATTTTCTCAAGTCAAGCGTGTATTAGGAAATGAAGCATGGATGAAGAAGCGATTTTACTCCTCTCTATCCACATCAGAAATGGCTATCATGCAGGGAAGACTTCAGCTAATTCTAGGGTTGATGGCCCAGTTGGATGAGCAAGCTTCCCATTCGCAGAATGAAGAAAAGATAAAAATGATTCAACATACTGTACAGTATATGGAACAGCATTATGACGAGGACTTGACAGTAGAGCAACTAGCTAACATGGCTAGGATGGTCAGATGGCAATATAGTCAACAGTTTAAAATATTGACTGGGAAAAAACCAACTGATTATTTGGTCCATTTACGTATAAATCAGGCAAAAGAACTTCTACGTAATTCCGCTGAGCCATTGAGCAGAATATCTCGACAAATTGGGTTTAAGGATGAATATTATTTCAGCCGATGCTTTCATAAATTAACTGGAAACACTCCGCGTGAATATGCAAATATCCATCTTCATACGCAGCAAAGAATAGTTATCGATTCACTTGGTAGAAAGGTTCTTGTTCCTAAAGATGCAACACGTATTGTGACGGATGGCAAATATACACTTGGAGAATTACTCGTTTTAGGCATACCTCCTATAGGGGCGGCCATCTCTATCATGAAAGATAACGTGATTTATCACAATAAGCTGCGAAACATTCATAATCTGGGAAATTGGGCAGATCCGGATAAAGTGGCACAACTACAGCCGGAGTTATTATTGCTTAGCTATTTTCATCCTGAACAAGATTTGCAGAAATTAGATGCGATTGCTCCTACAGTTATACTGAACAGTAAATTTAAACTATTTGAGCGGTTGCGGTATATCGCTAAACTATTTGAACGTAGTAAAGCGGCGGAGAAGTGGATTACTACATATGAGGACAAAGTAAGACTCGTACGTATACAATTGGCAGATGCTTATATCGCAGGGGAGACGGCGGCTGTTTATCTCAAGGTAGGCGCAAAATTTTATATTATGGGTCAGAATGGATTGGCTGCCAGCTTGTATGAATCACTTGGTTTTCGTCCCCCTGCCAAAGTGATGGACCTAATCGAGCAAGGGCAAGCATGGATAGAAATTCAGCAGCATCAAATGAATCACTATGCTGGAGAACGCAATTTTATCTTGGCTTCTGCGAAAGAATTACAAACTATTGCTCACTGTCCACAAATCGCCATTTTAGCCGAGTTAACTCCCGGTAAGACTCATTTTGTAGATTCTATATGGAATCATAGTGATCCCATCACACGTGAACGGTTGTTAGAAGCGCTGCCGTTTATTTTTAAGAAGCAAACGATGTGATTGGGGACTTAATCTGTACGGTTTTCAGAAAAATAGAGGAATTAAAGATGCGATTGTGTAAGAAATAGTATGATCAAAAATTAAGGAATTTGGAAGGATGAAAGAGTCATACGAGGAGGTAGCAGCATGACACAGGAGTTGGAGCTTTATGATATTACAATTATTGGTGGGGGCCCCGCCGGGTTGTATGCGGCTTTTTACAGCGGCATGCGCGATATGAAAACCAAGCTGATTGAAGCGAAGGAGGAACTGGGTGGGCGGCTATTGATTTATCCGGAGAAAATGATCTGGGATGTCGGTGGAGTTACGCCAATCCGTTGCGAGCAGCTCATCAAGCAAATGATTCAGCAGGCTCATACGTTTGATCCAACTATCGTATTGGGGCAACAGATTAGCGGACTGGAGCGACTCGCGGATGGGACAATGCTTCTGACCTCCGTAACGGGGGAGCAGCACCATACGCGTACGCTCGTCTTGGCGTTGGGATATGGTGTGTTGAAGATGGCGAAGCTGGACATCGAAGAGGCAGAGCGTTATGAAGTAACAAATTTGCACTATACCGTACAGGAACTTGAAGTCTTCCGCAGCAAGCGAGTTCTCATCTCCGGTGGCGGTGACTCGGCAGTCGACTGGGCCAACGAATTGGAGCCGATTGCCGCAAGTGTTACTGTCGTGCACCGCCGCGAACGCTTCGGCGGACATGAGAAGAATGTGACGCGGATGAAGGAATCATCCGTTGATGTTCGTACACCATATGCCGTGGCTCGGCTTCATGGCAATGTTAGCGGTGACGCCATTAAAGCGGTATCGATTGCTAGAGTGAATGCAGAGGGGATTTTAATGGAAGAAACACAACAATTAGGGGTAGATGCCGTGATTGTCAATCATGGACTGCGCGGCGACTTCGGTTCTATTGTCGAGTGGGGTATGGATATGGGACAATGGGATATTAATGTGAACGAGAAACTCGCAACCAATTTACCAGGTGTTTTTGTGGCGGGAGATACAGCGAACTACCCATCTAAAGTGAATCTGATTGCGGGAGCGTTTACCGATGCAGTGTTGGCAGTCAATAGCGCCAAGCTGTATTTGGAGCCAGCGGCAGCGAAGGTCGCCTATGTTTCTTCCCATAATGCCAAGTTCAAGGAAAGGAATAAAGCGCTTGGTGTAGCGGAGGAGGATGCGTAGAATAATTCTGTTAAAACAGGAAAATGACAAACTAAATTGAAGGACTAGAATGCAAAGCTACAGCTTTTCTGCATGAGTGCAATGACCGCCGGGTTACGCCCTCGAACTTACTGTCAGGACAAGGCACTACCTTAGAGGGTATGTGTCTTTTTGTCGTTATTCAAAAAATCATACACGTCTTCTCTCGTTCTCATCGCCTGTATCAGAAGTGGTAAGAAGTTTACTGTTTAGATTGATGGAAGCAAAGTAAATCGAGAACAGATGTTGGTGTTGAACTACTTTTTTATGAAAAAAATTAAATCTGGTAAATATGAATCCATTTTGATCAATCTTTTTTCAAAATGGATTCTTCTTGTTTCTCCTTAATATTCCACATGTAATTCATTATAAAAAGTGTTTATTTTTCCAATAAGTTCTCGTCGGCTATTTACACCTGTTTTGTTAAAAATCGATTTTAAATGATCTTGAACCGTATAACTAGATATATACAGTTTGTCCGCAATCATTTTGGTTGAGTTGCCTTTTAATAATTCTTCTACTAATTCATGCTCTCTTTTGGTTAAGTCAAAAAGCTCTACTAAGAGTCTATTCATTTCACGAGGACGGATACGTTCAATGAGTAAGGCAATTTGAGAGGAGGAAGTGAGTAAGGGACTTGCTGTAATTGACATAAATAACTGGTTGAAAGCATGTACAATAACTTTCGAATTGTTGGTTGAAAAGGATGATGTAACTTGAGAACAGATTGCACGAATAGGCCGTGGTAATTGATGATTTTCTATGTTTTCTTGTTGGCGTAGCCATTCCACTAAATGGATGCCCGTTTGATTCGTAGAAATAATTTCAAAATCCTGATTGAGAATAATAATCCCTGTTTCAACAGAAGCAGCATGTATCATTTTTGAAGTTTGGTAGGACTGATAAATGGAATCTTTTAAACCTTTTGCAATTGAAGGTATCGATCGCTTCATATATGCGATGTCTTCAAGGCTAAAGAATCCTTGTTCTTGCGTGCGAAATAACGTCAAAAAACCATAGCATCGCTCTTTATGTACTAAAACAGCACGTAACTCATCATGAAATTTTGCTGGTGAAAGGATTTTATGAAACCTCTTACTGCTAGATAATTCACCTTTCGTTCCTTCATATAACGTATTACAATAAGTTTTCTCATTTAGTAAACAGCTATATCGATTGATATCCTGTTCTATATATTCGTTTTCAAATAACTCAGGGTGTAATAACTCAATTCGTTCATCTGTTATTGCACCGGTTGATAATAGCGTATGCGGATCGACTGTCGTAAAACAAAATGCTTCGTAAGGGAGCGTTGTTTTTAATTTCCTTAAAATCTTTTTTCTAAACAGATAAGAATTGTTTGAGGAACGTACTTGTAGTGAATGCATACAAATTTCTCCTTTACGATACAGACAAATCCCAACTTCATGGGATACTTTGTTATCGTGATTTTTTATATGCTGTTATTGAAAGTGATTCTCATTTAATTATAAGTGAGAATGCTAGAAAGGGGAATAGTTATGCATAAAAGTAGCTGTTTTTCGCATAGATGAAGTACTTGTATAGACAATTCTCATTGATTGATAATAAGAAAATGAAGGAGGTAGGGAATAAATGGATTTACATTGGACAGATAAGAGTGTGATAACGTATGATCAAACGATTTCAAATAAGATTGCAGGGTATGCGCTTCTTTATGATTTAACGAGTTACTTGTTAGCGGTTGATTTTCAACAAGCAACGGTGAGGAAAGATATGCTAGTTATTGGTGCAGGGGGAGGGCAAGAATTAATAACATTTGCGCCAATTAACCCACTACTCCATTTTACAGCCATTGACTCTTCGGAGACTATGTTAAAAAGAGCACAACAGCGGGCAATGGAATACCAAAATCAAATTGATTATGCGATAGAAAGTTGGCAAGATTATCGGATAACAACAACTTATGATGCAGCAAGCTGTTTATTAGTGTTGCATTTTATTGAAGGCTATGAAGAAAAACGACAATTTCTAAAAAAGGTAGCAGATTCACTAGAATCAGGAGCTAAGTTTTATGTAGCGACTATGTATAAAGAAGATGAACCTTCAATGAGCAACCAATTAGCTGCATGGAAGGGATATATGTTACATCATCACATTTCAGAAGGCCATGCTACACAATTTGAGCAAACTTTTGATGGACACTATCATTTATTAAAAGAACAAGAACTGCTTGCGTTATTAACATCATGTGGCTTCACATCAATCAGTCGCTACTTCAATTCATTTTTATTAGCAGGTTACATCTGTATGAAACAATAGATAAGGAGATCCAAATGAAGAGAGATAAAATAGTTGTCATTGGTGGATATGGGCAAGTAGGCAGTATTATTTGTAAGCATTTAGATAGGGCTTTTCCAGGAAAGGTATATGCAGCCGGAAGAAATGCTGAAAAAGCACAGCAATTAGTGAAACAAAGTAACGGTTCCATTCAAGCGATGGTGCTAGATATAGACAACACTATTGTGTCGGCTCAGTTGGAGCAAGTGCAGCAAGTAATTGTCTGTGTCGAGCAAAAAAATACTGATTTTGTACAGCATTGCTTGCAACATGGAATAGACTATATTGATATTTCAGCTTCGTATTCTTTTTTACAGCAAATTGAAGCGTTACATGACCAAGCGAAACACTATAAAACTACAGCGGTAATAAGTGTAGGATTAGCCCCGGGTATTACCAACCTTTTGGCTAAATATATTCAATCAAAATTAGAAAGCGTTAGAGAGTTAACCATTTATATCATGCTAGGCTTAGGAGATCGACATGGCAAAGCTGCGATTAACTGGACATTACATGAGGCGTTACAATCTTTTGAGCGATATGAGGATAATCAAAAAGTAAGGGTGAATAGTTTTGTTGATAAGGGGCAAGTATATTTTGATGAAAACTATGGTGTCAAAACAGCCTATGATTTTAATTTTGCTGACCAACATGTACTTCGCCATACATTATCCATTCCACTCGTTAAAACGAGACTTTGTTTTGATTCGACCTTAGTAACGAAAGGTTTACATATCTTGAAGAAAACGGGGCTTATCCATTGCGTTCCTATTCAATTATTGACCTACTTATTTTCTACTATTCATGTAGGGAAACCTACATTTATGGTAAAGGTGATTGGTAAAGGTAATAATAATCAAGTAGAAGAAACGATGGTTCAGGGAACGGAAGAAGCAATGATTACAGCTATTATGGCGTGCCATATATCACAAAGTCTTTATGACGGAAAAGTACCTTTTGGTGTATATCATAGCGAGCAACTTTTTTCCTGGGAGGAGATCTATCCGATAGTAAAATCGAGAATTGAATGGAAAGGTAACTAAAGGTAAACAAATGCAAGAGAGATAATTTGGTTCCTTTCTCACGCAACCATACAATTGCTTACGTTTAACATGTAATTGTAGAGTTACTTATAGTCGATACACGAATTGGGAAGACGCGACGCTATCAGTTACGGTGGGATGAGGCTTGGTGGTGGAGGGGGGACGTATTATAGATTAAAAAAGATTGATTATTTTAAATAAAATTCGATAATTTATAATAAAATTTGATAAAAAACAATCTCTTCAGGTATCATATCTGTAAGAGATTGTTTTTTATTTTTCAGAATACGAGGAGGGAGATGGTTGGAGAGGCGTTTTTGAGTATAAATATAAAGAGGATGTGTATGATAAACTTGAAGAAGTTTGCTCTAGAATTTATAAAATCGAACTATTACTATTAAGGTAGATGATTCTGATGAGCAAGTGAACTTTAACAAGTCTTGTAGAAGTCATCGAAGTTAATTTAGGTAGTAACACTTCTTCGTACTAATAGCTCATGTTTAGCAAAACCATTTGGAGAGATACACATTGAAATTATAGAAAAGTCGTTAATTGAGTCGGTATTAACAGAACTCTGATAACGATTATTAAACAATATATCTTGCAACCCATAATGGAATACGTAAAATAGAAAGGTAAATAAAACTATGACATCAATCAATCAAAAATCAATTATAGTAATTTTTGGAGCAACCGGTGATTTAGCAAACCGGAAGCTTTATCCCTCTATCTACAGGCTATTTCGTAAAGGAAAGTTATCAGAAAATTTTTCAGTGGTAGGAGTTGCTAGAAGGCCTTTAACAAATGAGGAGTTTCGAAATAATGTTAAGAAATCCATTCATCAGTATGAGCACGATGAAATTGAATATGATCAATTTGCCGAACATTTTCATTATATTCCCTTTGATGTAACGGATTTAGCCCACTACCAGGAGTTAAATGATTTACTTTCCCAATTAGATGAAAAACATAGGACTGAAGGAAACAGAATTTTTTACTTGGCGATGGCTCCAGAATTCTTTGGAACAATTGCTGCCAATCTAAAGTCAGAAGGCCTTACTGATACGAGTGGATGGACACGTTTAGTAATTGAAAAACCTTTTGGTCATAATTTAGAATCGGCTCAAGTGTTAAACGACCAAATTCGACATTCATTCCGTGAGGAACAAATTTACCGAATTGACCATTACTTAGGAAAGGAAATGGTTCAAAATATTGAAGTCATTCGTTTTGCCAACGCAATATTTGAATCACTTTGGAATAATCAATTTATAGCTAATATACAAATAACCTCCAGCGAGACGTTGGGTGTTGAAGACCGTGGTAAGTATTACGAATCCTCTGGTGCATTGCGAGATATGTTTCAGAATCATATGCTACAAATGATGGCACTTATTGCTATGGAACCTCCAATTAAACTAACACCGGAAGAAATAAGAAGTGAGAAAGTAAAAGTTTTAAGAGCACTAAAGCCAATAACTGAGGACGATGTGAACAACTATTTCGTACGTGGGCAATATGATCGGGGCATCGTAGAAGAAAAGGCAGTAAATGCTTATCGAGAATCAAATGGTGTAGAACCAGAGTCTAACACAGAAACTTTTATCGCTGCTAAATTATTAATTAATAATTTTAGGTGGGCTGGTGTTCCTTTCTACATCCGTACAGGTAAACGGATGAGCACGAAATCAACCGAGATAGTCATCCAATTTAAAGACTTACCAATGAATTTGTACGATGACAAAGATAAGCAAATGCATCCAAACCTTTTGGTCATTCATATTCAGCCAGGCGAGGGAATTACGCTACATGTAAATGCAAAAAAAGAGGAACATGGGACAACACCTACTCCAATCATGTTAAATTATCAAAATATCGAAAATGATAAAATGAACACAACTGAAGCATATGAAGTCCTCCTTTACGATTGTATGTGTGGTGACTCAACGAACTTTACTCATTGGGATGAAGTGGCACTTTCCTGGAAGTATGTTGATATTATAGCGAAAGCATGGGAAAGGAAGGCAGACAATTTCCCAAACTATCTATCTGGTTCCACGGGGCCAAAGGACTCTGAACGTCTGTTAAGTAGGGACGGTTTTCATTGGTGGAATGTGACTGAAAAAGGCTACACTGAGAGGTGACTGGAACTGCCCTTCAATAATATAATTAACTCCACCACTAAAGTTTGAGGGAGTTAATTATATTAAAGAAGTTTAAAATGGACTAGGTTTTTCCTATTAAAAATTAGAGGAGTTTTAAAATGTCAAAAGTTATTGGATATGTTGGTACTTATACAAAAAAGGATAGCAAAGGAGTCTATCAGTTTACACTTGATACGGAGAAAAAGGAGATTTCGAACGTTAAACTAGCTGCCGAATTGAGCAACCCTACATATATTACGGTGAGTGATGACAATAAAAATTTATATGCTGTATCAAAAGATGGAGAAAATGGAGGAGTTACGGCCTTTTCGATAAATAGTGAAACAGGTGAGCTTACAAAGCTAAATAGTCAAACTTCTGCAGGCGCACCTCCTTGCCATGTGAGTGTCAATCAATCTAACAATAATGTTTTAACTGCTAATTATCATACAACGAAAATTTCATCTTATTTAACAAATGAAGATGGATCACTAAATCCAGCAACTTCTGTGATTGAGCATGAAGGCTCTGGTCCGCATGATAGACAGGAAAAACCCCATATGCATTTTGCAGGCTTTACTCCAGATGAAAAGTACGCTATAGCGATTGATTTGGGGAGTGATTGTGTTATAACTTATAATATAAATGAAGGACAATTAAAGATCGCACAAGTGTATAAAACAAGACCCGGAAGTGGCCCAAGACATATTACATTTCATCCAAATAAAAAATTCGCATATATCATGACTGAGCTTAGCTCAGAAGTCGTCGCTCTTCATTATGATGAAAAAGACGGAAGTTTTTCAAAGCAGCAATCCATTTCAACTATTCCAGAGGATTTTGAGGAGACAAACGATGGAAGTGCGATCCATATTACCTCTGATGGGCAATATGTGTATGCTGGAAATCGTGGACATAACAGCATTTCCCTATTTAAGGTGGATCAAGATACTGGAGAACTAACCTTTAAAGAACGGACATCAACAGAAGGCAATTGGCCGCGTGACTTTGTTCTAGATCCTTCCGAAGAATTTTTAGTCGCTACCAATGAAAGATCAAATACAATGACCTTGTTCAGCAGGGACAAATCTACAGGGAAACTTGCTTTCGTCCAATCTGGTGTAAAAGTCCCGGAACCTGTTTGTGTTAAGTTTCTGAATGAATCTTTATTATAATATTGGATATCTTTATACAAATATTTTAATGTCAAAAACCTCCGGAAACGTTATCAGCATTAGTGAAGGCAACGAGTTTGGAAGAGGTTCCTTGAACAGTATGAAAAAATACGGGATCGACAGCAAATGTAAATGGTTGTCGATCTCGTATTTTATGCTATGCGTGGGAGTCGGCGATAAGAAATGCCCGGATGACTTCTACTTTCAATAGACGATGTGGCGCAGTATCGAAGCCACTTGCAAAATACATCCTATTTTTTATTGATTCTTCGTGTAAGTAACCTTATAATCTATAGTTGGATGGTTTCATTGGCGTTGATTTGGAAAAAGACTTAAAAATTTATTTTTAAGTTAAATTAGTTATGATGAAAAAATCCTTTCATTTTTGTTCTGTAGTATTTGGAAACTCACCGTTTTTCCCTGCAAACAAGTTTCAAGTTAACCCCTGTATGGTTTCGAAAGATCTTCTACCCCTTCATTATCATTCAGCAAGACATGTGAAAAGTGTTTATCAGGTCTATTACTCTGCAGATAGGTGTTACGATTCTTTAGAAAAGTAGCACGATATTGAAATTTGTATACTGGGCGCCGAAATGGATTGGTAGATATGTCAGTCAGGATTTAGTAGCAAATAAATTTGGGGCGATTTCTCGAAAAGATTTGAAATTAGTTATTTCAGAAGTGAACTAAGCTTCTGATTTGTCATTCGTCACGCATAATCGTGCTACGATATTACATAAACGTGTTACCGAGTTGGAAGTATTAATAAAATTAAGGGGGTTGAAGTATGCAGGATTCAACGTTAAAGAGATTTGGCATCTCAATGGAAGGTAGTTTACTTAGGAAATTTGATGATTTGGTTCAACAAAAGGGGTATGAAAATCGCTCGGAAGCGGTTCGAGATCTTATTCGGGAGGCAATTATTCAGCAATCATGGGAAGGTGGAGAACAGATTATTGCAGGAAGTATTCTTTTGTTTTATGACCATCATCAACGCAATTTACTTGAAGAGATGACAAGGATTCAACATAGTGTGCACGATGTTATTCTTGCGACAACACACTTCCATTTGAATCATGATAGCTGTCTTGAACTGATTGTTGTGAAAGGAAAAGCAAAAGAAATTCAGGAACTAAGCCATAAACTGACGAGTTTGAAAGGCGTGTCATATGGAAATTTTACAGTAGCGCCCGTGGAACAAATTTAACTTGATTCAGTAGAAGTCCCTTACTTCTATAGGGGAGAAATTTAGTTTCGTTTTCCCTAGTAGCGGGATGAATGCTAGATATACCTTAAATAATATGAGTAGAAGGAGTATACAAAGATGACAAAAAAATTATTCGCTCTTATTGTAATGACTGCTATATCTATGTCGCTTATGTTAGCGGGCTGTGCATCATCTAAATCGGATAAGCAAAATGAAGAGAGACCGAAGGACGAGCTAGTGCTGGCATTTAATTCTGAGCCGGAAACTGGATTTGACCCAACAATTGGTTGGGGACGTTATGGTTCGCCACTATTCCAAAGTACATTGTTAAAAAGAGATGACAAATTGAACATTGTCAACGATCTTGCGACAAATTATGAAGTAGATGAAGATGGCAAGGTTTGGACTGTTCACTTACGTGATGATGTGAAGTTTTCAGATGGTACTCCATTAACAGCGAAAGATGTAGTATTTACATTTGAAACAGCAGCCAACAGTGGGTCGGTGGTCGATTTAAATGTATTGGAGAAAGTCGAAGCGGTTAATGACATGACAGTAAAATTCATATTAAAAGAAGTACAATCAACATTTGTCAACAATCTAGTGGCTACGGGAATTGTCCCACAACATGCATATAGTGAAGAGTATGCTGAAAATCCTATCGGTTCAGGTCCCTATCAGCTTGTGCAGTGGGACAAGGGACAGCAGATGATTGTGAAGTCGAATCCGCAATACTATGGGCAAAAGCCGAATTTTAATAAAGTGACTTTTGTATTTTTAAATGAGGACGCAGCATTTGCGGCAGCTCAAGCGGGCACAGTCGATCTTGCATATATCCCGGCTGCATTTAGTAATAAGAAAGTATCAGGTATGAAACTTGAAGCCGTTAAAACTGTGGATAATCGTGGAATCGTGTTTCCTTACGTAAAGTCAGGCAATTTTACTGAAGATGGATTACCAATTGGTAATGATGTAACGTCTGATCCAGCCATCCGTCACGCCATTGATATTGCAGTTGATCGAAAAGCGCTAATTGAAGGTGTGTTGGAGGGATACGGAGCACCTGCCTACACATCTGTTGATGGGCTTCCTTGGTGGAATCCAGATACAGTCATTGAAGATGGTGACGTAGACGGAGCGCGTAAAGTATTGGAGGAAGCAGGTTGGAAAGATTCAGATGGTGATGGAATACTGGATAAGGGCTCTTTGAAAGCTGAATTCAGCCTGTACTACTCAGCAAATGATACGATCAGACAATCTCTTGCCATTACAGTTGCAGATATGATGAAACCACTCGGCATTAACATTAAAATAGAGGGTGGAAGTTGGGATGTCATTGGTAAGAAAATGTATTCTGAGGCTGTACTGATGGGCTGGGGAAGTCATGATCCATATGAACTATACAACATCTATGGTAGTGATAATGCTGGGGTTGAGTACTATAATACCGGCTACTATAAAAATGACACAGTAGATGAATACTTTAAGAAGGCCCTTCATGCGAAAAGTGAAGCGGAAGCACTTGAATTTTGGAAAAAGGCACAATGGGATGGCACAACTGGTTTAAGTGGAAAAGGAGACGCGGCATGGACGTGGCTAGTGAATATCGACCATTTGTATTTAGTAAAAGATGGTCTTGATATCGGAGAGCAAAGAATCCATGTACATGGGCATGGTTGGCCAGCTACAGATAATATTGTCGATTGGAAATGGAGTAAATAATGTGCGTAAAAATATCAGTGTAAAGATAGGGACCTTTCTATTGCTGAAGGGTTTAAGAATGCTGACATTATTGTTTGCGATTTGCTTAATCTCATTTTTATTGATCAAGAACTCCCCGATTGATCCGATTCAAGCTTATGTTGGCGCTGATATGTTAAAGGTAAGTCCTGAACAGAGAGAGAAGATTGCTGCGTATTGGGGGCTCGATCAACCCGTTATGGTGCAGTTTTTTAGTTGGCTTTCTGCTTTACTTGCGGGTGATTTAGGGACTTCTATGATTTTCCGCCGTCCGGTGTCCGACATCATCGGGGAACGCTTCCTAAACTCGCTTGTCCTGATGCTAACGGCATGGGGATTGTCGGGAGTTATCGGTTTTGTCATGGGTGTTGTATCAGCCATGAAAAAGGATACTTGGGTCGATCGAGTTATAAAATGGTATTGTTATACACTAGCATCAACACCAACTTTTTGGATGGGCCTTCTGATGCTGATTGTTTTTGCAGTGTGGCTCGGATGGTTCCCGATTGGATTGGGCGTTCCAGCGGGGGTACTTGCGGAAGATGTCACATTAGCAGATCGAATACAGCATCTTATCCTCCCTGCCATGACACTTAGTATTTTGGGTGTTGCGAATGTAGCTCTACATACGCGACAGAAGCTAATAGATGTCCTTGCGAGTGATTATGTGCTGTTTGCAAGAGCGAGAGGCGAGCGTGGCTTTCTCTTGTTTTGGAGACATGGCTTGCGTAATGTTGCTTTACCTGCAATCACCTTACAATTTGCGGCTTTCAGCGAATTGTTTGGTGGAGCGGTGCTTGCTGAGCAGGTCTTTTCCTACCCGGGTCTAGGACAAGCGACAGTAGAGGCTGGTTTAAGGGGAGACGTTCCTCTTCTATTAGGATTAGTTCTTTTTAGTACAATTTTTGTTTTTGCAGGAAATTTAATTGCCGATATGATTTACTATGTGGTAGATCCGAGGACGAGGGAGGATCGAACACTATGAATCCAAACCTCCAAGTAAAGAAGAAACAGTTTTCAATGAATCGAAGACAGAAAACGCTCGTTACGATTATTGTTGCAACAGTGATTTTGCTAAGTGTTGTCATAGCAGGTGCATTGCTCGATCCAGAAAGAATTACTACGAATCTTACTGAACGAAATGTAGCACCTTCTCTAGTGCACCTTTTTGGTACGGATTGGCTAGGGAGGGATATGTTTACTCGAACAATTATGGGACTTTCCTTAAGTATGGCTGTGGGCTTGATTGGAGCAATTGGCAGTACGTCCATTGCTCTTATCCTTGGTATGGCGTCCGCAACAATGGGGAAAATGGCCGATCGTCTAATTTCATGGCTGATCGACCTTTTTCTTAGTGTGCCACATCTTGTCACATTGATTTTGATTGCTTTTACGTTGGGTGGAGGATTTAAAGGCATTGTGATAGGACTGATGCTCACGCATTGGCCAAGTCTTGCTCGGCTTATTAGAGCAGAAGTCATGCAAATTCGTTCAGCTGAATACGTTCAGATTTCTCAGCAGATGGGGAAATCCCGTTGGTGGATTGCTGTCCATCATATTTTTCCGCATTTGATACCACAATTATTAATCGGTTTCATGTTGATGTTTCCTCATGTCATCTTACACGAAGCGGCAGTTACATTTTTAGGATTAGGATTATCACCTCATGAGCCAGCTATTGGTATTATTTTATCAGAATCCATGAAGTATTTGTCTTCGGGTATGTGGTGGCTCGCCTTTTTCCCAGGGCTTTGCTTACTCATTATCGTACGGACATTTGAGACGATTGGAGAAAGCCTTCGTTTGCTTATTGACCCTACTAAAGCCAATGAGAAGTGAGCTGTAAAGAGGGCAGGATGACACAACGCCAGTCGTCCTATTCGTTTGGTAAGGAGGGGAACCCATGTCGATTCTTGAAGTAGAAAATTTATCGATATCATTTAACCAATATACAGGTGGCTTGAAACAGAAAAATGTCAATGTCATTTCAAGTCTGAATGTCACGCTTGAAGAAGGTGAAATACTGGCAGTTGTCGGAGCTAGTGGTTCTGGGAAGAGCTTGCTCGCTCACGCCATTCTTGGGATACTACCAAGTAATGCAAATATTAGTGGGACGATTAGCTATGCCGGAGAAGTTCTGACGGCTACACAGCAAGCTTCATTACGCGGAACAGAAATTGCACTTATTCCACAATCGGTAAATTATTTAGATCCACTGATGCGTGTAGGGAATCAAGTTCGTACTTCAGCAAAAGTTGGAGATGCAGTTGCGGCGCAGCGCAAGGTTTTTGAACGACTTCACTTACAATCATCTGTTGAGAATATGTATCCATTTCAGCTTTCCGGAGGAATGGCACGGAGAACGCTTTTATCAACTGCAATTGTCAGTGGAGCAAAGGTAATTATTGCGGATGAGCCTACACCAGGACTCGATCCAGTTGTTATCAAGGAAGCGTTAGAAAATTTCAGGGAATTTGCAGACAATGGCTGCGCGGTTATGCTCATCACACATGATATTGAATCGGCTTTAACAATTGCCGATAAAATTGCCGTGTTTTATGCTGGTACGACCGTAGAGGTAGCCCCTGTCTCTGACTTTACAGGTGATGGTGAGGCATTACGACACCCGTATAGTAAAGCGTTATGGAGAGCCTTGCCACAAAATAATTTTATACCAATTCCAGGTTCGCAACCCCACCCAAGTGCTTTACCGTCCGGTTGCTTATTTGCCCCACGTTGTTCGATGGTAACCTCGGCGTGTGAACAAGCACAACCGGAGATGCGGAGCCTCCGGAGTGGGAAGGTGAGGTGTATCCATGCAACTTGAAGCAAGAAATATCGGATTTCGCTATGGTGATGGACCTTGGCTGTTTCAAGGTATTAATTTCATAGTGAAACCAGGAGAGATTGTTGGTCTCACGGCACCTAGTGGGCGTGGTAAAACAACATTGTGTCGGATTTTAGCGGGATTTGAAAAACCTCTGGAGGGGAGCATCACAGTCGATGGATCACCTGTGTCTGCAAGCGGATTTCACCCTGTACAATTGGTCTTTCAGCACCCAGAAAAAGCTGTCAATCCACGCTGGAAAATGGAAAAGGTATTAAACGAAGGAGGGAAGCCAGATCCTGAGCTGCTAGATTTATTAGGTATTGAGCAGGAATGGCTGACTCGTTGGCCTAACGAGCTATCTGGAGGAGAGTTGCAGCGCTTTTGTGTCGCTAGAGCATTGGGCTCCAAAACGCGCTTTTTAATTGCAGATGAAATGACAACAATGCTCGACGCAATCACGCAAGCCCAGATTTGGCATGCTGTACTTGCCATTGCCAAAAAGAGTGAAATGGGAATTATTGTAGTCAGCCATGAAGAAAAGCTGATGCAAAGACTGTGTCATCGGGTGATTGAGTTGAATAGTTTCAATACCTACTGAGGGCAAGAAGGAAGGGCGTATTGGATACGATCAATCCTTTGGGAAGTAGGTTAGCTTTCACGTCTGTCGATTAACCATTTACTTGCATAAATCGCAAGTAAATAAAGGCTTGAAAATCACTTTTTTCACTAAATCGTTTCCGGTTCGCTCTCGGCAAACTATTCACGACATCATTATCAAGGAGGAATTGTAGTTCATTCCTCCCCCGCGGAGGTTAATGTATCTAGAAATGACTTCCTCCTTTCTAGATACATTATTTTCGGTCATCTTGTTGTTAATAGTTGCCTGTCGCATACCTACACTATTTAAGTGAAAAATGCAGTTGTTTGGAAAGAAAAGAATAGATGACTTTCTATAGAGGCTGTAAGTGCCCGAAGATGAAATTTCGGGCACGCTTGCACGTTGTACAAGGTATTCTCACTTTACTATTAGCAAGTTTTATCAGAAAGTGACACTACCTAAAATAACAGTGGAAAAGACCATGGTAAAAGCTTCTATCCAACTACTCTCGACGCTTCGCCTTTGTTCGCAAAGCCGTTCTTCGTGGCGGCCCTCTCCAGTTAAGAAGCCCTCTATTCCCTCATCCCCAAAAGCATTAGCACTTTGTGTATCTGCGTTTTTGGAGAGTGACGGATGAACGACTACCATACGATTACCGAACAGAATGTATAGGGATGCGACGAAGTCGTATCCCTATACATAAAATATCACGGCTATTGTATAGAAGTCGTTCAATCCAGAGCGAGACAAAAGAAAATTTTACACAGAGTACCTAGTGATTGATTAAGTTGTTTTTTGGTTAATTAACAGGCGTGGTTAGCTTTTTAGTTATTCCTACACCAATTGGTCGATTATTTAACGAGTCAGACTCTTTAGTCTGGCTCTATTTAAATTTCTTTGAAAAAATGTGTAGGGTATAGTAGGAGTAGATTCGTCTAATAAGGTAGAGAGTGGGGAAGGGGGGAGGGCGCTATTCAGGATGAGATTTTAGTAGAAAAAGTGAGAGCAGGCGATGAGCAGGCATTTCGTTTCCTTATTGAAAGATATAAAAATGATTTGTTCAAGGCAGTGTATCCAATTCTCAGAAATGAGAAGGATGCGGAGGATGTAACACAAGAAGTATTTTTAAAAATCTATTATGCTCTCCCACAGTACAAATCCCAAGGTCTGAAGGCATGGATGACACGGATTGCGATTAATCATGCAATTGATTTGAAACGCAAGAAGCAACGTCAAAATGAAACTGTTCTTGAACCAGAAGTACTTTCAGCAATAGCTCAACCGGATTGTAATACCGTCGCTCTTCTCCTGCAAAAAGAACAGAGAGAGGTAGTGCGAAATCGATTAGATGAAATGCCACCTAATTATAGAGATGTTATTTATGCGTATTACATAACTGAAAAAAGTTATAAACAAATAGCGGATGAGCAGAAGGTTGGGGTTAAGACAATCGAAATGAAGTTGTATCGTGCAAGAAATTGGATGAAAAAACATTGGAAGGAGGAAGATTTTTGATGAGGCATTTCAGTCACGAAGAGTGGATTAATTATATAAACGGTAAGTTACCGGAAACAACTTGTGAAGAGCTAGAGGATCACCTATTTTCCTGTGACCAATGTTTAGAAATCTATATGAAAATGATAGATAGACAGGCAGAGGAGCTACCCCTAATCGATTATAGTAGCTTTACAGATGAAATTATGGCAGAACTTCCTCAAAAGAAGGTGCGAAAAAAAACATTTTACCAGCGAACGCTATTCCATTACGCAGTAGCGGCAGCGATTACATTAACACTTATGACAACCGGCTTCTTCCAAAGTATCACGGGGGTTGTTACTATCGTTGAAGCATCATCGCTATCAAAGCCAGAGCAAAGTGTATCGAATAGCCTTATGGAAAAGGCTTTGGCACTATTTGAAATGATTGATATAAAACAAAAGGAGGGTCAATAATGATGACTAAAAATCCACTACTTGCATTTTTCCTCACCTTTATTCCGGGTGTGGGACATTTCTACTTAAATCGAAAAGTTAGAGGGTTCCTTTATGGGGCTGGGGCCGTATTACCTTTCATATTGGGTTTTTTCCTGTATATTGGCTTTTATTCAGAAGAACCACTTATTCTTGGAGTTGTCATTGCAGTTATCGTAACGGCAATTAGTGTAATGGATATGCTACTTTACTTATTAAAAAATCAGAGAGTTACGATATCCACTGACGAAGCGCAGCAAGTACCAAGTCAAACTAAAACGGATGAAAATGAACGCTTTTATACAATTTTACTTTCCTTTATCCCAGGGCTAGGTCATTTTCAACTAGGTTTGATGAATAGGGGATTCACATTCCTTATCGGATTTTTTGGACTTGGAACGATGATCTTGTTTATTTCAGCTTTCACGAACCAAAGTGAATTTTTGGTGTTTTTAGGCATTCTCCCTGTGCTGTGGGTGTATAACATGTTTGACGCGATTCAACAAGTGAGCAAAAAGTTACGAGGAGAAGCATTAATAGATAAGACAATATTAGAGGATTTCGAAGAAACACGTCGTGAACAGGGGAGAAAAAGTAAGACTTTAGCTACGGTATTATCGATTTTCCCAGGTGCTGGACATATGTACTTAGGCTTGCAAAAACGTGGCTTACAGCTCATGGCAGCTTTTTTGTTGGGAATTTATATTTTAGATATATTAAGACTTTCACTGTTTCTATTTTTAATCCCAATCATATGGTTTTATAGCTTTTTTGATGCATTGCAAAAGGTTTCAATGCATGGGGAGGAGGAGCTAGAAGATACCCCTGTGATCTCGCATTTTGTGAATCACCAAAAATGGTTAGGGATTGGTTTATTGGCATTAGGACTTTATTATATGGTTGCAAATGTGATCATCCCTGCGTTAGCACCGGCATTAAAGACGAATCTAGGTATTGATATTGAATACTGGTATTATAACTATTTCCAAGTCACTGTGATCTGTATTTTATTAATTGGCGGAGGCCTGAAGCTACTGTTCGGAAGCAAAAGCCGAAAGGAGGGTCATGATGCGTAAATGGCGTGTAGGTACTGTATCAATGGGCTTATCTCTTGTGTTACTAGGGGTTTTCTTATTTTTAACTCAAATTAAGGGCGCGAAAATGTTTGAACCATTTCTTGTGTGGTGGCCGATTATCCTTATTGTATTAGGTATTGAAATTATCTTGTACCTCTTTTTATCAAAGCAAGAAAATCCTGTTGTAAAGTACGATTTTATAAGTATTTTATTTGTTGGGTTATTAGGCACTATTGGAATTGGCTTTACAGTTTTAACCTCGACTGGTCTATTGACTGAGCTTCAAACCTTAGTGGTCGCTGAGGATACTTCATTCAATCTGCCTTCAATTGAGGAGAAGCTACCAGACAATATTACAAGAATTGTCTTGGAAACGAGTGATCATGAAGTTGAAATAGAAGGTTCTGACGTCAATCAACTAGCTATATTTGGTACTTATAGAGCGCAGGTTAATCCGAAAAGCAAACCTCTGATTGTGGACAAGGATAATTATACGCTGACAAAAATAGTAGGAGACACCATGTATGTGACGATTAAAGCTACTCCCCGTCATTCGGGTCCTTTCTCGACCTATATGACAGTCGAGCCTACAATTATTGTGCCAAATAGTGTTCGCTTAGAGGTCAGAGGAAAGCGTAATACCGTTGCGCTGTATCCAGGTTCTCTTGCAAACCATTGGATTGTTGATGGACCAAGTTATGTTACTATGCATGTTGGAAAAAATAATGATGTATTACTTTCAGCTACTTCAAGAAATAATCTGCAAAATGGCAATGTGACATGGGATTCAATTGAAACAGCAAAACAAGGTGAAGACGACAAACTTAACAAAGGAACTTTAAAGATAGGAAATGGAACCTACCATCTTGATATATTGAATAGTGAGCTTGTTTCCGTGAATTTGGTAGAAGGAATTTAATATGAAAATAAGGTATCTCTAAAGTGGTTGCTGTTCCGTAATTGGTTGCTATTATTGTCGGTTACTTCACTATAAAATTGCATACTAAAAAATCGTCCTCAAGTGATTCATTTCTCCTGAAGACGATTTTTTTCTGGTAATAATTAAGTTAAATGTAACTACTTAGGTACATTAATTGTTTTAAAATTTTCTATTTGGGTATAAATCTAATAAACTTGCCTTTACCAGTAGACAGAGGGTGAACTAGGATATTTTATCAACACCGCTCGGCTCTTGGGGATGCCTCCCGCAATGAGCCAGACAGAAAACCGCTGTCAGTCTCATTACTTCGGCGACCCCAGTAGACGCCTTCGCTGGAAATCACATAAAAATCATAAGTTCACTGTATAGAGAAAGGAGAAAATTCCAATGAAATATACAGCCAAACAAATCGAAGAGATTAGTCATGGAGAACCCATTGAAATTGCATCATTTATCACGAATCTTCTCCTTTATATTGAAAAGTTGGAGGTCCAAATTGAACAACAGAAAACCCATATTGTTAAACTAGAAACACGCGTAAAAGAACTAGAACGACAAGTGGGGGTAACAAGTACTAACAGTAGTAAACCGCCATCTAGCGATGGTTTGCGCAAGCCTAAAAGTCTGCGGAAATCGGGAGGTAAGATAGGCGCCCCAAAGGGCCATGACGGGCATACCCTTCAACTAACTGACCAGCCAGATGAAATCAAATGGCATAAGGTCGAAGTCTGTTCACACTGTGAAAATTCTCTTGCAGATTTACCAGCAGAAGGGTATATCCGTCGCCAAGTATTTGATTTACCAATTCCCCATATAGTGGTGACAGAGCACCGGATTGAAAAAAAAGTGTTGCCCAAACTGTGGCACACGACAACATGCACCTTCCCCAGAAAATGTAAAATTTCCCGTTCAATATGGAGACAACTGGATTGCCTATTGCGCCTATCTACATACATACCACCATCTTCCCCTCGAACGCATCTGTCAGCTATTTCATGATACAACTAGTCATCGTCCTAGCGAGGCTACCCTTTTGCATCGTTTAGCTTCCATTTCAACTAAACTCGAACCCCATACTACATACATACGAGAAGAACTATTGAAAAGTAGCGTCATCCATGCGGACGAAACTGGGATGCGCGTTAAGAATAAAACGCGATGGCTACATACGGTTAGCCATTCTGATTGGACGCTTTATCATATCCATGAAAAACGAGGGAAAACAGCCATCGAGAATCATGGTGTCTTACCCAAGTATCGGTAGATTCTTGTCCACGACTGTCGGGCTTCCTACTTTACTACTGACTATTCATTTGATCATGCCCTGTGCGGGGTTCACCTTCTTCGCGAGTCCCAGGGAATCATCGACTATGACGGTCATCAATGGGCCGCAGATATGAAAGAACTTTTACAGGAAGCCTGTCACCACAAGAAAAAGTGGAGACTAGAGGATATACCGATAAAAGAAGCGGACGCTCTTGAATGGGAAAAACGCTACGACTGTATCCTTGAGCGCGGTGCAAAAGAATGGGCCACTGATCCCGTCCGATGTACCACCCAAACGGGGGAGAAAGAAAAAGAGTAAAGCTGCTAATCTAGCTGCCCGCTTCCTGCTCCATAAAACCACTATATTGCGGTTTATTTGGGATGTACGTGTGCCTTCCGACAACAATCAAGCACAACGTGATATTCGAATGATGAAGATTAAACAGAAAGTGTCGGGTTCTTTTCACACGCAAGAAGGGGCAGAACAATTTATCCAAATCCGTGGATTTATTTCCACACTTCGCAAACAAAATCGTGATATTCTTTCGTCACTCGTTTCTGTTGTTCATGGAGAATTCTCCTTCATATAGGATTTAAGTAGGTTGAACAACTGATTCCACCAAATCTCCAGCGAAGGCGCCTAACAGGGGTAGCCGAAGCGATAAGACAAAGGAGGGATGCAATCCAATCCCTCCCCGACAGTGATCTTCTGTCTGGCTTATCGCGGGAGGCATCCCCTAGCGCCAAGCGTTGTAGGGGATTTTCTTTATGCCAACACATACCTAAGTAGTTACAGTTAAATGTTTATTTGTATAATATTATTTTGGTAAATATAAAGTCCATTTTCTTTGGGTTCTTTGTAAAATTTGAAATGGACTTTTTTGTTGACTTATAAAGTTCGACTGTATATAGTTAAACTATACAGTTAGACTTTATAGTTTGCCAATGTATTGGAGTGATGAACGATATGGAGTTAAATAACTATTCACCCTTAACGGAAACAACGTATTATATTTTACTATCCTTACTTGAGCCTGCTCACGGTTATATTATGATGCAAAAAATCGAGGAATTAAGTAATCATAAAGTGAAAATTGCTGCAGGTACGATGTATGGGGCAATTGAAAACTTACTTAAACAGCAATTAATACAATCAACAAAGAGTACAGATAAACGTAGAAAAACATATGTCATCACAGAAAAAGGTATTGAAGTGCTACGACTAGACTGTGAACGAATGAAACATATCGTCCGTATTACTGAAAACTTGTTATCAACTATAGGACCAGGAACTGGAGGGAATGAAGATGTATAAGTTTAGATTCTTTATCAATTTTGAAAAAGAAGAGCAATGGCTAGAGCAAATGGCGTCTGACGGTTACCATTTAAAAAGCACTTTCATGGGTTATCAATTTCAACGGGGGAAGTCAGAAGCAGCAACTATAAAAATTGACTTTAGGAAATTTAGGAGAAAAGAGGATTTCATCGATTATTGTACTCTGTTTGAAGACAGTGGATGGAAGCATCTCACTGGTAGCAAAGTTTCGGGGATTCAACACTTTAAAAGAATAGATGATACCGCTGGAGACGACATTTTTTCTGATAACAATTCAAAAGCTACTAGATATAAAAGGTATGCGAATATGTTTTTTGAATTGGCGATTTGTTATTTGCCGCTGGTAGTAGTATTTTATTCAGCAGATCTCATTGATCCAAAGGTTCTTATTAATCCAAAAGAACTTTATTTTACACCTGGTTTATGGGATAGTACTGGAATATCTTTTTGGTTTTCTTTTCTATTTGAAACACCTTTCGCATTAGTAAGAGGGTTCACTTGGTTATTTATTCCACTAACAATTATTTTGTGTTTATTCTTTGGTTATAAATCGAACAAATTGTATTTGCAAAGTAATAAATAATGGCAGGTTTGGGAGAGATTCCATTTCGTCACAATAACGTAATTATCATTTTACAGTTGTTCATGACAATAAAATCGTTTGCCATAGCTCTAAAAAGAGCTCGAAACTCAATTTAATGTTATAGTTAAAGCACAATATAAAAGTGAGTAGGCGAGTAAACATGATTGAGGTAAAAACATCTCCGCTAAGTGATGGAGAATTCAATAGAGGCGTATTTGCTACATGTGATTACAAAAAAGGGGAGCTTTTGCATGAAGCACCCGTCATTTCTTATCCAAACGAAGAGCATCAATACATTGAGAAAACTCTTCTTGCTGACTACGCGTTTGAGTATGGGATAGGTCAATCTGCTATTCTTCTTGGGTATGGTATGTTGTTTAATCATTCGTATGAACCGAATGCGACGTATGATATTAATTTTAAAAATCGCACATTCGATTTCTTTGCGTATACCGATATAAAAGCAGGAGATGAAATTCTCATTAATTACAATGGCGATGTTGATGATAAGGATCAGCTGTGGTTTAACAAGGAATAATAATGTAGTTTTTTACCTCTTTAGAAAAATAATCTAAAGGGGTATTTTTTTGAAAAATTTTCAAATACCTACTTGAGCTAGTTTCCTAATATCTTCATTTTATGTTAAAATAAATTCATTGACTTATTCGTCTAGCTAGATGAATTCAAACAATCAGTTTTTGGTAATTCACTATAGTAGCTTCAGAAATATAACAATTGGGGTGGGAGCATGAATATTGATAACTATTTACGCCTAGACGCGACTAGTTTGGCAGAGTTGGTTCGACAGAAAGAAGTGAAACCAAGTGAGTTGGTCGAACTAAGTTTTGAGCAATTGGAAAAAGTGAATCCTGCGTTGAATGCTGTTACGCATATGCGAAGAGAGCGTGTGTTGGCTGAGTCGAAGCGAGTAGATATTGGTAATCAGCCATTTGCAGGTGTACCGATTTTATTAAAAAATATTTCACAAGCACTGCAAAACGAGCCCCTGACTTCGGGTGCTAAGTTATTATCGAAGTGGGTCGTAGATCATGATTCACATTTTGTAAAGAAGCTTCGTGAGGCAGGATTTTTATTCATTGGCCATACGAACACGCCTGAATTTGGCCTGAAAAATATTACGGAACCAGAATTATATGGGGCAACGCGCAATCCGTGGAATCCAGATTATTCTCCGGGTGGGTCAAGTGGGGGAGCAGCGGCAGCGATTGCTTCTGGCATTGTTCCGCTGGCAGGTGCGAGTGATGGTGGTGGATCGATTCGAATTCCAGCTTCATTTTCAAGTTTGGTAGGTTTGAAGCCTACGCGGGGGCGGACGTCTGTCGGTCCAGGTGTTGGTCGACAGTGGCAAGGAGCATCGATTGATTTTGTGTTGAGTCGAAGTGTACGAGATAGTGCTGCGATGCTTGATCAACTTCAAGTCATCCAACAGGCAGCGGCATTTCAGACACCTTTACTGGAGGGGAGCTCTGTAGATGCGATTAATCGACCGTTTGCCCGTCGATTAAAGATTGCATTTACCACAAAATCACCAGTAGCCACACCCGTATCGGAAGAGGCTCAAACGGCGGTACGAAAAGTTGTACAATGGTTAGAATCAGAAGGGCATATCGTTGAGGAGTTAGACAATCAGGTCGATGGTATTCAATTAATGCAGGACTATTTCTTTATGAACAGCGGAGAAATGGCTGCTGTCGTTGAACAGTTGGAACGAGCAATTGGCAGAACAATCACAGCGAATGATGTTGAAATTGAAACGTGGTTGTTAAATAAAATAGGTAAATCAATATCAGCAGCAAAATACTCGGCAAGCCTTGCATCATGGGATACAGCTGCGGCACAGATGGCGACTGTACATGAAAGCTATGATTTATATATAACACCCTCAACAGCATTTGCAGCGCCAAAAATTGGTGAGTTAACCCATTCAACAGCAGCACAGAAACAACTGCTGTTCGAAATGGACGAAGCATCAGGGATTGAGCAACAACAGGAAATCATGTATAACATGTTTTTACCAAGCTTAACGTATACCCCATTTACCCAACTGGCAAATTTAACGGGGCAACCTGCCATTTCACTGCCCGTGCATGTAACGCAGGCGGGATTGCCGCTAGGTGTTCAAGTGATGGCCGGAAAAGGTGAAGAACGAGTACTTTTACAGCTGGCAGCTCAACTTGAGCAGACCGATTTATGGGTTGGGATGAAAGGAAATCCATTGTTTGACTGAGAAATATAGGATGTGCAGAGCAACCTAAAGTTAAGGTGTTTCACATTAACAAATGAATACCCTGAAGGTAAGATGATAGAAAGGGGGTTGACTTTATGAAGAAATGGTTAGTTGTTTTTATAGCACTTTTGTCTGTTTTCTTCGTTTCAGCATGTAGTAGTGAAAGTGATAAATTAGCCGGGAAAACATTAAATGTTGCTTATACGCCAGTGCTTCAGGAAGATGTTGATAATCCTAATAAATACGATTCCATCAAGACATTGAAATTTTCAGATGACAATGTAGTAAGTATTGGAATGGAAGACACAAAGGGAACATACGAATTAAATGGAGATATACTTGTAGTTAACATTGAAAATGAAAATGAGAAACTCAAAGTTAAATACATTGATTTTAAGGAAAGTGAAAAAGATTTTAGTGCCTATTCTGCGCTAATTGATGATATTGAGTTCCACAGTGAAGACTCTAATAAGGTAATGCATCTTAAGGGAATAGCTAATAAACACTCTAAAAATATGCCAGTTGAATTTATAGGAAAATAGGAAATGTAAAGTGCCAAATGAAAAAAACTCAGGTGATGGAAGTTATTGAAAAAGCCCTCCATCAAAATTGAAACTGCTCCGGCTACCGCTGTAATAGGCCTTCATTGAGTGTCTACTTTCGTATTTTACTAAATCATAAAGAAAGCAATGAGCCATTCCACGATTCAATCGAGGAATGGCTCATTTGATGTTGTACTTAAAGACAATTAACTCTGTCAAATCATTGTTCTCGCAATAGAATCGAATTTGTCGAAATCGAAATACTCCCGATCGAATGCAAGGCCAGTAATATTGTGTCAAAAATTCATTTAACCCTTTTAAGATTTGAATCATTGATATACTTTTACAGACTTTAGGATTATTTAATAACTTCCCTTTTATAATGAGAACAGACGGAATGAGAAAGGGGTTCTAACGTGTTTCTGAAAATATTAAAAAAGGACTTGAAGCGAAAAAAGGCAATGAATGCCGTGTTGTTTGTGCTGATTGCACTGGCATCCACACTTGTTGCAAGTAGCACCAATTTAATGTACTCGACGACAACGGCAGTGAACAGTTTTATTAGTAAAAGTCAGGTTGCAGATTTCAATATTAAGATTGCAAATACTCCAGAGAACAACAAACAGATTGAAGAATGGGCAAATAGCCTGCCAGCAATTGATGCGTACTATTCGGAAGTTCACATCGGTGTGCCTTCGAGTAATATTACTGTACCTGATGGAAGCAAGAGTATATCTACTAATAGTATTATTTCTCTATCTACCTTACCTCAGCATGTAAATCTTATTTTTGGGCAAAACGATGAAAGTTTTACAGTGCAGGATGGAGAAATAGGATTACCGATTAATATTAAAAATATGACGGGAATTAAAATCGGAGATCAGTTGGCGATTGATCTTGAAGGGATATCTAAAACGTTTGTCGTAAAAGGTTTTTTTAAGGATGCATTTATGGGTTCGGATTTAATTGGACTCAAAAGATTCATCATATCGCAGCATGATTATGATGAAATAAAGCAAAGTGTTCCGGAAGAAAAGTGGATTCAATTTTGGAGTTTTGTCAAAAAATTAGATGAAAGTCAAAGTGATCTCTCAATAGAGTTTTTAAAGTCAAATATCCTTAGTGACTTTGATATTGACAAAAAGTTCGTTGAGTTAATGTTTATGACAGATCGTATCGTGTCAGCGATATTATTTATCGTTAGTTTATTTTTGATCTTTATTTCTTTTTTAACTTTAAGATTCACGATTGTTTCTACGATACAGGATGACTACAAAGAAATCGGTGTGATGAAAGCAATTGGTTTTACAAATGTCAGTATAAAACGATTGTATCTTATGAAGTATTTCGGATTATCTGTCGTTGGTGGTGTAATTGGGTTAGGTATAAGTCTTCCACTCACAAGAATGATGTCAGTAAGAGTATCAGAATATATCATTGTGCCAGATAGCAGTATAAGTATGATTGTCTCAATCTTTAGTACAGTGATCATTGTAGCGATTACGCTGTTATTCTGTTCCCTGTGTATGGGAAAAATTAATCAGGCATCTGTGATTGATGCGATTAGGCAGGGACATAATGGAGAACGTTTTAAGGCTTCTAGAAAAATAAACCTCCATAAAAGCAAGGTTCTCCATATTACCTTGTTTTTAGCAATCAGTGATGTGCTCAACCAGCTGAAAGGATACACGACATTGATTTTTACGTTTGTATTGAGCACGGTGATTATTCTGATTCCCATCAATTTAGCTAACACAATTTTAGCGCCGAAATTTATTAGTCATTTGGGAACAACGCAGGCTGATTTTTACTTACTAACAGAGCGAGCTGAGGCCCAAATGTCTGAGGTACGAGCCAAAATGGATCTGTTAGAACAAGAATTTCTCGATAGAGACTTTGATGTCACTTTATCGGTAGATTATTTTTTTAACACAAAATACATCCTCGAAAACGATGAGGGTGACCAGCGGATTATTGGCATGAACAGCGAGACGAAGGCAGAGCGGTATGAATATGAGTACCTGGACGGAGTAGCTCCTAAGCTTGAGAACGAAATTGCAATCACAGGCATTATGTCAGAAAGATTTAATAAAAATATCGGGGATAGTATTGTTTTTGAAATCGATGGTAAGAAACAAACCTTCCTTATCTCGGGGACGTATCAGACCATTGACAATGCAGGGTATGCGGTGCGGTTGTCAGATAACTATAAACCTGTGGATGTAGCAGGTTATCTATTGATGGGCAACATAAATGCAATCGCTGATGAGAAGCCACAGATTATAGAGGATATGAAAGAACAGCTAAAACATCTCGACATCAAAAGTGCAATGGATATTATGGGTGATATGACCGGAGGGTTTATGGGCCAACTCAAGATGATTATTGGCTTAATTATTGCGATTGTGAGTCTCATTACATTTTTTATTACCAGTCTATTTGTTAGACTCTTAATTTCGAAGGAAGTTCAAGGGATTGCCATTATGAAAAGTCTTGGTTTTACGAATGGACAGATTAAACTATGGCAAAGTTTACGGATTTTAATTTTGCTTGTTGCTTCCATTATATTGGGTGTATTTGCCTCTACCGTACTTGGAGAACAGCTCGTAGGAGTAATATTCAGGATGTTTGGTCTGACAGAGTTCAGTATGATTATTGTACCCTTACAGGTCTATGTATGGTGTCCGTTGTTAATCATAACTGTTGTGCTTCTCGGGGTTTACACCAGTTGCGGACAAATTAAGAAGATACAAGTGTGGGATATGAATGAAGAATAATTAATGGAGAGGAAGGAATCTAGTCATGAGCGCAGTATTAACGGTTGAGAATTTATGCAAAACGTATATCGTGAACAAACAACAAAATAATGTGTTAAGAAATATTAACTTTACTCTGTATGAGGGGGAATTTGTTTCAATTATGGGGCCGTCTGGTTCAGGGAAATCTACACTCCTGTATACTGTCAGTGGTATGGATCGTTTAACAGCTGGTGAAGTCCTGTTTGACGGAATAAGCCTTTCGCAGCTCTCTGAGAAACAGATGGCTGAGGTAAGACTGCATAAGATGGGGTTTATTTTTCAACAAATGCATATGCTTAAAAATCTGTCTATTTATGATAATATTATTCTATCGGGCTATCAAGCATTGAAGAGTAATGAGTGTAAACGTAGTCGTAGTGATGTGAATGCTGATGCCGATCAGCTTATGAAGAGGCTTGATATTATTGAATTAGCAAGCCATGATATCACGGAGGTTTCAGGTGGACAATTACAAAGAGCATGTATTTGTCGGGCGTTGATTAATAAACCGAAAATGCTTTTTGCTGATGAGCCTACAGGGGCATTGAATTCTAAGGCAGCAAAAGAGGTCATGGCAGAGCTTTGTCAAATTAATGAGGACGGCACAACAATTATGATTGTTACGCATGATGTGAAGGTAGCTGCACAAACGGATAAGGTATTTTATATGGTAGACGGTAATATCCAGGGTGAATTACAATTGGCTACAGCGGGCGATGAATGGAATGTAAGGGAACGCGAAAGAAAATTAAGCAGTTGGTTGATGGAGATGGGCTGGTAGGAATAGTGTTATTCAACTTGAATCAGGAGGGAGTTCAAACTCCCTCCTGATTCAAGTTAAGCCTCCGGCGGATGTTAGGGATTTTGAGGGGAGTTAATTGTGCTGTGCACAATTCAAAATCCCAACGCAATTACGCCGAGGCGCAATTGATAGAGGTATAGGGATGTGAGAATGTGGTAGATATTCTAATCATAGAAGATAATGCGGAGCTTGCTACGATTCTTTCAGATTTCTTGATAGATGATGGATACACTGTATTTGTTGCGTCCAGTGGAGAAGAAGGGCTTCAATATCTTGCGGAAAATCCGGTGAAGCTATTGTTGTTAGACATCATGCTGCCAGAACTTGACGGGTTTGCAGTTTGCAGACTTATTAGAGAAAGGTATAATCTCCCAATCATTATCATGAGTGCCAGACATGGGGATAATAATAAGATTATTGGGCTAGATCTCGGTGCCGATGATTACTTGGAGAAACCTTTCTCGGTTGACTTGTTAATTGCTAAAGTAAAGTCCCATCTTCGGCGTAGCTATCATATGTTTGACAACAAACAATTGCTTTCAGAGGGTGCATTGACAATCGATAGGGCTTCAATGAAAGTGTATCTCAAGGATGAATTGGTTGTGATGACATCTAAGGAATATGAGTTATTGGTGCTGTTGATGATGAATAAGGGAAAGGCCCTTCGCAAAGAGTGGCTGTTTGAGGCGGTATGGGGGATTGATAGCTTTAGTGAGCTTTCGACGCTGACCGTTCATATTAGTAAACTTCGCGAGAAAATTGAGCATAACCCGAAGGAACCTAGACGGATTCTAACCGTTTGGGGTGTTGGATACAAGTATGAAGCAGTTTAATCGGCTGATTGTATGGGTGATTGTCATTGGGATTGCAGTTGTGGCCGCTTTTTCTTTTACAGCCTTTTATGGTGGAGGTAGTGAGGAGAATAAGGGTTATGTGATTGAAGCGAATCGCATAGCCAATCAGCTAAATAACGGTGTGTTGCTAATTGACATTGAGACTGATCAAGCCAACTATATTCAGGGGCTTGAGTGGCTGGAGGGAAATGCAGAACCGCTACAGATTGAACAATTTTTTAACGGTGCAGGTGTTAGAAGTGGAGCCGGTTTTATGATTAAGCCCATCTATGACGGACAGCAATTGGCAGGATATTTACGGTTTACCTATGTTGTCCCGAATACGATTATACCGGTCATCATTACCGCAGCTATCATTCTACTAATAGCGTTCATTTCTATTGTAGGGCTGCTGTTGTATGTAAAAAGGAAAATTATTAAGCCGTTTCATGTCATTGAGAACATGCCCCTTGAATTATCAAAGGGGTATCTACATCAAGGGATAAAAGAGAGTAAAAGTCGTTTTTTTGGTAAGTTTATTTGGGGGCTTGATTTGCTTAGAGAGACATTGGATGCACAAAAGCAAACTAATTTACGGTTAGAAAAGGATAGACAAACGCTAATTGCATCTCTGTCACATGAACTCAAAACACCGGTCTCTGCTATTAAGCTATATTCGGTGGCCTTATATGACGACCTGTATGAAAGTGACAAGAAGCGTAAGGAATGTGCTAAGCTCATTGAGAAAAAGGCTGAACAGATTGAAAAATTGATCGGCGATATTATTACCACATCTGCATCTTCGCTAAGCGATTTTGAGATTCAAACGACAGAATTTTATCTGAGCGAGTGGATTGAAAAGGTAATATATGGTAATAAGGAAAAACTTGCACTGCTTAAAATCAAATTCGAGATAGAGCCTGTTCGAGACAAGCTTTTAATAGGGGATCCGGACAGACTTGTCGAGGTAGTGGATAATATTATTGAAAATGCCATTAAATACGGCGATGGGAATACGATTCGCGTATCGTTTTATGAAGAAGACTATCGGCAATTAATCCGAATAGAGAATTCTGGTGTATCCATTTCGCAAAACGAGCTACCCCATATGTTCTCGAGTTTTTGGCGGGGCTCAAATGTAGGCAACAAACTAGGTAACGGATTAGGGTTATATATAGGCAAGCAGTTACTTGAGAAGATGGGTGGCGATATTTTTGCCGAAATACAGGATCATGCCGTTGCTATTGTGTTGGTTGTTAGGTTTTGATGGTAACCTCCTCATCGCGGGGAGGTTTTTTGCTTTGTAGAAATATGTAAAGTGTCGGCACCTTTTATTGTAATTGTTGGAAGATACCAGTTCTCAATGGATGGGCCCTATGATAAACTTGTTTTATAGGAGTCCTTTGAATAATTGGCGAATCGGCATTTGTATTATGTTGCTTTTATTTTTACACATTAAAGGACGAGAGGAGGGAATAGATGACTACTATAACAAAGTGGTTCGTAATCATTGTAATCGCTATCGTTCTCTTACCAATCCTATTTATCTGGGCGCCTATTCTGTTTACTGTGGCAGTACTGACTGGGATTATCCTAGTAAAACTTAAGTTTCCGATGATAAAAGGAGCAGTAGGTGAATGGCAGGTGAATCGTGTATTGAGTACTCTGGGACCGAATTATTCACTATTTCATGATATATATGTACCAAATAGCGAAAGAGGAACAACTCAGGTGGATCATGTGGTTACCTCACCTTATGGCATCTTTGTCATTGAAACAAAGCATTATCAAGGGTGGATATTTGGTAAGGAAAACCAAAAGTACTGGACTCAGGTTATTTATAAACGAAAAGAAAAAATGTATAATCCCATTTGGCAGAACTATGGTCATGTACAAGCATTAAAAAACTATATTGGTAAAGAAGACTCTTCGTATTTCCATTCTATTATTGCATTTTCTAGTCAATCCACTTTAAAGTTTGAAAATCGCTTTAAATCAGCAAGAGTCATTCAGTTTCCCCAACTGACAAGGGTAATTAAAGAATGGAATGTACATAAAATAAGTGATTTTGAGTTGCAGGAAATTAACCGAAAGCTCGAAGCAATCTTGATTGAAGATAGGAAAGTAAAGAAGAGAATCAGGGACGAACATGTTCAAGCAATTCAGACGAATCGCAAAGAAAAGGTGTGGAAAGAAAAAGAAAGCATTCAGCCGAATGCTTGTCCAAAGTGCAAAAGTGAGTTGTCTTTGAAGACAGGAAAGTATGGAGCTTTCTATGGGTGCAGTAACTTTCCGAAGTGTAGGTTTACAAAGAAAGTATCTTAGAAGTTTGGCTTGTATTGTCAAAAGGAGTGTTTTTGTGAATTATAAAATTGCATTTTTTGATGTTGATGGAACGATAACGAATCATCAGGACGGTAGTATTTCAACAAAAACCAAAGATGCTATTCAGGCATTAAAAGATAAAGGATTGAAGGTCGTAGCTGCAACAGGTCGGCCGTTATCAATGTGTCAAGATATTAAAGAATTAGGAATCGATACGTTTATTACGGCGAATGGAGGCTATGCGAAGCACGAGTCACAGGTAATTCATAAAATAGCGATGGATCAACGGAACGTTCAGGATGTATTCGAATTCGCGAAAGCTGAGAATCATGGCTTGTCCTTCTACACTGAAGAATTTTATATGAATGGGGTAAAGAATCCTCAAATTCTGAAGGCCTTGAAGGAAACATTATTTCTACAAGAGTACCCTACAACAGATGAATTAATTTACCGGCAGGATGTCTATTTGATGTGTTTGTATGCCTCAGATCAAATGGTAAGGAAATATAGCTCTCACTTTCCTCATCTAACATTTTTGAGATGGCATCCTTTTGTGTTGAATGTATTGCAAGAAGAGGTCTCAAAATCGGTAGCTATTCGAAAAGTACTGAAATATTTCGATATTGATAAATCAGAAGCGATTGCATTTGGAGATGGAGAGAATGATATCGACATGTTAGAGTATGTAGGTTTGGGAGTAGCGATGGGGAATGGAAATGAAAAAGTGCGATCAGCTGCTGATTTTGTAACGAAAAAATCGAGTGAAGAGGGAATTGAGTTTGCTTTAAAAGAGATCGGTATATTGTAAGTGTTTTCTAATATAGGACCCCCTGGTAGAAGTAAAACCAAATGGTGGAACAGAGGCGAGATAATCTCATCATTAGATAGAAAGAAGCTGGAGCTTCCAGAAAAGTATGATAAAATAAAGGCGTAAATTAGTTGTAAAAAGGAGCATTTTACATGGACAAATACAGCATCATTTTATTTGATTTAGACGGGACACTTTCAGATCCCAAAATAGGTATTACAAAATCCGTTCAATATGCATTAGCCAAATTAGGGATTGATGAGCCTGATCTTGATAAAATGGACTGTTTTATCGGTCCACCCCTACAGGATTCATTTGCGGAATATTACAGTTTCGACGAGGAGAAAACAAATAAAGCAATTGATTTCTATAGGGAGAGGTTTAAGGACAAGGGGCTATTCGAAAATGATTTATATTCCAGTATTCCTTTACTTTTAAAATCACTAAAAGAGCTACAATTCACATTGGTTGTTGCAACTTCAAAGCCAACTGTGTTTGCTGAAGAAACCCTACAGCATTTTAACATTAAGCAGTATTTTGATCTAGTGGTTGGCAGTAATCTTGATGGAACGCGAACCGCCAAAACTGAAATTATTCAATACATAATAGATGCATATGATCATCATACGCTAGATAACTTTATTATGATAGGGGATAGGAAGCACGATATTATTGGAGCAAATAATACAGGTATTGACTCAATTGGCGTCACTTACGGATATGGTTCGTTCGAAGAATTGAGACATGCTAATCCCACGTATATTGTTAATAGTGTTGACCAGTTGAAAGATATTCTTTTACGGGATGATGTTAGAAAGAGGGCAAGTCGATGAAGAACATGTTTCCTATAATTGAAACTGAAAGATTAATTTTACGACAAGTAACAACCGAGGATGCTACAGATATGTTTGCCTATTTATCTGACCAAGATGTGGTGGAACCTATGGGGCTAGACCCTTTCGAAACAGTAAAAGACGTCTGGGATGAAATTGGGTGGTATACATCTATATACGAAGAAGGTACGGGAATTAGGTGGGGAATCACTCTTAAAGATTCTGGTAAGGTGATAGGAAGTTGTGGCTTTCTGAATAGGATTCCAAAGCATTATCGCGCAGAAGTGGGGTATGAGGTTAGCAAAGATTACTGGGGACAAGGGATTGCTAGTGAAGCATTAGAGGCTGTTGTGAAGTATGGTTATCATCATTTACAGCTAGAAAGAATAGAGGCTTTAATTGAACCGGCGAATGTTGCATCGCAAAAATTGGTAGAGAAGCAGGGCTTTGAAAAAGAGGGATTGCTGCGGCATTATGAGTTTGCACGTGGTAAATTCGATGATTTATATATGTACTCTATCATAAAGACGGATTTCCAATCTTAGTGAGAATTGAGTAACAAGTTTTGTGGGTGGAGATGGTTAATTATGTCAAGTGGAAGTTCTAGGAAATAGGTTGCAATGCTGGCTTCAAGAAAGAAATATATCATAGTCGGTGTCCTATCGCGGGAACTTAAAAAGGAGAAAAGCATGGGCTATAAAATTGCATTTTTTGATGTCGATGGAACGATAACGAATCATAAAGACGGTAGTATTTCAACAAAAACCAAAGACGCTATTCTTGCATTAAAAGATAAAGGAATGAAGGTCGTGGCGGCAACAGGACGGCCGTTATCGATGTGTCAAGATATTAAAAGCACGATTCACAGGTAATACATAAAATGGCGATGGATCAACGGAACGTTCAGGATGTATTTGAATTTGCGAAAGCTGAGAATCATGGCTTGTCCTTCTATACTGAAGAGTTCTCTATGAATGGGGTACAGAACCCTCAAATTCTGAAGGCCTTGAAGGAAACATTATTCCTACAAGAGTACCCTACAACAGATGAATTAATTTATCGTCAGGATGTCTATTTAATGTGTTTGTATGCAACTGATCAAATGGTAAAGAAATATAGCTCTCACTTTCCTCATTTAACATTTTTGAGATGGCATCCCTTTGTGTTGAATGTATTGCAAGAAGAGGTCTCAAAATCAGTAGCTATTCGAAAAGTACTGGAATACTTCGATATTGATAAATCAGAAGCGATTGCATTTGGAGATGGAGAAAATGATATCGACATGTTAGAGTATGTGGGTCTAGGAGTAGCGATGGGGAATGGAAATGAAAGAGTACAATCGGCGGCTGATTTTGTAACGAAAAAGTCGAGTGAAGAGGGAATTGAGTTTGCTTTAAAAGAGATTGGGCTATTATAAGCGAATTCTAATATATACCTCGCTGGTAGTTGTAAAAACCAAGGAGCGTATAATTGCTGAGCACAGATCTGATTAGACTCTTTTCAAATTGGTCAAAAATGCACTCAATAACAGTGCTGCCTATTCTTCAAATGGGATTGGTTGTTGCATCTTCTATTATTGGTGCTATTGCGGTTTTACGGAGGAGGTACACCATGCATCCAATTAACGTCGATGTAGTCACAAGAATAATCGCTGAACAATTTCCCGAATGGGCTAGTTTAACGATTAAACCAGTCAAACATAGCGGCAACGACAATAGAACATTCCACTTAGGGGAGCAGATGAGTGTTAGGTTACCAAGTGCGGCATCTTATGTTCCTCAAGTAGAGAAAGAACAGCGATGGTTACCCGTGCTAAGCAAAGAACTTTCTCTACCCATTTCTACACCTATTGCGAGAGGTGACCCAAGTGAGGCTTATCCGTGGCCTTGGTCTGTGAATCAGTGGATAGAGGGGGAAGCCTTGTCGCTAGAAAATGTAACTGATTTGAATCAGTTGGCAATCGATTTAGGAACATTTTTATTAGACCTACAATCGATTGATGCCAGTGGGGGTCCTTTAGCTGGCGAGCATAACTTTTATAGGGGTGGCTCGATAGCTGTTTACGACGAAGAGGCTAGGAATGCCATTGACAATAATCGTGATATGTTTAACGAATCGTTATTGAAAGAGTTATGGCAACGGGCATTGGCATCTACTTGGCAGGCAGAGCCCGTTTGGGTTCATGGAGATATCGCACCGGGGAATTTATTGGTGAAAGATGGGCAGCTGTGTGCCGTTATTGATTTTGGTATCTTGGGTGTAGGAGATCCAGCTTGTGATGCGGCGATGGCCTGGACCTTTTTTGATGATGAGAGTCGAAAGATATTCAAGAACACATTACAGATGGATGAAAAAACGTGGAATCGAGCGAGGGGGTGGGCTTTGTGGAAGGCTTTAATCACCTATGATGCACATAAAAATACGAACAAAGCCATCGTAGAAGGGGCTTATCGGGTTATTGATATCATCGGCAGGGATTGGGAATGCTTGGGCTAGTATCTATTTGAATATACGAGGTGAATATATGTTGAATACTTTTCTTTTGAAGCACCCCATCATACTTAGCCTGTAGGGTCGTATATTTTCTTTGGGTGACCTATACAGGCTGAGTCTTATCCCAAGGAGTTGGTGGCAAGTGAAGCTACATAGGAAAAACAGAAGTCGGTCTTATTATCGTTATCATCGGAACAGGGTTATTCAGCGAAAGCTGAAGATTGCCAAACAATTGGGCTGGCACGTTCCATATGAGGGGCAGTTTGCGAAAGGAAAGGTGCATTGTTCTTGTTGGATGTGTTCGCAGAAAACGACAAGAGATGGCTATCCACACGCACAAGTCATGCAATGGGAACGCTTGAGCAGCCAATTAGTGGATTACTTTGATGGTGATTATAGCCAATGAAATTACTTTAATTTCCAAATGCGTGGTCTAACTCCACCGTCTTTAGACGGTATACGCTTTTAGCCTTCCCTTTCGATGTCCATACTTGGGATGAGGTGAAAAGTATGGACGGATACCGAAAAAATAGTCATGCGGTTTTTGATATCAAGTATCATGTAATCTGGGTAACGAAATACAGATACAAGGTGTTACACGGCCCAATTGCCATAAGAACAAGGGAATTAATCAGGCAAGGATGTGAAGCAAGGGAAATTACAATTATGCAATACCTCAAAGGAAGATCATCAAGACTACTTCAGGAGCAATTTCCTGATTTGAAAAAGAAATATTGGGGACAGCACTTATGGGCAAAGGGCTATTTTGCGCGACTGTTGGAACCGTAGATGAAGAAATGATTAGAAATTATATCGCTAACCAGTTCAATGAAGACAGAAACGATATATTTAGGATTGAAGATTGAGTTTAGTCGATAGTTAGTTTGCTTAAGCATAAGGTTTTGAGATGACTTCAGTCATAGGACAACGACTTTAGTCGTAGACATTTATGTCGTAAATCCACCTGCTTTAGCAGGTGGTCGTTTAAGAGAACTTTCCTCTCATGTGAAAGAGTAGTACACAGGTTAAAGTCTCTTATTCCAATAATAAGTCGCGATTGTTGAAAATCATAAGCTTAATTCCTCGTTTAAGATATGAAGGGGTTAGGCTTTTTTATCTTTCAAAATCCTTAACGCTGTAAATTGGCTGAATAATCGTTGGATCTATTTGGCAGTACTTCTTTATACAATAGCTATATATCAAATTAAGGAACTAGTAGTTACGATTTTTTAATACTTATTTTCGGTATAAGCAATAAATTTTCACATAATAAACTATTGACAGCTATACTTTTTAATGAGATAGTTCATATTCAGACCGATGGTTTGTAATTGGGAGGTGCTAATATCGCTAGAAATAGACATCCTGAAAAAACTATAGAGAAAATATTGAATGTATCTAGAGAACTGTTTTTTGAAAAAGGATATGATAATACAACAATGCAAGACATTATCAATCAAGGTTTAAGTAAGGGAGCAATTTATCATCACTTTAAATCAAAGAAAGAAATCTTTGAGAGAATTATGCAAGGTATAGGAGATGATAACAATTATGTCGTGAGAATTACGAATACTCATAATGCAAATGCTTTAGAAAGGTTAAGAGAACTATTATATATTCGATTAACTGATGAAGAGAAAATTAAACTTCTCCAAAAGGCAAAGACATTATTTGAAGATCCAAAAGTATTCGGTGAATTATACCAATTGAATATGAAATATACTACAGAGCAAATAAAAGAATTTATTAACCAGGGAAACGAAGATTCTTCTATGAATTGTAGTTATGTTGAAGAGACGACAGAACTGATCACTCTATTCTTTAGTGTTTGGGTTGGAACTTCGCTTTACAATGTAAACCAAGACGATTTTAAAACAAAAGTTGAATATTACGGTATGCTGTTTAAAAAATCAGGTGTTGATTTAATCGATGAAAGATTGTATACAGTATTATTAACTTACCATGAGAAAATAATAAAAGTTGCTTAGGCAACTTTTATTTTGACAACTTACAAACTGGTGGTTTGTATAGGAGGGAAAATATGATTGAAATTAATGATATAACTAAAAAATTTGAAAATTACACGGTATTAAATTCATGTAGCTTTAAAGGTGAAAATGAGATATATGGTTTGCTAGGGAAAAATGGTGCAGGTAAAACAACATTATTTAAAATATTACTTGGATTACTGACTCCAAGTAAAGGATATGTAAAAATTTGTGGGAAAAACTCAAAAGAAGAGCGACAACAAGTTCTTCGTTTAGTTGGTGCTACAATTGAACAACCAAAGTTTTATTCTCATTTATCAGCATTTGAGAATCTTTCTATCCATTTAAGTTATATGAGCTTCGATGATAATGAATATAAAATTTTAATAGAAGAGGCACTTAGTTTTGTAGGATTAACTAATGATATAGAAAAGAAAGTATCTAAATACTCTTTGGGAATGAAGCAGCGATTAGCTATTGCTAGAGCCATTATTCATAAACCAAAGGTGTTAATACTCGACGAACCTATGAATGGATTAGATCCAATTGGTATTAAAGATATGAGAAATCTCTTCAAGAAACTCGCATTAGAGAAGTCTATGACAATATTTTTTTCAAGTCATATGTTAAATGAAGTTATGGCTGTGTCAGACCATATACTAGTTTTACGAGATGGGAAAATTGTGTTAGAAGAAGAAAAAGAAGTAATTGTATCTAGATATCAAGAGGATGTTGAATCATTTTTAATTAAATGTATGGAGGACTCAAATTATGATGCAATTAATTAAATTAGAATGTAAAAAAAATCAAATTCATTCGTATATTTTAATCTTTGTTATTTTATCTATTGCCATTCTTGGACTAGGCTATTTCTTTGCTTTAGTCTCGCATATTAAGCCGGAAGAAGCACAAGTAAATTCCGCAATCACGACATATGAATATGTCTTCAATATGGTTAATTTAATCTCATTAGCAAGTTTCTCTATTTTTTCTTCAGTGCTATTTTCAAAATTTATTATTGAAGAATATAAAGGTGACTCCCTTTTCTTACTGTTCTTATATCCAGTCAGTCGTAGGAAAGTGTTTTTCTCGAAGATTATTCTATGTGTTTCTCTTACTCTTCTATTTTCAATTACATCACAAGTTTTCGTCTATTTATTCTTCATGTTCACTGAATCGATTGCACCAATTATGAATAATGATATATTTACATGGAATCTGATGATTTCTGTTTTACCAAATATTCTCTTTGTAAGTTTACAATCTGTTTTGGTAGGTTTAATAGCTATGCGAATTGGATTTACAAATCGTTCTCTTCCAACAACTATTATATCATCCGTTATTATTAGTGTGATTTTCTGTAACATATTAACAATTGGTAATTCTACAATATTGAATTTTGTTACTATAACACTTTATATAATCATTTTTTTTATAATAATTCAACAATCTAAACAAATTGATCTAATGGAATTAGGAGATTAGAATATATGATTAAAAAAGAGACAATTATAATTAATGAAATCAGACACGGATATATTATGTGTGAACAAGATAAGAAAGCACCAGTAATTTTATATTTACATGGAGGTCCAGGAAGCCCAGAATATCCGATTTTTCAATCTCAGCTTAATTCATCTTATTTATGTGAATTTAATGTTTGCTATTACGACCATAGAGGTTGCGGATTATCATTTAATAAGAAATCTGAATTATCTTTAGATCTCTTAATTGAAGATATTCTTGATATCACAAAGTACTTAATTGAAAAATATGATAAGAAGAAGATTATTTTAGTTGCACATTCCTTTGGTACCTATTTAGGTATTAAAGCAGTTCAATCACATCCAGAATATTATTCAGCGTATGTTGGCATTTCTCAAATAACAAATGTTAGAGAATCTGAAAAAAGAATTTATAATGATCTGTTGCAAGTCTGCAAAGAGAAAAAAGATTATAAAGGTAGAAAGTTGTTAAAGAAAAATAAGCGTAGTTCGAGTAAATTATCTAATCATTATATGCAAAATGTGAAAGGGAGACTTTTAAAACGATATCAACTAGGGTTAACAAGAGAACCACTACCTACATATTTTATGATTCAAAAATTATTTTCTTTTCCCCAATATAGCTTTAAAAATAAATTAGAATACTGTAAAGGATTGATACATAGCTCCAGATTATTATTTTCAATGACTAAAGATATTAACTTATTCCAGAATTCATGTGATTTTAAAGTACCTATTTATTTTATTCATGGAATCTATGACTATCAAGTATCCCTCCCCCTTGGAAAGGAGTATTTTGGACAATTAGACTCGCCTAAAAAAGAATTAATAATTTTTGAAGAATCTGCCCACTTTCCTAATTTTGAAGAACCTGATAAATTTAATGAGATATTAAATTCACTTTTCAGTGTTGAGCAAGTGTAAATCTGGACTGGAAACCTAATCTTAATGATGCATGTTTCTATACTTACAAAAAACCATCCGAGTGAAAAATTTCGGATGGTTTTTCGTAGTGGATTAAAACATTTTAGTCGTCCAATTTTCACCGTTCCAAACACCTGTCACAAGGCCTTCATAAAAATCAGGTTCGTGTGAAATGAGTAGAACGCTACCTTTGTATTCCTGTAAAGCTCGTTTCAATTCATCTTTTGCATCTTTATCCAAGTGATTCGTCGGCTCATCGAGAACAAGCAGATTCGTTTCGCGATTGATTAATTTACATAAGCGTACTTTTGCACGTTCCCCACCACTTAACACTTTTACTTTACTTTCGATATGTTTATTCGTTAAACCACATCTGGCCAACGCAGCACGCACTTCATATTGTGTGAAATGAGGAAACTCTTCCCACACTTCTTCCAAACATGTATTATTGTTATCCGACTTCGTTTCCTGCTCGAAATAACCAATTTCTAAATGCTCGCCAAGTTCAACGGAGCCAGTAAGCGCAGGAATTTCCCCAAGGATACTTTTCAGCAGAGTCGTTTTCCCAATACCATTGGCACCTGACAAGGCGATTTTCTGACCGCGTTCCATCGTCAATTCCAGCTCTCTGGATAATGGTTCGTCATAGCCGATGACGAGGTCTTTTGTTTGGAATAAATACCTGCTCGGTGTCCGTGCAACTTTAAAACTAAATTGTGGCTTCGGTTTTTCTGCATCTAATTCGATAATGTCCATTTTGTCTAGCTTCTTCTGACGTGACATAGCCATTCGACTCGTTGCTGCATTTGCTTTATTACGCGCTACGAAATCTTTGAGATGAGAAATTTCCTTCTGTTGCTTCTTGAAGGCGGCCTCAACCTGCTGTTTTTTCATCTCATGGACACGCACAAATTCTTCATAATCCCCAACGTAGCGAGTGATTTCTTGATTTTCCATATGGTAAATCAATTGAATCACGCTATTCAAGAATGGAATATCATGCGATATTAAAATAAATGCACTCTCGTAGTTCTGTAAATAATTGCGTAGCCAGTTGATATGCTCGACATCTAAATAGTTTGTCGGCTCATCTAGCAGAAGGATATCCGGTTTTTCTAGCAATAGCTTGGCGAGCAGTACTTTTGTACGCTGTCCACCACTTAAATCATGAACGTCACGATCTAGGCCGAATTCGTTCAATCCAAGTCCATTCGCTACTTCTTCTACTTTTGAATCAATGATGTAAAAATCATTATGAGATAATTCTTCTTGAATTTGGCCAGTTTCCTCAAGGAGTGCCTCCAGCTCATCAGGCCCTACTTCCCCCATTTTTTCAAAGAGTGCATTCATTTCCGCCTCTTGATCATACAGATATTGAAAAGCAGTACGTAACACATCACGGATGGTCATTCCTTGTTTCAAGACAACATGCTGATCCAAATAACCAACCCGCACACGCTTCGACCAGTTCACCGTTCCTGCATCGGGCTCTAGCTTACGCGTAATAATATTCATGAACGTCGATTTACCTTCACCATTGGCACCAATTAGCCCGATATGCTCTCCTTGTAATAACCGGAAAGAGACGTCCTCAAAAATCGCACGATCTCCAAAGCCATGGCTTAAATTTTCTACTGTCAATAAACTCATCTAATAAACACCTTTTCCTTCATTAAGAATAGTTCTCGCTGCCCTAAATGAGGGCATGTTGAATCTTTTATTATTATATAATTATTTTGCAGTCGAGGATAGGAATTGTTTCTTTTTGTTTGCAAAGTGGGCTTACTCCACACCAAATCTTTTGGCAGATCGAGCTCGAGCGCGTTCCGCTTCAATTTCTCGATTGCGGGGCTCCGCATTGGTGACGGCTGTCTGGAGTAAATGTTGTGTAGCAATTGCCACTTGCTCTACAGCCTGATTAAAGGCGTCTTCATTGACCTTCGATACTTTGTTGAAACCTGTGATCTTACGCACATATTGTAAGGAAGCAGCATAAATTTCATCATCAGTAGCAGGGGGTTCAAAGTTAAATAAGGTTTTTATATTGCGACACATAGCATTCACCTCTATTGTTATTTTCTTGATTGTAGCATATTCGTTGTACTAGGGCAGACGGAAGCTTCACTCCCGCAATAATGTACTATCTACCATTAAATATAAAGATGTATAGTGACATGAGAATCCCTTGAAAGGAGTTTCCTCATGAATATCACATCTTTTTTACTATATTGTTTTATTGTTACGGTTACACCTGGCCCGACGAATATCGACATATTGTCTACAGTGAATAATCATGGGACAAAGAGGGCAATGCAGTATACGTATGGCGCAACGATTGCTTTTGGTTTATTACTTGCTATATCTGCTATGTTGAATACAATGCTCATAACGGTAATCCCTAAAATTTTGATTGTTATGCAGATAATTGGAAGCATTTATATGCTCTATCTCGCTTATCAAATTTATAAAATGGATACATCAAAACCAATCGTAAACAAGACAGGTACTTTTAAGTCGGGCTTTCTCATGCAGTTTTTAAATCCAAAGGTAGTTACATTCACGATGACTGTATTTCCTAGCTTTATTTTGCCCTACTATACCGCAATGCATGCAGTGACAATAAGTGTTATAACGATAACACTTATTGGATTTGTATCATTTATTATATGGGTTCTTTTCGGTACAATCTTCAAGAGTTTTTTACAGAAGCATGAAAAAATTGTGAATGTAATCATGGCATTATTTTTAGTTTATGCTGCAATCATGATATGGCTGTAAGTAGCTAGTTAATTAATTAATTAATTAGATGGAGGGAATATGATGAAACAAACGACAGATTTCTTGAAAATGAAGCAAAGCAATGAGAAGATTGTTGTGTTAACAGCCTATGACTATCCTTCTGCAAAAATTGCGGAACAAGGGGGAGTTGATATCATTTTGGTTGGTGATTCACTTGGAATGGTGGTTCTGGGGTACGATTCAACAATCCCAGTTACACTCGAAGACATGATTCATCATACGAAAGCTGTTAAACGAGGAGCTAAGGATACATTTATCATGACGGATATGCCGTTTTTAACCTATCATTTATCTGTTAAAGATACATTAATCAATGCGGGGAGATTAATTCAAGAAGCCGGTGCCCATGCTGTGAAGCTAGAAGGTGCTGATGAAGTCATCGAACATACCGCTGCCCTAACGAGTGCAGGGATTCCTGTCTGCTCCCACCTCGGGCTGACACCGCAATACGTCGGCGTTTTAGGCGGATATAGGGTGCAAGGAAAAGATGCGTTAGCTGCTAAAAAATTGCTGGAAGATGCTAAGAAATGTGAAGCGGCAGGAGCATTTGCGCTTCTTTTGGAATGTATTCCAAGACAACTTGCAGAAGAAGTAACAAAAGCCCTTTCAATTCCGGTGATTGGAATCGGTGCTGGAGTGGATGTGGATGCCCAGATTCTCGTCTATCATGATATTTTAGACTATGGTGTTGAGCGGGTCCCTAAGTTTGTAAAACAATACCATTCATTGAACCCGTTAATACTGGAATCCATTCAGGCTTATGCTGCTGATGTGAAGAATAAACTTTTTCCAGAAGAAAAACATTCTTTTACAATGAAGGAAGAGGAACTGAAAGGACTTTATGGAGGTAAGCAATTTATCAAATAACTTTATATCAGGCTTCCTTATATAGTTTTTAAATCCGAAGGGTGAATGAAATGGGTAAATTTATTTATAAAAAATCGGCAGGTATTACTGCCTTGTCAGCAAGCATCACTGACTTTACATATAAAAAGCACTCTCACCAGGAGTATGCAATAGGGGTAACATTGCGTGGTATTCAAGAGTACAACTTGGATGGCAGTTTTCAATTATCACACCAAAACGGTATTATGTTTTTTAATCCAGAACAGGCCCATGACGGAATGGCACATGATGAGACAGGCCTTGATTATGTCATGCTGTATATTGAGCCAGAATTGTTTTTGGAAGCTATTGCGAAAAAGGACATTGTACGTTTTTCAACGCCTATTGTTTATGATGATAGAATTAGACAGAGTATATTAGGCCTTTCTACTGCAATATTAAGCGGAAAAGATGAGACATTGTGTAGCGAATTATTCTTATCCCTGACAGATAACCTTATTCAAACTGATCTTTCTACTGACTATAAGAAAGACAACGCTTTAATCAGAAAGGCAAAGGACATACTTCATAGCGACTTAGGGAATGTACTGAAACTTGACGAGATATGTAAGGAGCTGAATGTATCGAAGTTCCAGTTTATCAGATCATTCAAGGCCCATACTGGAATTACACCCTACCAATACTTTCTTAACTGCAAGATAGAACATGCAAAGAAGTTAATGGAGAACAATGGGGATATTTATTCAGCAGTAGCTGAATGTGGTTTTGTAGATTTAACCCATTTAAATAAGCACTTTAAAAGCGTATATGGAACAACAGCATTTGAATATTTGTCGTATTTACATTGAAGAAAATGTCCAGGGGTTGATTTATATGCCATTAATAGTAGGTGATATAATTACTTTTGAACGGACTTTTACAGTAAGAGATGTTGAATTATTTATAGAGATTTCGGGTGATGAAGGGATTCATCATATGACTGCAGATGAACAGGGAAGACTTGTAGTTCAAGGGTTATTAACGGCAACTCTACCAACAAAAGTGGGCGGAGATCACAATGTACTGGCTCGTACGATGAATTTTGAGTTTTTGAGACCTGTGTTTACCGGGGATGCTATAATTTGTGAAGTTAAAATTGAAAAATACGAAATGCAAGAAAATAATCGGACAGCTATTGCTGCATCCTTTTTATGTGAAAATCAGAACGAAAAAGAAGTATTAAAAGGGGATTTTGCAGGTGTAATCCTTGAAAATAATGAATGAAAAACCATCAAATTTCTAGCTGGATGGTTTTTCATTAGCTATACTTAATGGGATGTTTTTAAATGGAGGGATATTATATGGGGATGTTATTGTTCTATTGATACGAGCTTGAAGTAAAAAGCTCGTATCGATCCTAGCTATCGATACGAAATTACAAATTTCGGAGGTAGCGAATATGGAACAAATTTGTTTTGAATTAGAAAATGTTGAAATGACTTATTTAGATAAAGTGATTGTAAAGATTGAACGATTAGCTGTTCATCAATTTGACCGTATCGGCATTGTTGGAAAAAATGGTGCGGGGAAAAGTACATTGTTAAAAGTCATTGCTGACAGTATTCAACCAACCAGTGGAAAAGTGAAGCGTCATGTGGAGTGTGGTTATTTTGAGCAACTGGAACCACCAACTGTTGCCAAGGCAGATGCCGCGTTACTTGGAAGATTAGCAGTTCCGCAAGAATCCGAGCAGTTAAGTGGTGGCGAGCAAACAAGGCTGAAGCTTGCCCAGTTGTTTACGCATTATTACGAAGCGTTATTAATCGATGAGCCTACAACTCACTTGGACCAAGAAGGCATTTCATTTTTACTTGATGAATTAAAATATTACTTCGGAGCACTTGTGTTAATTAGTCATGATCGGGCTGTTTTAGATGCACTTGTCACAACCATTTGGGAAGTAAGTGACGGTGAAGTGTATGTTTACACAGGAAATTACAGCGAATACCTTGAACAGAAGCAGCTAGAGCGTGAACAACAACGTCAGGCACATGAACAATTCATGAAGGAAAAGAGTCGCCTTGAAAAAGCAGCACTAGAAAAAATGAAAAAGGCTGAAAAAATCACTCAAGCGGGAAATATGTCGAAAAAAGAATCGAAGGCAATGGCCAATCGTATGATTGAAACGAAATCAAAAGGTACGAGTCAAAAAGCGGTGCATCGTGCAGCAAAAGCGATTGAACAACGAATGGAAAAACTGCAGGAAGTCGAAGCTGTACAAGAAGAAAAGCCCATCGTCTTCCGTCAATCGAAAGCATTGGAATTACACAACAAGTTTCCCATTATGGCAGACCAGCTAACCCTTCAAATTGAAGATAATGTACTAGTAGACGAAGTGAGTTTCCAACTGCCACTTGGCAAAAAAATCGCGATTACGGGGGCAAATGGTGTCGGTAAAAGTACATTGCTTCAGCATATTGCAAATGGTGGTGCAGGTTTAACCATTTCACCGAAAGCAAAAATTGGTTATTTCCATCAAATGAGCTACCAATTTCCGACGGATGAAACAGTGCTACAATTCGTGAGAAACCGTTCAGACTATGATGAAGGATTGTTACGCAGTGTGTTACATGCCATGCAATTTGTCGGTACAGATATCCAGAAAGATATGAAGTCACTAAGTGGTGGGGAAGCAATCCGCTTACAGCTATGTCAGCTATTCTTGGGGAATTATAACATTTTATTGTTGGATGAGCCGACCAATTTTTTAGATATCCATGCGCTTGAAGCATTGGAGAGATTTATGGCTGCATATGAAGGGACGGTTGTATTTGTTTCCCATGATCAAGTATTCATCAATCATGTGGCAGACTTGCAGTATCATATTCATGCAAAAAAATTAAATCAAGTATGATAGTAAGCCGTCGAGACAACCTCGGCGGCTTTTAAAGATGAATCAGGCATTTGAATCTGGTGTTCAGTTTCTAAAATTTACAGGTTTTGATGAAAAAATATGATTACCGAACAGTAAAGAATTTGATTGGCAGTAATACACTCAATCAATGAGAGTAGAGATGGATTATATGCTAATATGAATAAAAAGGCTGTGTTCAATATGAAAATATCATTAATTGCGGCGATGGATAGCAATCGAGTCATTGGGAAAGCGAATGATATCCCATGGAGAATTCCAAAGGATTGGGAATTTGTTAAAAAGATTACAATGGGACATTCTATTGTATTGGGCAGGAAGAATCTTGAGTCAATTGGTAGGGCTTTGCCGAATCGAAGGAATATTGTTTTGACAAGAGATAAGAGTTTTACTTTTGATGGTTGTGAAATGGCTTATTCAATCGAGGATGTATTCAGGTTATGTGAAGACGATGAAGAGCTATTTATTTTTGGTGGGGAACAGATTTACACGATGTTTTTGCCTTATGTTGAGAAAATCTATATGACAAAAATTCATCATGAATTTGAAGGAGATACATTTTTTCCAGAAGTTCAATTCGATGAATGGAATGAAATCGCTATGGAAAAAGGAGTTAGGGATGAAGAAAATCCATATGATTACGATTTTTGTGTTTTTGAAAGAAAAAAATGAAAGGGATAAAATTTGATGAAGAAGAGAATTATTTTGTTTTTATTGGGAATTATTTTGTTTATAAGTGCTCTTCCTTTAAGTATCAAAATGATAATGGAGTACTTCCATACACAACAAATGCATAGCCGCTATAAAATAGAAGTTATTAGCAACCGCTACCCTCCTCCCGCACAAAAATTTACCGTTTTGAGCCACAGCGTGGAAATTGACGAAACAATTATTGAGGAAGGAAATTATACTGACCGTTGGAATTATGATATCGCTATTGCAAATTTAACTATTAAGATAGATGGCGAGACACTTGCCACATTAGAAAATTATCCAATAAGAGCGAAAAATGAAGGCATACAAAAATATCACGGAAATATCTCATTTATTGGTTTATTTGATAAAAAAGAAGAAGAAAGAAAATTATTTGTAGTATTGAGAAATACAAAAGATGAGATTACAAACGAAAATGGAGTAAACATTATAAGTTCACCTCCATTGGAGGAAATAAAATATACAATACACACAATAGATGAAGAAGGACATATAGAAAGTGCCACCTTTAGTCAAAATAAGCGAAGTGCCATACAAACCCTTGTGCTAAATAATAGCGGTACTTCACCAATGGCAGTGGGATATTATACAGATACTTGGCATATGTATCCATCTGTTTTCTTCCAATTTTCAACGTTCTTTCTCGGTATAATACTAATAATCTTCTATTTTCCTATCAGAAAGGTAAAAGAGTAGCATACTATTTTATTAAATTTTTTATTCAATTAATGCTAGAGTCTAAAGGAGTGTGAATAAGGAATGAAGCAACAAAATGCTACTGAAATAGAGCACTATCTCCATTCAACTGAAGCCCAACAAAAGTTGTATAAGCGTTCACTCATTGTGGTCATCATGTCACAGATTTTCGGGGGTGCAGGGCTTGCCGCAGGGATTACAGTCGGCGCGCTCCTTGCGAAGGACATGTTAGGGAGTGCGAGTTATGCAGGACTGCCGACTGCGTTATTTACACTTGGTTCAGCGTTAGCTGCTTTTTTAGTAGGGCGGATTTCGCAGCGCTTTGGTCGTCGATATGGGCTTTCTTTTGGGTTTATCACCGGGGGAATAGGGGCCCTTGCAGTTGTGCTTGCTGCGACGATTGACAATGTCTTGTTATTATTTTTAGCGTTATTTGTGTATGGCGCGGGTACTTCGACGAATTTACAAGCACGGTATGCTGGAACTGATTTAGCAAGTGAGAAACAACGGGCAACAGCTATTAGTATCGCGCTAGTTTCGACGACATTGGGAGCGGTGGCAGGACCGAATTTAGTCACACCAATGGGGAAATTCGCAATGACACTTGGCATACCAGCTTTAGCAGGTCCATTTATCTTAGCGGCAGCTGCTTATCTGATTGCAGGTCTAATTTTTTTAATATACTTACGCCCTGATCCATTTTTAGTGGCAAGAGCAATTGCGACAGAGAAGGACAAACAAAGGCTAGACAAGGTGAACGATGGACATCAGGTGTTACAAAGTAAGCTGAATCGTGTCGGTGTTGTCGTTGGGGCACTCGTTCTTATTCTCTCACATGCGGTGATGGTTGGAATTATGACGATGACACCTGTTCAAATGCAAAATCATGGTGCGCAATTGAGTGCAGTTGGTCTCGTCATTGGTCTCCATATTGCCGCCATGTATTTGCCGTCGCTGGTGACAGGCATATTGGTCGATAAAATCGGTCGTACGTTTATGGTCATTGCTTCGGGCGTTACATTAGCTACGGCAGGTGTTGTTGCAGCCTTAGCACCGGGTGGTTCTCTATTTTGGCTAGCCTTTGCACTCATATTGCTTGGACTTGGGTGGAACTTTGGTTTAATTAGCGGGACTGCTATTATTATTGATTCGACAGATATGAAAACACGTGCGAAAACACAAGGAACTGTTGATGTATGGGTGGCATTATCTGGGACAGCAGGTGGCTTATTATCGGGGCTCATCGTTGCGTATTCAAGCTATGCGATTTTAGGCTTTGTTGGCATGTATTTAGCTTTATTGCTAATACCTCTTATGATATGGGTTCGTGTGAAGCAGAAGCGTAGCTAAGCTAGTGTGCTTCAAGAAATGGCACGTCTTTTATGTTATAATGTACACGAATGAATGGAGGAATTGAAATTATGTCAAATTTACCAAATTGCCCAAAGTGTAATTCAGAGTATACATACGAGGATGGCAACCTTTTTGTGTGTCCAGAATGTGCGCATGAGTGGACGTTAGAATCGGCAGCAGAAGAGGTAGAAGAGAAAAAGGTCTATAAAGATGCCAATGGCAATATTTTAAACGATGGTGATTCTGTAACGGTTATCAAGGATCTGAAAGTAAAAGGCAGCTCAAATGTCGTAAAGGCGGGTACAAAAGTGAAGAGTATTCGTTTGATTGATGGCGACCATGATATTGATTGTAAAATCGATGGCTTTGGTGCTATGCAGTTGAAGACGGAGTTTGTTAAAAAGCTGTAAATGAAAAAGGAATAGCCTGTGCCGAAGTTGAAGGAGTTAACTTTGGTGCAGGCTTATTTTTATCTTTCCTAATTAATGAAAAAATCTGTTATTATGCTAATGGTATCTATTTATTTGCTATATTAAACTAGCGAACTATGGGAGGAAACAGTATGAAGAACAATCTAATCGCATTATCTATTTTTAGTTTAGCATTTGCTGTTGTGTTGGGAAGTTGGCTAATAGCAGAAGGAATACGTGAAAATGCAGTAAGTGGTAAAGAATTAGTGATCACGACTACACCACCAAAAGAGATTGCACAAGCACATATGTTTACAATGACGGAGTTGGCTAGCTACTTAGGTTTGAGTGAAGCAGATGTTGAAAAATTGGGACCTGTACCAACTGGGGATGGTATAACAAATAGTATACTTCCTTATTTGAGAATAGGGGATACAATCTACTATCCAAAAGAAGCGGTAGATCGATGGTTGCGAGAAATGGAGATTGATATTGCTTATTGATTTGTGTGCGTAAGGGTAGGATATATTTTAGGTGAAGGGCTGTTCTATACGTCGTAGGAAATTCGGCGTATGGAACAGCCCTATTTTAAATTCGTGAAATGATTACTTGTTGCTGAAAATGTCTTCGTAAAACGCTTAATCAATCTAAAGCACGAACCAAAGGCCACATACGAACCTCTATCTTTTTTGAAAAGTGTAAGATAGGCTGGTCACTTTCAATCTGAATGCCTTGCTTAGACAGCATCGTGTTCTCGCTAAATTCAGCCTCCGCGTGCTGCAGTAGCCAGGGGGGATGCAGAATATCGCAGCGAAGAGGCACACCTTTAGTGTTTAGCGTATATAAGCAATAGCGCTCGGCCATCCATTCATTGAAAGACCCTTTAGTTGCGTGAAATGGCTCTGAAATTGGTCTATAACTACACACCAATTTGGCATCATTACTACTTCTTCTCCTGCTCTTATAATCAATTATTGACCCATTCTGTTTCACCATCATGTCAGCATTCACATAGGGCAAGTGATAGAACAGTTTGGCCACCTCGGCAGCAAGCCGGTTGTCAGCGTCCAGACTAAAGAAATAAACTCCAGGTTTGCCATCGAGTGTTACATACGTCCGAACGTTGAGCTCAGGAAATCGGTTAGTTCCAGGAATAGGGGGTAGGCCACGCAGTCGAATGTCCGTTATATGAAACGGAATTACACCAATCCAGCCCATGCCGTTAAATGAATCCAAGGGCAGAGCATCAGGCACGAGCGTTTGTAAGACTTTGAGTTTGATGGGGTAATGAGCAAACAAAAGATCGTTCCAAGTCTGCTTCATAGTCCACGGTAAATGTGGCAAAGGCCATAGGCGATGACTGTCGTTCCAGTGGGCTTTTTTCGATTTCATGTGTTCATCCATAGCTAGTCAACCTCTTTCTTCCATTGAATATTTCAACTATCAGACATGATGCTTGCTCAGAAGTAGAGTCATTTGGATTGCTACTAATTATAATTTAAATATTTCATTAACTCAAATTGGGAGAATAATACTCTGTACGCAAGCCATTTATAATAAATTTGGAAAATCTCACATACACTATGGGAACTGTTTAGAAAGGACAATTTACTAGTAATAAAAGAACATCAAGGGGAGGACGTCGGTTTTATTGGTTGAAAAAGCTCTTTTTATCATAATTATATTGAGGATTTTTTCAGGAAGTGTAGATATCACCGCCGCCATGCTGATGTATAAATTTAACCTCTCAAGGCATTCATCTCCTTCCTCAACGCAAAGCAAAGCGTAGGTAGGAGATGAATGCTTTCACTTGATACAAATTCATATAGAACATCCGTTTCAATCTATGGTATAATTGGTTGTAAGAATAATCAGTTACACGGGGTTGGGGGGATGAATATGATTCGTTGTCTTAAAACATCTTTTCGGGCGAATAAGGAAACGATTGACCGATTATTTCAGTGTAATCAAGTTTCTGGGGAAGTATGGAATCGCTGTTTGGAACTCGCGAAAGAGCACCATCTGAAAACGGGTAAATGGGTCACAAAAAGTGAATTGCAAAAAAGTACAAAAGGGATCTATCCGATTCATTCCCAATCAGTACAAGCTGTTTGCCATAAATATTTATTTGCCCGGGATGCGGCACATCAAGCCAAAAAAGCAGGTTATGCAACTAAATATCCCTATAAACAGAAAAAGCATTTCAATACAAAATGGGTGAACAATGGTTTCAAGGTGTTTGGGAACGGCAAAATCGAATTATCCATGGGTAATTTTGAGGGAAAAAGACAGGCTCCTCTTGTTGTTTGGGTGAAAAATTTTCCAGTAGGCCAAATTAAAGAAATTGAATTAATTTTCGATAAGCAGCTTATGTTATCCATCGCTTACGAAAACGGTCAAACAGTCAAAGAACATACCTTTGAAAATCGAGCAGCTATCGATGTTGGCGAAGTGCATACTATTGCGGCAGTGGCTGAAAATGGTGAAAATGTCATCCTGACTGGTCGTAAACTCCGCTCGATTCATCGACTGCGCAATAAAAAACTTGCTGAACTACAACGGAAAATGAGCAAGTGTACAAAAGGCTCTCAGCAGTGGAAAAAGTATAACCGAGCGAAACAATATGTGTTAACTAAAAGTGAAAGACAGCTCCAAGATGGGCTTCATAAAACCACAAAACAATTTGTTGACTGGTGCGTTGAAAATGAAGTGAAAGAAGTGGCATTTGGTGATGTAGATGGCGTGCAACGCAATACTTCTCGCCGTAAAAAGAAAAAGGTTCGGCGTCGAACGACGAACCAAAAACTATCGAATTGGTCTTTCGGTAAAGTATACGCCTATTTGACGTACAAACTAGAAGTAGAAAGTGTTAAAATTGATAAACACGATGAAAGTTTTACTACGCAGCAATGTCCTTGCTGTACGAAGAGACGCAAAATATCTTCGAGATTGTACAAATGCCCATGCGGCTACTCCAACCATCGTGACATTCACGGGGCAGCCAATTTCTTCGCCAAAACATTTTATGGGAAAATTAGAGAACTGGATTTCAGTTTGAAACAAACAAAGTATCTACGGATTGCCTAATGGTAAGAAGTAGTAGATGGTCAGTTCCGACCCTGCTTATCTCTAGATAAGTTGTTGCCTACCGTAGTTGACGAAAGTGATTCCTGTGATTCATTACAAAAGAGAAGTGTCACCCACTTTTCTTGTTGGAACGCTGTTGCCGATGTTGTAGGAAACCCCCACTCCAAAAACGAATCGTTTTAAGTGGCGGGAGGTTCATCGATTTAGAAAAGGCCCTTTATATCAATACGCTACTAGCATTAGTAGGTCCTGTTGTTTTAATTATTACGACAGGGGTAGCATTATTTGGCCTTGCTGAAAAGATTTCATTGGCTAGAATGATTTGTCTGTTTGCAGGAATCATACTGATTCTTTTTAGTCTGAAAGCTAAATGAGGACTTGCTGGCGTTACAAAAAAATTATCTGTTAACATAACCCGTTCAGCTGAGTGGTACTAATTACAAAAAAGGACGAAATAGACTGCCAATTCGTATGTGAATTAGCGGTCTTTAAAATGCCGGCCATCAATGTTTACATACAACTCGTACTTTGTTTAACAACCAAATTGACACATACATTAGCTTAATAAATCAAAATGGGATGTATCATTAAATTTATTTACAACATTTTGCTGAAAACTATTTTGACTAAGAACTGTAATACCCCCTACTGACGAGGAAAAGTATGCATTAACTATCATTTTTGCCTCGAATTTCATCCACCAAGCAAGTATGTAACCCAAAGTTCCTCCATGTGTGACAATCAACAGGTTTTTATCCTTTTCTGACTCATATACCCTTTGCATACAATCGCAAACCCGACTATAAAATTCTCGCCAGCTCTCACCATCTTGAAATTCCTGATAATCTAAATCAAATCCACTTCTGATTCGAGGATTTTTATTTGTTTTTACCCAGTCCTTTGTTTTTCCTGCTGCAACGCCAGTATTTAATTTCACGTAGTCCTTTATCTTGAATGACATTTAAACCTAATTGTGTTCCAACTATCTCTGCTGTTTGTGATGCTCTCAATAAGTCAGATGAATACAAGGTATAAACGTTATTATCTATAAGTTCTTTTAATTTACCGCCTACAATTTCTGCTTGTTTTCTACCTACTTCAGTTAAAGGAGAATCTGTCCATCCACCTGACATATTATTTATATGATGTTCTGATTGACAATGCTGTAACAAGATAATGTTACTCATTCCATTTACCCTCCCTCAAGATATTTTTACTGCCTAGTATTTCAGTCGCCCATACCATTTTGAGGATCGTCTATTATCTCTTAACAAATAATCTGAGTCAGGAACTAGATGCTGTACTCTTTTATATTTAATGTTTTGTACTACTCAACCAAACCTATTACTGTTAACTATTTATCTCAATTTTTCCTGCAATTAGTATAACACAGACAATTTATAAATATAAGTCTATTTAAAAGTCCAGTTTTCAGTAATAATAACATATATATTGTTCATTTGAAGGGGTTGATATGATGATTTTAGGGTTGAAGAGAGGGGAAATAAAATTAGTTGAATCACAAGAGGGATGGATCGATGAATTTAAGAAAACGCAAAAAGAAATCCATAAGGCAACTGGTATAGACATGGATTGTATTGAGCATATAGGTAGTACATCCATCAATGGTATTAAAGCAAAACCGATGATTGGCTTTGCCGTTGGAGTAGAAGATATAACAAATGTTCCTGCTGGCATTATTTAAAGCTTGCAAGAGATTAGTTTTTATCGTCTTCGTGTAGTGCTGGAAGACGAAATCGTGATAGCTAGATTCGATAATGCCGAGACATTTGACATCAAAACGCATATTATTCATTTGGTAAATTACAAAGGAGAAAAGTGGAACAATCTAATTTTATTCCGAGATAAGCTTAATTCATCCGAAAAGTTAAGGCGAGAATATGAAGAATTAAAAATGAGTTTTATACTTAATGAGGCTGGGGATATGAACGATTATACACATTATAAATAGAACTTTATATTAAATGTATTGAAGACGAATCACTGAACTACCCTTAAGTTTACGATATGGAGATATAGTTTATGTAAGACATCAGAAGTAGTGGGGGAGAATTTAATGCTTGAACTACCAGTTAATGTGAAAATCGTATTAGACGAATATATTACCTTGTTCCATGCGCTTTTACCAAATACGCTTGAAGGCTTCTATTTACAAGGCTCTATTGCATTGGATGCTTATGTGGAAGATTCAAGTGATATTGATTTTATTGCCATTATCAATCGTCGTTTGTCAGAAGGAGAGGCCGAGATATTAGCTGAAATCCATAGCGCAATAGTAAGTACTTATCCAAGGCCGGAGATGGATGGCGTCTATATGATGTGGGCGGACATTGGTAAATTAGAAGCGGATGATAACAATTATCTTTACTATAATGGCGGTCAATTGAGTTACGGTGCTTATTTTAACGCCATTACGTGGTGGATATTGAAAAAGCATGGGATTAGCATGATTGGTCCACAACCAACTGTGCTCAATTTTGAAATCGAACCACAGCATCTGGTTGAATATGTAGTGGAAAATATGAAGACGTACTGGGCAGGCCGGATTGAAAAAATCGAACAAGCTATGGAGAACATGCTTCAATTTACAACCGAGGAAATTGATGTTGAAATCGAATGGTCCGTTCTTGGCATTTTACGCCAATACTATACGCTAAAGGAGCACGCTATCATTTCAAAACTGGGTGCTGGTGAATACGCTTTGCTGCATATACCGGCGGAATGGCATCCTATTATACAGGAAGCGATAGATATTCGGAAAGGTGTGAAGAGAGATAGTTTCGCTTCTGATGAGCAGCGAATGGATAAGACTGTCCGATTCTTAAAATATGTGATAGGTTATTGTAATAGTGACTTGGTTTAAGAAAACAGGTCTTAATTCTCCTGATTTCGTTGATTTATATTAATTGGATTATTGAACTAAAGGTAGGGATATATTTGTATAAACTTAACGAACGTATAAATACTATGGTATGTATTAAATGCTCAACCCATTATGAAGTGAATGATTATTTTATAGGATGTCCATCTTGTTTTGATAAAGGAGAGCCGACGAGCATTTCATTTAAATATCAGGATTTTAAGATAGAACAAAATGAAGTCGGTTTGAAGAGGTACGTCAATATGCTGCCGTACAAAGACTTTCCAACAATTGGCGAAGGTAATACACCGATGATTCAAGTGAAAAATTTATGTGAAGAACTGGGTCTTAAAAATCTTTGGATTAAAAATGAAGGCCAAAATCCTACTGGGTCGCATAAAGACCGAATGAGTCCATTGATTATCGCGCGGGCAAAATCAATTGGAATGGAATCTGTTGCTGTGGCATCCAGTGGAAATGCGGGGGCTTCAATAGCTGCTTATGCTGCAGCAGGAGATGTTGAATGCATTGTCCTTACGACAGAGAGCATGAATCCTATCTGGAAGCAGGCTATTGAAAAAACAGGGGCCACAATTGTCTATACGAAAGAAGCGATGAAACGTTGGGAATTAATGAAGGGAAATGTTGAAAATGGAATATGGTATCCAGCGACCAATTTTATCAATCCTCCTGTTGGATCAAATCCATTTGGCGTTCAAGGATATAAGACAATCGCTTATGAAATTATAGAAGACTCTGAAGAAATCCCGAATATTATTATTGTACCCTGTTCAAGGGGAGATCTATTATGGGGGATTTGGGAAGGTTTTAAAGAAGTATTCGATGCTGGAATGATCCACTCGTTACCGAGATTGATTGCAGTCGAACCGTTTCCAAGATTAAAAAAGGTGCTTGAGGGACAACCATACGTCGATTCTTTTATCGGAGATTCTACATATACTCCTTCTGTAGGAGGGATAACTGTTACATATCAAGCTCTTAAGGCGATTCAGGAATCAAACGGAGAAGTAGTAGTTATTCCGAGCCATCAAGCAGAGACTGAGCAAAAACATTTGGGGAAACACGGTATTTATGCTGAACGTTCATCTTCATTAGTAGTAGGTGCATTAAAGTATTTAATCAAAAAACAAGCAATTCAGGAAGAGGATAAAATTTTGCTGCTAATTTCTTCTAACGGATACAAGGAGTTGTTCTAACTTCAATATCCATTGCTAATAACTGTATTATTAAAAGAGGCCATCCAAAAGTCGATGATTTGCGACTTAGGGAATGGCCCTTTTTTAGTTTGGATAATACAAAACCATACTCAACCGTGTCATGATGTCCCCGGAATTCTCATAACTATGGGGCCTATCAGCCTTGAAGCGAATGGAATCACCACTTCTCACGGTATATTCTTCATCATTGACGCGAATCGTTAGCTCTCCGTCAAAAATCGTTAACAACTCCTCAGTTCCTGCCATATGCGCATCCGCGCTTAGAAATCCACCTGGATCAATCTCCACTGAATAGATCTCAAAACGTTTGCTATCTTCGAATGGGAAATGTGGATAGACCCGATATTTTCCATCATCTTCGGATAAGACTTGAATGTTACTTTTGGACACAACAATTGTATCTGGCTGCGGCTGATTGATGAGTACAGTGAAAGAAATCTTCAGTCCATTGGCTATTTTCCAGATGGTTGTAATCGTTGGCGCTGATTCGCCACGCTCGATTTGACCAATCATCGTTTTGCTAACTCCCGTTAGTTCGGCCACCTTTTCAAGACTTAACTTTTTACTTTCTCTTAGCATTTTTAAATTTTTTGCGATTACAAGATGAATTTCCTGCATGCAGACACCTCAATTTCTTCTGTACAATATAACGTCTGAATTGTACAATAAAAAGAAAACGTTATATCGTCTAATTTAGACAGTATAACATATCGGATAGGGGGAAGGTCTATTATGCCAGTGGTCTCATTTTTGGTATATGTGTTTGTGATGAGTTTTACACCAGGTCCGAATAATATTATGGCGATGTTATTTGCGAATCAGTATGGATTTAAGAAGACACTTCGTTTCTGTCTAGGTGTAGGTGCGGGTTTCTTTGTTATCATGATTTTATCAAGCTATTTTAACCTTGTGCTTCATAATGTCATTCCTAAGATTGAATTGCCGATGATGATGTTAGGCGCAGGTTATATGCTGTATCTGGCTTACAAAATACTAACGAGTACTGCCGGTGGTAATGGGAATGATGGAGGCAAATATAATAGCTTTTTGGCTGGGATGCTACTGCAATTTGTCAATCCGAAGGGTGTTTTATATGGCATTACGGTCGTTGCGACGTTCATTCTTCCATACTATAGCTCACATAGTAGTTTACTACTGCTGTCGTTATTTTTAGGTTTCGTCGGTATTCTGAGTACTGGTAGTTGGAGCCTTTTTGGTTCTATCTTTCAAAAGTTCTTAGCGAAATATAGGCAGCAATTTAATGTCGTGATGGCGTTGTTATTGGTCTATAGTGCTGTGTCAATTTTTATCTGAATTCAACCCCCGGCTGAATCCAGATAAAGCCGGAGGACGCAATTACGTCCAGGCATAATTGATCTAATGGGAACTAATCCGCTACGATTTCACTCGTTGCTGTAATAGAAATATCGTGCAGAGCTTGTGTCGCTAATCGATCTGCTTCTGCGTTTCTTTTTCGTCCCACTAGTTCGTATGTTGCTTGGATAGTGAGGTCTTTTAGTTTTGCTTCAATTCGGTCTGCCCACCTCGATAGATTATTTTCAAGTGTCGGCCATTCCTCGCTTAATTGGTTGATAACGACCTGTGAATCGCCAATAAATCGGACGGGCAGATGATGGACATTCAACAGCTCAAGCTCCTGTAGACAGAGATATAGGGCTGCATATTCAGCTTCGTTATTAGATGTAAGTTCGACAGAAGGAGCATTGCGCCGTAGTCTGTAAGACTTGCCGTTCTGGTCATAGTAAATGACGCAGCCCATTCCCGATTTCTTCGTCTCACGGTCGAAGCCACCGTCGAAATAGACTGTAATGTTATGTGGCTCCGTTTCAATTTCTTTCAAATACTTTCTCATCTCTTTAACTGTCCATATCGTGTCGAGTTGATCTGTAAATAGAATACTTTTGATACGTCCGGTTCGTTCGATATCTTCCGCAAATAGCAAAGCCTTCGCTGCTGGCATTTCTTCAGAGCGAAAAATAGTTTCAGTACCCCTCGGTGTTTTGTAAGTCCATTCAATTAGAACACGCATCACAAATCCTCCTCGTATATTAGTAGTAAGTCTACGAATTTAACTTCATTCTCTCTCTATAAATTATATCCAATGTTAGCTGATTCTAAAACAATCTGGATTCTGCTAACTGTTAAAAGATGCAGTTAAAAAGTTACGGAAAATTAAATGTTTGATTTCAAGCTATTGACTATGCTAGAATCATTTCTTATGAGCCAGAGTAAACAAGTGGACTCAAAGATAAAACATTTGGAGGAATACAAGTAATGAATATTTTAGTCGTAAAAGCAAATAACCGCCCAGCTTCAGAGGCAATCTCAAGCAAAATGTATGAAACATTTATGGAAAATATCAAGGATGCAAAAGATCTTAATATTACAACGTTTGACGTATTCTCAGAAGACATGCCTTATTTCGGACAAGACTTGTTCAACGCATTTGGCAAAATGCAAAACGGTGAACAACTATCTGACCTTGAGCAACGTCTTGTTGCAGCTAAACAAAAAGCGATGGACGCTTTAACAGCTGCTGATGTAGTTGTTTTCGCATTCCCATTGTGGAACTTAACAATTCCAGCACCATTACAAACATTTGTTGACTATGTATATCAAGCAGGATATGCATTTAAATATAGCGAAGAAGGTCAAATGATTAGCTTAATGACAGAGAAAAAAGCAATCCTTCTTAATGCACGTGGTGGGGTATACTCAACACCTGAAATGGCACCGATGGAAATGTCAGCTACATATATGCGTAATGTATTTGGCGGCGTATTCGGTATGTCTGTTGAAGAGGTCATCATTGAAGGACATAATGCAATGCCAGATCAAGCAGAACAAATCGTTGCACAAGGCCTTGAAAAAGTAGCTGAAGTTGCAAAAGCATTGGCTGCTCAACCAGCTACTGTATAAGACACAAGTAAATAAGTTCAGTCAATCCCTTCGTGAAGTTTTAGCGAGGGGATTTTTGTATGTATTAAAGAATCAGAGTGGAGGAATTTGCTGACTGCGAATAAATAAGACAAAACGTTTTACTTTTAGATTTCGACAAGTTAAACTAACGTGGATAATGAATATCCGAGTTAGTTGAGAATGAGAAGTGTCAAAAAACATCTTTTTAAAAAAGGGGCTAGGTATCATGCAGATGAAAACCGGTGTTGAACAATCTGTCTACGCCATTCTGATTCTGAATATGTTGCCAGATCGAGCGGTATTGCCAGGAGAAGCAATAAGCCAACAGTTGGGAACCTCACCGACTTACTTTCAAAAACTATTGAGAAAGCTAGTAAGTGCAGACCTAATTACCTCTGTTGCAGGCGTCAAGGGCGGTTTTAAATTAAAGAAAAAACCTGAAGAGATTCGAGTGTACGATGTTTATCTTGCCATAGAAGGTCAACAATCCCTTTATTCTCCAAGTGGTATCTTCGATGACATGCTTGAACTGGAAAAAGAAGAAGAATGCTGTTTGTTGACCGATTTAATGGATGAAGCTGAATCGACTTGGAAAACGGTTTTGAAGCGTGAAACAATGGCATCGCTATCTGCTGAAACAAGGAATCGTTTTCCTGAAAAAGTGGAAGGCTTAAAGGAATGGGTAAAAGAAAGAATGGTTTTATAAGAAAATAGGAGAATCACTATATGGACAAATTTCAATTACATCATGGTTTTGCACAAACATTTAAAGACAATATATTAACACTTGGGCTAGCCTTTCCTTTGGAGTCGTATGAAGGAAGCTTCCCGAGGATGGATTTGGATGAGCAAATGTTACTGGCGAAAAATGCGGAAAGTTTAGGATTCGCCTCTCTGTTTGTTAGAGATTCCCCGCTTTATGATTCGAATTTTGGTGATGTTGGAGCTCTATACGACCCATGGGTGTTTCTTACTTACGTAGCAGCACATACGGACCGAATTGCACTTGGTACTTCGAGTATTGTGACGACATTACGCCACCCGCTACACGTGGCCAAGTCAGCTGCCTCACTGGACACAATATCTAAACAGCGATTGTTGTTAGGTGTTGCAACTGGTGACAGGCCTATTGAATTCCCAGTATTTAAAGTGGATGTTAACGAAAAAGCAGCGTTATTTAGAGAGTCCATAGTGGTAATGAAAAAAGTCTGGCAAGAATCATTTCCGCAAATTCAGACAGAGCACGTTGACATGCTACAAGGTGATGTCGTTCCAAAACCAATGTTATCGGACATTCCGATTTTTGGTACAGGGTATTCTGGCCAAACGATTGAATGGCTAGCGAAGCATACAGATGGTTGGTTATTTTATTCCCAAGGGGTCAAGGAACAGCGTGAACTTGTGAAAAAATGGCGAGAGGCAGCTGGTGGATTCAAACCATTTGCGCAAGCTTTGGCAATCGACTTATCAGAGAATCCAAATGAAGCACCTAAACCGATAACGGGTGGGTTTAGATCGGGTTATAAGTTTTTAATTGATTATTTACATGCTTACCAGGATGCTGGCGTTAATCACGTCATTTTTGGTTTGAAAAACGGTATGCGCCCGGCAACAGAAGTAATTCAAGAATTAGGAGAATATGTGGTACCTCATTTTCCTACAAATACACGATGAAAGAAGTGGCATATAGATGATAAAAGGTCTAGATCGCATTAATGAATTAGCGAAAAAACAGCGAGAAGAAGGTTTAACAAATGCTGAAATGGTTGAACAAACAGTGTTACAACAAGATTACTTACGTGAAATTCGCGGACAGGTACTCAATACCGTGTCTGGCATAACTGTACTGGACCCACTTGGTAATGACGTGACACCTGACAAAGTACAGCAGGAGAGGAAGTTAACGCTATGAGGTTAAGTGTTCTGGATCAGGCACCGGTAACAAAGGGCAATAATGCAGTGGGTGCTTTGAAAAAAGCAGAAGAGCTAGCTATTTTGACAGATGAATTAGGCTACCGACGAATGTGGATGGCGGAGCATCATGGAACAGATACCTTCGCAAGTTCAGCTCCTGAGGTGACAGCGGCGCATCTAGCCGCCAGAACGAAACAAATTCATATCGGTACTGGTGGCACAATGATGATGCATTATTCACCACTAAAACTGGCTGAAGTATTTAAAACACTGAGCGCCTTTTCACCAGGTAGAATTGATTTTGGTGTAGGTCGAGCGCCAGGCGGGGATAATGATTCCATCTATGCTCTATCCGAAGGGCGTCCTCCGATGGTCAACAATATGTATGAAAAATTCGATATAGCTCTGCAATTGATCAATGATGAAGTACCAGACAATCGTCTTTACAATAAAACAATCGCAACACCATCCCACGTTGTTTTACCTGAAGCCTGGTTATTAGGTTCGAGTGGAAATAGTGCCATTCAAGCAGGACGTATGGGCGTTGGTTATTCTTTTGCACAATTTTTTAATGGCCAGCTATCCGAATCAATTTTGGAGGCTTATAAGAAGAACTTTCAGCCTTCAGCATTTATGGAGAAACCAGAAATCAATGTTTCTTATATGGTGACAACGGCCGAAACAACAGAAGAAGCTGAGTTTGAGGCAGCGCCACAAGATATTTGGCGTTTACTGTTTATGAAAGGCAAAGTCGGGCAAGTTTTGACGCCTGAAGAAGCCCGTGATTATCCGCTGACGGAAATGGATCGCATGATGATTCAAGATAGCCGTAAAATCCACTTAGTGGGATCTGCAAAAGAAATTGCAGCGCGATTACAACAAGAGCAACAACAATATGGATTTGACGAAGCAATGATTTGCAGCATTCCTCATTCACAAGAGAAACGTTTGAATGTCTATCGCTTATTAGCACAGGAATTGCTTTAGGAAAGAGAGGAAGTATGGAAATGAAGGATTATTTAGTAAAAGCAACTGCTTATAACAATCAGGTGCGTGCCTATGCGGCAATCACAACAGAAACTGTCGGAGAAGCGGAGCGTCGCCATCAAACTTGGCCAACTGCATCCGCGGCGCTTGGGCGTTCAATGACAGCCGGCGTAATACTAGGCGCTATGCTGAAGGGCGAGGAAAAACTATCGATAAAAATTGCTGGTGGTGGTCCAATCGGAACGATTTTAGTCGATGCAAACACTAAAGGAGAAGTGAGGGGCTATGTGACAAATCCTCAAACTCATTTTGATTTAAATGATCAAGGTAAACTAGATGTGAAAAGAGCCGTTGGAACAGATGGCATGCTGACAGTATCGAAGGATATTGGCTTACAACAGCCTTTTGTTGGATATGTTCCTCTTGTATCAGGTGAGTTAGGCGAGGATTTCACAGCGTATATTGTGAACTCGGAGCAAGTGCCCTCCTCTGTAGGAGTAGGTGTTTTAGTCAATCCGGACCAAACGATTCAAGCGGCGGGTGGCTTTATCATTCAACTAATGCCTGGAACAGATGATAAGACCATCCAACTGATTGAAGAACGTTTGAAAGACATCACGCCTATTTCTTCAATGGTGGAGCAGGGAATGACGCCTGAACAAATACTCGAACAAGTATTAGGGGCTGGAAATGTGAAGTTTCTAGAGACAATTCCCGTTCAGTTTCAATGCCAGTGCTCTGAGGAGAGGATTACCAATGCCATTATTAGTTTAGGTGGCGCCGAGATTCAAGACATGATTCAGACGGACGGGCAAGCCGACGCAAACTGTCATTTTTGTAATGAAAACTACCATTTCTCTAAACAAGATTTGGAAGTATTATTGGAATCGGCAATTTCATAAAGTTTATGTTGTTCATACCATTAAAAGTCATCTTTTCAATTATAGAAAAGATGGCTTTTTTGTTGATGTAAATTAGCTAATGGATAGGCAGATTGATGAATATCTCATAGTAATGTCTGTATATGCATGCTATGATGCAACAAATAGGGGGAATGGAAATTGAACAATCAACGTTGGCTTTCACGGAATTTCTTGGTGTTTTTTTTAACCTGGGGAGTATTTTTGCCCTATTGGACAGGATGGCTTGTGCAGGCAAAAGGATTAAGTGTGGCAGAAGCTAGTCTAATCATGGGATTTGGCTTATTGGCGCGTGGTGCGTCGACGCTGTTTGCCTTCCCATTTGTATCTAAATATTGGAGTAGCCAAACGGTTATTCTTGTTTTGACAGTTTGTTCACTTGTGGCGACGCTGCTTTATATTCCTATTTCGTCATTTAATACGCTTTTCGTTGTAACCATTCTATTTAGTGCTGTTTATCCGGCTTTACTTCCTGCTGTCGAAAGCACGGCGAGTGCATTGGTACAGCAAGGTGATGTGAATTACGGGAAAAGTCGTTCTTATGGTTCACTAGGCTTTGTTATTTCAGTGCTTATCGTGAGTGTCGTAACGGGTTATTTTGGAGAACAGGCGATTTTATGGAGTATGATAGCAGGACTTTGTTTCATACTATTCATCCACTTTTTACCGACACCAGCTGTACTGTTAGTGAAGCCGACAATTGGAGAACGTAAAGAGTCACTAACGATGCGTAGCTTATGGCAAGTTAAAAGCTTTCCAATCGTATTGCTTGTCGTTGTGTTACTGCAAGGTGCACATGCATCTTATTATAATTATGGTTATATTTATTTGCAGAATTTACATATCAAGAACTATTATATTGGGCTGATTATTAATATTGCAATTATTTTTGAAATTCTTTACTTTGCGAAGGCTGATCACCTGTTTAAGAAATGGAAGCCCTCGTCGCTATTATTGCTAGCGGCAGCGGGATCGACTCTACGTTGGATACTTGTGTATTTGTTCCCAAATGTGTGGATGTTTATGTTCTCGCAAAGCTTGCATGCACTATCGTTTGGAGTTGCACATTATGCATTTATTCTTTATATAACTAAAAATTTACCCAAGCAACAAATTCCAAATGCGCAAGGCGTTTATTCAGCTTTTGCATTGAGTTTGAGCACTGCTATTTTAACGTTAGTAGGGGGATTTTTATACGAAATTTCTCCGGGGCTTGCGTTTTTAGGGATGATTGTGTGTACAGTGCCAGCGATATTGCTAATTGTGGTGACAAGAAAGCATTATGATTATTAATGAATACTCTATTGAATAAAACGTAAGAAGCTAGGTTCTGCATAATCTGAGAACCTAGCTTCTTTCATTTCATTTTTCATTAATACATCTTCATATAATGTTCAACTTCCCACGGGTGTACAGTAATTCGATAACTTTCCCATTCCACTTTCTTTTCTTCCATAAAGTTTTCAAAGATGTGTTTGCCAAGTGCCTCTTGAATGACGTCATCTTTGCTGAGTGCGATGAGTGCGTGGTCAAGATCCGTTGGCAAAGTTCCGATGCCGAGTTCTTTTAGCTCGGAAGGCTTCATCTCGTAAATATTGCGGTCAATCGGTTTTGGTGGTGTTAGTTTACGTTTGATGCCGTCTAGTCCTGCTTTTAGGATTGCGGCCATTGCAAGATAAGGATTCGCAGCGGAGTCAACGGAACGAACTTCAATACGTGTGCTAATCCCCCGAGATGCTGGAATCCGAATGAGTGGGCTACGGTTTTGAGCGGACCAAGCGATATAGCAGGGTGCCTCGTAGCCCGGGACGAGCCGTTTGTATGAGTTAACGGTCGGATTTGTCACAGCTGTAAAACCAGGAACATGTTCGAGAATACCAGCCATGAATTGATAAGCGGTTTGACTCAGCTTCAGTTCACCTGCTTCGTCAACAAAAGCATTTTCACCATCTGTAAACAGGGATACATTGCAATGCATACCTGAGCCATTGACACCGAAAATTGGTTTAGGCATGAATGTTGCGTGCAAGCCGTGTTTACGTGCAATGGTTTTGACGACGAGTTTAAACGTTTGGATGTTGTCACAGGCCGTGAGAACGTCTGCGTATTTAAAGTCAATTTCATGCTGTCCAGGTGCGCACTCATGATGAGAGGCTTCAACCTCAAAGCCCATTTCCTCGAGCTCCAGGACGATATCACGTCGACAGTTTTCTCCGAGATCCATCGGTGATAGATCGAAATAACCGCCGTTGTCGTTCAATTCCATTGTAGGTTGCTTATTGTCATCGAGCTTGAACAGGAAGAATTCTGGTTCTGGTCCGAGATTGAAGTCTGTGAACCCAAGCTCCTTCATTTCCTTCAATACACGTTTTAAATTACCACGAGGATCACCTGCAAATGGTAATCCGTTGGCAAGTGAGACATCACAGATGAGCCGTGCAACTTTTCCTTTTCCCGAAGGCCAAGGGAATACCATCCATGTATTCAGATCTGGTATGAGGTACATATCTGATTCTTCAATTCGAACAAATCCTTCGATAGAAGAGCCGTCAAACATCATTTTATTATCTAGTGCCTTTTCGAGCTGGCTAATGGGAATCTCTACGTTTTTTATCATTCCTAAAATATCCGTAAATTGTAGGCGAACAAAATTTACATTGTCGTCCTCTACAAATTTCCGAATGTCTTCTTTGGTGTAATTCCTCATCATGCCACTCTGCTACTAAAAAACATAGAAAAATGTATTAATTTCTCTACGCTAGACAATTTCCTGCTTCTTCGTACCCTACCTTGCCACTTGCCCGCTACTACAGTTGGTTTAGCACTCCACAGGCGTAAATTCGGATGTAGCCCACCCTACGTATACACGTTATCGTTGTGTGATAACCGTGTATTCTTTTGCGTATTTCAAATTTAAACTGGCATTCACATCTCGGTCAAGAACCGTATCGCAATTGTCACAGGCAAATGTCCGTTCAGAAAGACTTAGTGTTGTCTTTTTGACACCACAAGTTGAACAAAGCTTGGAGGATGGATACCACATATCCACCAATCGAAGTTCGATACCCTTCTCGAGACATTTATCTGTTAACATTTCTCGAAAAGCAGAAAAACATTGCTGTGCAACCGCTTTAGATAAGTGCCGATTTTTCATCATGCCTTTGACATTTAAATCTTCAATCGTAAGATACGTTGGTTTGGTTTTCACCAACACACTCACCACATACCGAATATATTCTTGTCGGATGTTCGCTAGTCTAGCGTGCAGCTTTTGAACAACTAGGAGTTGTTTCTGCCTGTTTTTAGCGCAGAATTCACCTCTCTTTCGGTTTTTATTTTGTTCGTAACTGCGACTCAGTTTCCGCTGTTGTCGCTTCAAGCTTTTTTCTAATTTAATAACTGGCTGGGTTTTGTTAATGTTATCGAATTGAACATGATGACTACAAACCGCGAAAGTACCGATTCCTAAGTCAACGCCAATCCCATCATGTTCTGGGACATAGGTTTCTTTCACTTCTTCAACTTCACATAAAACAGAAATAAAATAACGACCCGCTTTTTGTGACAATGTGCAACTAGTAACATTTGCATCCGTTGGAATATAACCAAATTCCTTCAAAAGAACCCAGCCGATCGTCGGAACTTTAATACGATGACGTTCCACTGTCAAATCAGTTACATTGTTTTTCGGAAAATAAGCTTTTACATCTTGATTTCTCTTCTTTTTAAACCGTGGAGATTTAGCCAATCCTTTAAAGAAGTTCCGAAAAGCCTTATCACCGTTCATTATGGCTTGCTTCACAGCTTTACTGGGGACATCTTTAATCCATTGATCGGTTTCTTTTGTATGGATATTGTTCAGCCATTTTGAAAAGTCATAACCAGACAGATGTTTCTTTGTTTCCTTGTAATGCTTCTGTGCAGTTTCCAAGTAAAGGTTGTAGACATATCGACAAACCCCGATTGTTTGATTCACTTTTTGTTGTTGGGTAGCGGTGAAGAGAACTTCCGTTTTATATGCTTTTTTCAAAATAAGCATCCCCTTTACTTTTTTCGCTTCCAATCGCAGTTTCCACTTCATTAACAACCTTTACCCGATTTAATGCACAGATAACCGTTAAAAAACTTCGAAGCTAATAGATTTTTTGCTACATTTTCATATAATCTTCAATTTTTTTGATTGCAGTAGTTAGCTCCTTAGTTACCATTTAGTATGAAAGCTTACATACTATTTTTTTATAATAAAGCAAAGTGTATTCCATTATCAAGAATTATTTTGCATTTTATTGAAATTTTTTTCGAATTTAAGATGCTCTATTACCAAACAAATTTTCATTGTTTGGCAATAGAGCATCTTTTTATTTACTTCGAATGTTTGTTTTTCACAGTTTCGGGGCAATACTTGTTTCAAACCAATTATCGATAGCAGATTAGAAGCGATCGAAATAGCTAAAAGGAGAGATTTTATGTTGAAGATAATAAAGATATTTTTGCTAGCTATAATTTTTGTAGGCTCCACTTATTCCGTCACACAGGCATCTGTTATACAAGGGGAAGAGTACACGATTTTAAATTACCTTCCAGATTACACTGGTTCACAAGAAAGTGCAGTGCCTTTTCGGGATTATCTTGTGGCAGATGCTCCTGTCGAATTACAACCAGAGCCAGAAGTGTACACGGTTAACCAAGGAGATAATTTGTACAGGATTGCCCGAAATCACGCTATTTCTTTGACGTCTCTTATGGCCTTGAATGGCTTGACGGGGTCTTTGATTCACCCCGGAGATGAATTGATTGTCAGTGGAGGTGATGGGGTGCCGCCAGTTGAAATACTGAAAGCTGTTGTACCCGTTTCTGCTTCGCAAGTAGTTGTTTCAACGCCACCTCCATCTGCTAGTGAGGGGGAAGAGTTATTGGTAACAGCTACAGCCTATACAGCTTATTGTGAAGGATGTTCAGGTACGACAGCCTATGGTATTGACCTACGTGCGAATCCCAATCGTAAGGTAATCGCAGTCGATCCGAGGGTGATCCCGCTTGGAACAAAAGTATGGGTGGAAGGTTATGGGGAGGCAATTGCTGGTGATACAGGCGGGGCTATTAAAGGGCATAAAATCGATGTATTCATCCCGTCTTATGATCGTGCGATGCAATGGGGTGTTAAGAAAGTGAAAATGAGAGTTCTGAATTAGAGAAAAAGTGCCTGCCTAACAATCAAACGAGATTGTTGGGCAGGCTTTTTAAGTTAGATGATAATGTACTAACAACAGCTCTAGGTTCTTAGGGAAATAGTAAAGTATCTTCTGCCTATTTTTAACTTGAAAAAAGATTTTGATATAAGGATCATCTAGCTTAAGAGAAAGTAAGCTAATTTCTCCATTTACTTAAAATCTTTGCGTTTTGACAAAGATTGCTGATTTTCGCTGCAATTAAGTAGGTGGAAAAGATTGTTTATATAGTATTATTTCATAATATACAGGATATTCACCCAGGGGTATAATAGAGTTGTCCCAAGGATTAAGAATAAGAGTACCTACAAAAAATAATCAGAATAAGGGAAGGAGAGATTGTTTTGGAGTAGAAAAATAAAATACTTAAGGGTTTAAAAGTAGTAGCTATTATTCAATGATTCACCGCTCTAGTCAGTATAATAAGACATCTGCCAGTAGGAACGGTATATTGTAGAAATTGGTATTATTTATTTCGATTGACCGATGAGTCCCTAAAGGAGCCTGGCAACACTTGTATATCAACAGCTCAAACCGTTGATACATCATCATTTATAGAGGGAGGTAATATTATGAAGTTAAAACATTTATTAATGGCTAGTGTATTATTTGCTTCAACACTTGCAATAACGCCTGCAAGTCTTACAAATGCCCAAGAGATTAAAGGAGAAGGAGAAGTTTGGATGGATTATAATTACAATGATGTTAAGGATCTTCCATCAAAAGTTAAAATTGATTTGACTAATCCAGAAGAGATTTCTACACTAGATATAAAATACTTAGCTTTTGGCGAAGGACATACGTATTTAAACAGAGATAGCCAGGGATGGTGGGGGACACATGCTACATCTGTTAGTAATGGGAAATTAGTTGTATTCTTCTCTGTTGTGGGGACACTATTAAGACTACCAAAAGGTAATACAGTTTTTCAAAGATTGGACGAAGATAGTACCACCGTCTGGGGTAAACAAGACGGTTTTGCCTCTGTTACAACAAAAAGTGGAACTAAAGGTGAATCTGGGGATAAATATATCGCTGAAAGCATTCATCAAGTACAAGTAGGTACGATGTCAAGTAGTACTCATACAATCGAAGAAATAACTTTGAAGTAAATTTATCGCATAAATAATATATTAAGGAAGTTGTAGATGGTAAAAAAAAAATCTTGTTACTCGCTATTATGGTTGCAATAATTTCGATCTTCCTATTCGTAATTGATGAAAGAAAGTGGTCTATTATATTTAACTCAAATGCCAATAATGAGAAATCAATTCAACAAACTTCAAAGGAAATAGAACATTCTAAGGATATCCAAAGTAAAAAAACATCAGAATCACGAACGGTTGAAATCCAGCTAAACAATGAATTTATTGGAGACAGGACTAAAAATTTGCACATAACAAACGAAAAAGGAGCTATAAAAGGGAATATCTTGTATAAACACTCAACATTAAAAGAAGAACGGATAGCAGTGTATGCATATTTAGAAAATAATAATAATCCTGTAAAAATAGAAATTAACGGTTCAGTGGGCTCTTACCATATTATTGATGTACCAAAAGAAGGAACTAAAAAAGTTCCTTTCACTATATCAAATTTACCATCAGGTGAGCAGGTTATTTATATAATAAGTGAAAAGGTGCTTAACGATAAAGTTAGTGATCCTCTGGAGATATATAAAACTCAAAAAACAGTTGCGGCAAACTATCTATTACTTAAAGTCAATAATATGAGTAAAGGAGTATCTACTATTCAAGATATATATATTAAAGTACAGAAAATACAAGATATAGAAAATGAAACTTCGATAGTAATGCAAATGTATGTAGATTCTAATTTAACTAAAGAGGTTGAATCTATAAATAAAGACAATTATTTTTTAACTATAGAAAATCAACATGATTTTGAGTTAAAAGCACACTTAAAATTGATTTCTGAATATGAATCTTTGGAATTACAACAAGTACTCGTACCTCCTAAATCTAAAGTGATGGTGCCAATTGTTCTTAAAGATATTAATATGAATAATAGTGCTAGGATAATAATGGTTGGAGTTCCTTCAGAAAAGCTAGATATTCCATTTCCAGTGAGGATAGTCAAAACAACTAACCGTTTTCCCGTTGTAAATTAAATAAATACTGGATAGAAAAAGATTTAACACTAAAAATATAAGAACAGCAAATTTGTTCAACAACGGGGGAGTTGAGAACATTTAATATAAACATTCAATATTAAAACTGCATTGATCGCATAAACCTAAATTTAATTTTATCTAACAAAAAATATATCGAATCATGTTTCAGATTCGTGAAATCGGTTGAAATATTAGTTGCAAACGAAAATTGTTGGAATAAATAACCTCATAAGTTTCAGCACAATCCATATTGGGGTACTTTAATATTTAATATAAACCATGAGGCTGTACTGCTCTAGCACAAACTAGAATTATTTAATTGAATATTCAAGGTTCGAGTAACTAGAGAAATATATGAATTAATTTGACGTCTCCATTATTGGAATATTACACTATTTATATACTAACTTTCTTGATGCGGAAATGTATAAGTGGGGGTGAATAAAAACGTAGCCGATAGAACCTAAAACTATTAATACAAAAATGAAAGGGAAGTGAATTGTTATGAAAATTAGAATAATATTTTTAATGTTTTTATCGATAGTTTTAATGTTTACGGGCTTTTCAAGTACTTATGCATCAGAAACCTATAGTGAAACAAAACTACAGAATAAAATTAACTTATATAGGTTAAATATGATAGCTGATACTTTTAAAAGTGGGGATAACGAAATTATATATCATTGGAATGACAAAGATGGGATTAGTAGAAGTGTAGAGTTAATCGTTACTGTCAATGAAGAGTCTGGCAATATTTCTTTAGTAAAAGAAAAAAATACTTCTTTGACTGAAGAGATAGATGCTATTAAAACTTCTATTGAGCAAAAGGATTCATCATCTTTCAAAATTCTATCTCTTCCTCAAGCAAAATATAAATTAAACGGTGGAAGCACAAGTTCACAATTCGCAAACCAGCATTCCTTTGATAGACATAAGTATGAATCCGGTGCAGCTTCGTCTTGTAGTAGAAGCAGATATGCAAAAGATGTAGATGTAAAGGATTTAAGGAGCTCAACAATTGCCTTGCCGGACGAAAAGTATACCGTAAAACAAGAAGATAACTCATATATCACATACTATATTAAGCAGTATACAGGTAGAGTTATTAGTATGAACATGTCTGATTATGGAAATTCATATTACCATCGTGTACTAAGAGATGGTACACTTGAAGTTACTCACCATCCTTACTGTTTTTAAATTTTAGGAGAGGGTAAAATGGGAATCCTCTACATTAATCTAACCCTTAAAACTGCCAAAGTTCTTATATAAAAGGATTTTGGCAGTTTATTTTTTTCCCTAATAGCGAAATGGCGCACTGAACGACATCAGAGTGCCTGAACCAATGTTCTTTGACTGATTCCTTCAAAATAAAATTCCAAAAATTACTTGTCGGCTAAATAGGGAATATATTTGTTTTTGCTGCAGGTTTTCTATTACTATTAGCAATGGGAATTAACCATAAATCTTCTTCAACTAACATGTGCGAAGAAAAAGAGCTCCCTAAGAAGCCACTATCCATCAACTATTACTTGATGAAGGGATTTTAGTATGAATTATAGAATAAGTTACCTAATGATGTTTCGCTTACTTTTACAAGACACATGAAAAGAGGTGAATTTAGTTGAGGATAAATAATCAAATAGTTATTGAATGGACAATTGCGAGAGTTCACGAGAATTTTTCTTTTGCAAAGTCACTAGATAATGTCTTAAACACAGTAAGTTTAAATGAAGGGGAAAAAGTCGAAATTCACCAATTAGTAAACGTTGGTGAATTTAATAATGAAAAAGTATATTTAATTATTTTAAATGTTATTTCCAGTAAAGAATAAAAGGTTCTTTAGCAGAATAGGGCTGTCAAGAAACAGGTTTATTTGCTATTCAACTTACGCATCAGTTTAGTTTAATAATTTTGCTAGCAGAGTTTTATTTAACGAAAGGAGGAAATAACTTGTTTTTATATCATATGTTCATTGAAAATGATAGTGACCCAAGTATAAGTCCACAATGGGTTTTAAAAGAAGGATTAAATCATAAGACGGCAACCAAATGGTATTCTAATAGCGGTAATTATTTTCCAGAATTAACAGAGCGTTTCAGACCTGCAAATTTACCGAAATGGATTGATTTTAAAGTAGCTTTCGGTGCAGATTTGAAACCGTATGAAGAACCTCATTTTCAATTTCCTATATTCAGTGATAAAATAATGGTTTTTAATCGAGATACAGGTAGTAATTTATTTGCTCATTATGAAGATAAATTAGTTGGTGGCAGAGGATACTTTGTTGAAGGGTTACCTTCAAAGGAAGATTTAATGAAACAGTATTGGGAAAGTGTACATACTCTTGATGAGTTTTTGAAAAATAAACCTTTTAATAACCCTGAAATTTATATTTTTGAAGCAGTTCCAGCAATGTTAATTGAGTATATAGAGTAAAATCTTGTTCAACTCCCATGAAAATTAAAATCTGCGATTAAGAGAAAAAGACAACACTAAAACAGACACAGCTCATTTATTTAATGAGGTTGGTAGATTATATGAACCAATGATTACAGCCACGCGAATGTACCACTCGTGCCATAGTTTGTACCAGCGATTGCCACGAATTGTACCACTCATTGCCAACGTGTTTACCACTGAACGAAAAGAACCCTACAGACTAATTTTACTTACCGTTGGGATTCCTTCTACACAAAAATAGACAGCCATCGGAATATCAACCATCCCAATGGCTATCTATTTTATCTAAACCTTTTATTTTCTAATTGTTTATCAATAATGTCGATGGCCCAGCGAACGAGTTCATCGTGATCTATTGCTTCATCCTCAATCCATATGCAGGAAGGTAATAATTTTTCTTCTATTTCCTCCAGCACATCATCAGGTAAATACATGTGAAAAAAATACCTTGCTATACGACATTCAACTTCTGATGGGATCATTTAGATTCCCCCAATCCATGGCGTTCTCTCATAGAAATTTCTCCGTCTATCAATATTTGATAGGAATCATGGATAATTCTATCTAAGATAGCCTCCGCAATTGTTTCATTACCCAATTTTAAATGCCATCCACTAGGATCAATTTGTGAACAGTAAATAGTAGAAGCCGCTTTATGGCGGGATTCAGTGATTTCTAGCAGGGTTGTTGCTTCTTCCGTTGATAAATCTGTCAGTAGCCATTCATCAAGAATTAAGAGATCGACCTTTGTATACTTTTTGATACATTTACGGTAGCTTCCATCTGCTGCTAATTTCGCAAGTAATAGTTCATCAAGTAATTCTGGTAAACGAATATATTTCACCTGATAGAATTGCCGACAAGCAGAAATACCGAATGCAGTAGCCAAAAATGATTTTCCTGAACCAGTAGGTCCTTTCAATATAATGTTGTGACTGTCTTGAATATAGATGCCACTAGCTAGTTTCAAAATCATCTTTTTATCTAGCCGACGATCCTCATAGTACTCGATATCTTCAATACAAGCTTTTGAATTTAAAAAAGTGGCTGCTTTGATTAGCCGTTGAAGCTTATTGCCTTTACGACGGGAATGTTCTAAATCAACGAGTAAAGAGAAACGGTCTTCAAAACTCATCTTTTGAAATTCTTTATTTGATGCTTGTTCCTTATAAGCTTCTGCCATACCCATCAATTTCAACTCGGATAATTTTGTTAATGTTTGGTCGTTCATCATTTATCAGCACCTCCATAATAGGATGCGCCTCGTGTGAAGGCATGGTTATCGATTTTCGTTTCACGCTTTATTTCTTGCTCGGCATCATTCTTTTTGTTGTTCTTTAAAATGGTTTGAATACTTTTGACCGTAGGTCTTTTGGTGATAGAAAACACATTTTTACAGGCGCGTTCAATTTCATATTTTGTGTAACGATGTTCTGATTTTTTAAATGAAAAGATAGATTGTAACGCCTGTTTCTCAGTCTGATAAGTATCTAAAATGTAGCGAACGACTTTCAAGGTTGATGGACCGATATCTTCAGCCCACTTTATTGCCGCTTCAAACGTTTGGTCTACGAATAATTTATGATTATCTGGCATATGGTCACGGACGGTAGATAATTGACCGAACCTCCCATACAATCGTTGATGTGAAGCTACTCTCATATGGTTGAAAAGGATCTCAACGAAGTCATCTGATAGTTTAATTTCGACTTGCTGATTGATATACTCGTAGGGTACAGAGTAAAACATGCTTTCAACAGAGATGTGATAATCTGGACGTACTTTCGCTGTTTTCCATTCAGACATTTTGTAAGGTGTTAAAGGAAGAGGAGAAAGCGCAAATTTCTCCTCTTCTTCAAATGCCGAAAAACGGCACCCTTCTTTACGAGTAAAAGGTCGTTGATTAAATTCATCTAACTTTACTCGAACTTCTTTATTCAATTCATCAAGACTGAAGCAGTGTGAATTTCTTAATGCCGCAATAATCCATGTAGAAATAACACCTACTGAGCCTTCTACACTCGCTTTATCTTTCGGTGTCCGAACACGTGCAGGCATGACAACTGTGCCGTAGTGGTCTGCCATTTCCTTGTACGTAGGATTTAAGACTAATTCGCGCGATGTATGCTTTGTCACGCCTGTTTTAAGGTTGTCTGGAACTACAATTTGTGTAACGCCACCAAAATACTCATACGCATGATTATGGGCTGTAATCCACGAAGACAAGATCATAGATAAAGCGGCTTCTGCATATGCTAACTGGCTACATGGCAATGTCGCAACGTAAACATATGCCTTTATCTTTTCTCCAGTATCTCTGTCAATGATGAAAGACGTGGTACCTGCCCAATCGACTTCCATAATTTCACCAGGCTTTCTGCGTATGCGCAGAGTAGCTTTATACTTATCTGCATACTTACTGTAATGACGTACAAAACTGCGATATGAGTAGGGTATCTTATGATTCGTTCGGCACTCGACTTCATATTCATGATGGAGAAGTGATAGTGTCACATTTGGCTTGGCTAGCTCTTTGTGAATATAATCGAATTTCAGTGGCTGTCGACCTGAAGATTCTAACGTTTTCTCTGGAAATAAAAACTCTTCAATCCATTGGCTTGTCATCACCTCCTCCAAAGGACAGACTAATCCTTTTTTTCGGCCAGGTCTATGACCTCTGTTACTTTTTGACGGGAGTGCCCAGTACTTGCGGTAATGCCCCTCAAACTGATCCCCTCAGCGTGCAGTTCCAATATCTTTCGATAATGAATCATGCAAAAAACCTCCTGTATAAACAATGTCACACCAATAGGTGTGCCCATTAATTATACAAAAGGTATGAAGTGGTAAAGGCTTTGTCACTCACTGGTACATTCCCTGTCACTTGGTGGTAATAAACATGGCACGAGTGGTACATTTCATTGGCTGTAATCAACCAAACCATTGAAAAAATAAAAAGAATATTCCATATATCTATTTGCTGATTTTGGCAGCAGTCTCTGAAATCTATTTATTCACCAATGCTACATCGTACGAAGCAATTAATCAGTTAAGGTTCTACTGCTATATTTTGTTTATTTTTACAATTCTATCCTGGTTTTTGATTAAGACATATAAACCATTGTGGGTGAATGCGGCAGTCACAGGCTTAATCTTCTGTTTGATGGTTATTCAGAATTATTTGCCTCCCCAATTAACCTATGAGGAAGGACAAAGACTAGTCAGCGAACAGTATCAAATTATTCTCGAAAAGAAGTATTTGACTGTTTTGTGGGGTGAAAAAGGAACTGATTTTTATCTGGTCATCGGCTATGTAGATGGAGAAAAAAGATTCTATTCTGTTAATCCTATTACAGAAAAATTGGAGAACTAGGTAATTTAGAGTCCTTGGATTACTAAAAATAAAATAACAATTAAACGGCTAGATTACCTGTGTGTGAATTACGCCAGTATCCTCGGAGTGATTCAAATAGTGAAAAAAGTGTGAGCACTTATCATAGCTGCTCACACTTTTTCAATTAAGACAAACGACCTTTAAAATCTTCGTAACCAAATTGTTTAATGACCTTCACGCCATCATTCACTGTATTTAACACAATAGCAGGTAAGTTGACGCCATTAAATGTATTGTTTTTCACCATGGAATAATGAGCCATATCACAAAATACGAGCTTGTCGCCAGGCTGTAAAGGTTGATCGAAAGAATAATCGCCAATGACATCGCCTGCGAGGCAAGTAGGTCCGCCAAATCGATACGTATAAGATTTTTCATTAGGCATTCCCGCACCGATAATCTCAGGACGATAAGGCATTTCCAAGACATCAGGCATATGGCAGGCTGCTGAATTATCTAAAATGGCAATCGGCATGCCGTTATCGAGCGTATCCAAAACGGTTGCCACAAGATAGCCCGTATTCAGGGCAACAGCTTCACCAGGCTCTAAATAGACGTCAATATTGTACTTTTCTTTCATAAATAAAATTGACCGTATCAGTGTTTCAATATCATAATCATCCCGCGTAATATGATGTCCGCCGCCAAAGTTGATCCACTTCATGTTTTTAATGTATTCCCCAAATTCCTCGTCGACCACCTGAATAGTCCGCCAAAGCGTATCGGAATTTTGCTCACACATCGTGTGGAAATGCAATCCTTCAATGCCTTCAAGCTGGTCGGGTTCAAAGTTGTCTAGTGTGACCCCAAATCGAGAGTGTGCAAAGCATGGGTTATACATATCGACTTCAATTTCCGAGTACTCCGGATTAATGCGAATTCCAACACTAATTTGTTTTGAATGGTTCGTAACTTTACCTTTGAATTGATTCCATTGTTGAAATGAATTAAAGACAATATGATCCGAATACGACAGGATTTCATCGAACTCAGTTTCTGAAAAGGCGGGGGCATAAGTGTGAACTTCTTTGCCCATTTCTTCATAGCCTAGTCTTGCTTCGTGCACGGAACTAGAAGTGACGCCATTCAAGTATTGCCCCATTAACGGATAGACAGAGAACATTGAAAATCCCTTTTGCGCAAGCAGAATCTTACAGCCTGTGCGATCGATAACAGACTTCAGTTTCTCTAAGTTTTTAATGAGCAACGCCTCATCTACCACATAACAAGGAGAGGGGAGTGCGTTCAAATCGATATTCAATTGCCAGCCCTCCTCAGTCAATCAATTCAGGATTGAAGCTTTCCTGCCATGGTAGTCCATATTGGTTCAGTGCATCCATGAATGGATCTGGATCGAACTCCTCGATGTTATGCACGCCAGGCTTTTTCCATTTACCCGTCAAAATCATCATGGCACCAATCATAGCGGGAACGCCTGTTGTGTAAGAAATAGCTTGCGAGCCGACTTCTGCATAGCATTCTTGATGGTCACAAATATTATAAATATAGTACGTTTTCTCTTTGCCGTCTTTGATGCCTTGGAAAATACAGCCGATATTTGTTTTCCCTTTTGTACGTGGCCCAAGAGAAGCTGGATCTGGTAGAACGGCTTTTAAGAATTGAAGGGGGGCGATTTCTTTCCCTTCAAATAGGATTGGTTCGATAGACGTCATGCCGACGTTTTCAAGAACTTTTAAGTGGTTCAGATAGCTTTCTGAGAATGTCATCCAGAAACGGATTTTTTTAATACCTGTCATATTGAGTGCCAAAGACTCTAATTCTTCATGGTAAAGCAAGTAGACATCTTTAGGACCAATTTCCGGTAGATTATAGACGCGTTTAACGGATAGTGGTGGCGTTTCGATAAATTCACCATTTTCCCAGTAACGACCATTTGCTGTGATTTCGCGAATGTTGATTTCAGGGTTGAAGTTAGTTGCAAACGGATAGCCGTGATCACCAGCATTCGCATCGACGATATCAATCTCATGAATTTCATCGAAATGATGTTTAAGTGCATGAGCAGAGAATACGCCTGTAACACCGGGGTCGAAGCCGCTGCCAAGTAGGGCAGTGATGCCTGCTTGCTCAAATTTTTCACGGTAGGCCCATTGCCAGCTATATTCAAACTTAGCTGTTTCAAGTGGCTCGTAGTTAGCTGTGTCCATATAGTCAACACCTGTTGCAAGACAAGCATCCATGATTGTTAAGTCTTGGTACGGTAATGCAACGTTAATGACGATATCAGGTTGGAAGCGATTGATCAGTTCAACGAGTTCTTCGACGTTGTCCGCATCGACTTGAGCGGTTTGAATTTTAGTACGACCGCCATCTAGTTTTTCTTTCAATGCATCACATTTTGATACGGTACGACTTGCAATACAAATTTCTTCGAAGACGTCAGGAACCTGACAACATTTATGCACAACAACGCCAGCAACTCCGCCAGCACCAATAATTAAAGCTTTACCCATAGGTAAACACCACCATTTTCATATATTTTTGATATAGACAATTAATTTGAATCTGCTATGGCATCTTAATTGACTGCCAACAACAATTCCCGCAACACTTTGCATGCGACAGCTGTCGATACGCCGCTTTGATC